>NZ_WTLA01000004.1:0-190900 GCF_011378845.1 Pseudoalteromonas sp. Z9A4
TCTAGACGATGGGGACACATAAATGTGTCACTAGGACAACTGAATTTTTAGACTCGTTTCAGGCGAGCTTTCTTAATAACACTTCACTTTCCTATTTAAAATAAGTAAGTGGCGTCCCCAAGGGGATTCGAACCCCTGTTACCGCCGTGAAAGGGCGGTGTCCTAGGCCTCTAGACGATGGGGACACATAAATGTGTCACTAGGACAGTTGATAAGTTTAACTCACATCATGAGCTTTAAGGTAATTGCGTTTAATACAAGTAAAGACTCGAGCTTTAATTGTAACGCTATTTTCTCGGTAAAACCGCCTTTAACTAATAAAAGTTAAGTGGCGTCCCCAAGGGGATTCGAACCCCTGTTACCGCCGTGAAAGGGCGGTGTCCTAGGCCTCTAGACGATGGGGACACAGAAAACTGCTACCCTAGGACAAAACACTAATTTTTGGTGGAGCCATGCGGGATCGAACCGCAGACCTCTTCACTGCCAGCGAAGCGCTCTCCCAGCTGAGCTATGGCCCCAACTTAATCAATACCCGTCGTGATAAACACATCGTGTATCGCTTAGTGCGGGGCGCATTCTATGCACCACCCAAAATAAAGTCAACAGTTTTTTACCTAGCTTTATTTAAATGGTTTAATTTTCAACAAACTGGCTATCAAGCGTGCTAAAAAATACAATTTGAATAAGATTCTAGCCCTACTGCTTATAATAACATCACTATATCGCAGCGAATACTTAACAACACCCTACTCCCCTATTTAATGCAACAAAATTGCATCAAAGCAAAGGTATACATTTATATGCAAATTTAACTTATCTAAAAAACTACCAATTTAGGCCTCGCCAATCGCCTTAATCCTTTAAAAGTTACAATTACTTATAATAACCAGCTTAGCTCGTACTGAGAAATACTCGATTATTGTTTGAAGAACATTTTTTAAAGAGCATTGTAGCTTCGTAATTCTTTGTACAAAACTTCAGGGCGTGTTGATCTTTGGTGGGTTAATTTGCAGCAGTATGTTTGGTTTTTAGGCAAGGCAGAGCCTATGTAGTGTGGTTATTCCCATGAATAGGCGATAACGCCGCATAAATACCAAACATACGCTGCCCTTTGGGTTCTTCCTAGGGACGATCAGCTCTTTGTTGCTCGGTTTTTACTTAGCCCACTAGGTTACAAACCTCGCGCCGCGATTTAATTGTCCCTAGATTGAACAAATTTCAATCCACAAAGGTCAACACGCCCTAGTTATATGTGATCTATTTAGTCTTAACCCGAAGGGCTAGAAGTGAAGAATGCGTCTTTACGAATTGGCTAGGTTGGCTTATAGAAATAAAGTAAGTACAAAAATAGAGTTTAAGAATACTGTAAATAGGATTTGTTTTGGGAAGTTTAAATTAAATTTATTTTTAAAGACCAGCTCTACCACTAAATAACTCGCCCTAATGCTAATTCATCTTGTTCATAATCATAAAAACGACTCCAATAAAAAAACAATGAGTATCGTAAAACTAAATTTAAGATTAATAGGATTATAATTTCTACTCACTTTTAGGCGTTTAATTGAACTGCAATATCAAATTTGATGATAAAATAGACTTCAACTGTATCCTATTGTTTATAAAACCTTCATTCAGTACATTTTTATCATTCAAGTGTTGACACATTTTCAACTCTATCTATAATAGCGCCCCACAACAACGCAGCAATGCGATGTTGTTCAGATGTGGGTGATTAGCTCAGTTGGGAGAGCATCGCCCTTACAAGGCGAGGGTCACTGGTTCAAGTCCAGTATCACCCACCACTTTTTAATTAAAGTGTTCACATCTAAATTCTATATGGATAGTTAGCTCATTTAGAAAAAAGAGAGCATCACCGCTACTTACAAGCAACGGCGAAGTTCACTGGTTAAAGTCCAGTACTATTTATTTTAATAGTAGCGTTTTAATTTATATGTGGGTGATTAGCTCAGTTGGGAGAGCATCGCCCTTACAAGGCGAGGGTCACTGGTTCAAGTCCAGTATCACCCACCACATATAAAACCTATTATTATATAATAGTCGCGTTTTAAAATAGTAATATGGGTCGTTAGCTCAGTTGGGAGAGCATCGCCCTTACAAGGCGAGGGTCACTGGTTCAAGTCCAGTACGACCCACCATTCCTAGAATGGTGCATATTACAAGTATCTAAATGGGTAATTAGCTCAGTTAGAAAAAAGAGAGCATCACCTCTGTTAACAAGTAAAGGCGAAGTTCACTGGTTAAAGTCCAGTACTATTTATCTTAATAGTAGTGTTTTAATTTATATGTGGGTGATTAGCTCAGTTGGGAGAGCATCGCCCTTACAAGGCGAGGGTCACTGGTTCAAGTCCAGTATCACCCACCACATATAAACCTATTATTATGTTAATAGTCGCGTTTTAAAATTTTAATATGGGTCGTTAGCTCAGTTGGGAGAGCATCGCCCTTACAAGGCGAGGGTCACTGGTTCAAGTCCAGTACGACCCACCACTATTTACAGTGGTGCATATTAAAATGTAATTTGGGTGATTAGCTCAGTTGGGAGAGCATCGCCCTTACAAGGCGAGGGTCACTGGTTCAAGTCCAGTATCACCCACCAAATTACACATTAAGTTGTTAATTGATAAAAATAACTTAATAACAGTTATACCTATTATATGTGGGTGATTAGCTCAGTTGGGAGAGCATCGCCCTTACAAGGCGAGGGTCACTGGTTCAAGTCCAGTATCACCCACCACATATAAATATCATCAGATAATTCCTCTAGTAATAACTCCTCTTTGCCATGTTAGATACATTTAATAACTTTATAAAAACTCAATACATAAATTCTACGTAATTAACTCAGCAGTTTGAGAAATAGCATCGCCACCCTTTACAAACAATAGCGGGGTCACAGGTATCAAATCCACGATCCCCCGTCGAACCTATTATTATCTATACAATTTTTAATCGTACTATTAGGCTTTATAGCTAGAAAAACGTATTAGAAAAAATTAAATACCTAATAAATACAGCTATCATTCAAATTCCCTTGTAAGCACTTAAACTGTTGATTATAGTCTGTGTTAAATACAATAACGCTTAAGCCCATGCCAACTAAGATCTACTCAAAAGCTAAAATACTTATAGTCGAGGAGCAACCACTTACTCAAAGCTATATGAAACAATCGTTAGAAAGGCTTGGCTTTCAGCAATTGCGTTTTGCCGATCACGCAAACTCTGTAAAAGAGCAGTGCTCAAATGAAGGATTTGATCTAATTGTCTGCTCGTTCAATTTAAATAAGCATCAAGATGGCTATCAACTTTATGAAGAATTACGTGTAAAACAACTCATAAAGAATTCGACTGGGTTTATTTTTATCTCTTCAGAAACCAGTGGATCGCTTGTTCATAGTATTCTTGAACTCCAACCTGATGATTTCTTAGTAAAACCTTTTACAGTGCAAGAACTTAAAACACGTATTGAACGAATTTTAAAGCGCAAACACGACTTAAAAGCGATATACACTTTTATTGATGACGGTAACGATTCTAAAGTAATTAAACATATTGACATCGCATTGGGGAAGAAAAACAATATTTACAGCCCTATTTTGCTTCGCTTGAAAGGTGATGCTCTACTTCGCTTAAAACAAGCTCAAGAAGCAAAAGAATTTTTTAAATCTGTACTAAACATTCAAAAATTTGCTTGGGCAAAGGTTGGCTTAGTAGAGGCGCTTATAGCGAATAATGAGCATATTTTGGCGCAGCGGATGCTTACAACAATGTTAGAGCGTCAAGAAACTCGTTTAGTTGCCCTCGATTTACTGGGTAGATTAGAAATAAAACTAAATCAATATGATTTAGCACAACAATTTCTAAGTCAAGCAGCAGAAATTGCACCACGAAATATTACACGCCAAAAATCGCTAAGTAATGTGTCGCTAATTAATCACGACTACGAAAAAAATTATTTAACTCAAAAAGATATTGCCACCTTTGCAAAGCACTCAATACACGACCATCCGGATGTGTATTTAAATGCAGCACGTGCAGGTATCGACTTCGCATTAACGACAGATCAAACGGATCAAATACAACGAATTTCTAGGCAAACCAATAGGTATATTAATGACTTGAAAGAACAGTTCCCTAATAGTAAAAATCAGGCACAAATTGATATACTTAATGCTCGGTTACATTATTTAAAAGACGAGCATCAAAAGGCGAAAAAGTTAATAGAGCAACTTGATGATGACGATGCTCATATCCACTCGGTCGATGGGGCACTTGATAAAGCAAAAGCATTTCATGAATTAGGCTTTCATCAAAAGGCGCAGACCTTATTTACTAAAATAATTAGTCACTGCGAAAGGCATCCGACAATTAACGACACAACTTACTTACGTTATATTCAGCAACAACAAAGTGAGCGACGCGATATTAAAATGGGTCCGAAAGAACTTAACAACCATGCCGTTCATCAATTTAACAGAGGCCAATTAAATACTGCTCTGGAAGCTTTTACACAAGCATTTAGGGTTATGCCTCGTAATCAAAGTATCGCACTTAATTTATTACAGTGCCTATTTGATTCAACTAAGCAATCTGGCAGCTCATTTAACATCGAACTTGCTAAAAGATGCTACGTCCTTCTCGATAAAGCTAAATTACAGGCAGATCAGACGCAGCGTTTAGATAAGATTTTGCACATAGCAAAGGAAATGAGTTTAGATATTCAAAGTGCTAGTAAATAAAATATTAGAGTTTTTTCATTGATGCGGCATTAACGCAATAACGTAAGCCTGTTGGCAATGGACCATCTGGAAAGATATGGCCTAAGTGCGAATCGCACACGTTACAAATCACCTCTATGCGCTGCATACCATGGCTTGTATCGCTTACATAACCAATTGCTTCAATTGTCGCTGGTTGCGTAAATGACGGCCAACCAGTGCCGCTATCAAACTTTTCATCTGCATCAAACAATAAATTATCACAACAAATACACACATATTTACCTGGTTCGAGTAATGTACAACTACTCGAGCTACCTGGGCGCTCTGTTCCCTTTTTACGTGTAACGTAATATTCATCTTCTGATAGTTGCATCCGCCACTGCTCGTCAGTTTTGATTACTTTTTTACTTGGGGTAGGATTGCCGTTAATGGCAAAGTTAATAACATCATTCCACTTCAACATAATAACCTCATTGAATAGTTAATTAACCGTAGCCTATATAGCTATAGAAATTACGGTTAATTATTACGTTATCGAATACTCTAAAGATCAGCTAAAGAGTTTTGACCGTTAAAACTAAAGCTTGTTCAGCCGTAAAGGTAAATTCCCTAGCTAAAGGTAATATTTTGCTTTTCTGAATTAGTAAGTATTCGTTTAATAAAACTATCTAGTTCTGCTTTTTTTGCAGGTAAACTAACACTTATTTGGTGCTCATTATTGTTGTGTATTATTAGCTCGTCATCCTTAGTCATTATACGCTCTATACTCTCAATAACTAACCAATCTGGGCCGTGCTTTTTATCAAAAAATCCCATCAAACTAAAAAGTAATAAGTGTTGGGCATCTCTCTGAATAAAATCCTCTAACCGGTTTCTTGATTTAAATAGAGGCGTTAACCTATAAACGCTTGAGCAAAAAACAAACACCCACAACCCAAGTAACGCTTTAAACCACATAAACTCTAAAAGCTCAGTGGCAATCATTAAAATAATGAGCACTAACCCTATTAGTGACATCGCTATCGCTATTTTTTTATTTGCAGCGTCCATAGCTAATCCTTTTAAAGTCGCTTTTTTTATTCTGATGCTTTTTCGGTCGGCTCGGGCCAGTCATTAAAAAAAACGGTTAAGTAACGACTTTTAACCAAATACCACAGTACCCATAAAACTATCATCATTTGTACTGCTAAAAATGATGAAAATCGATAATGGCTATGCGCTGCTTGAATGCTTAACCATGTTAAATCAACAACGGCACATAAAATAAGAGGCCAGCGCATATGTCGCCATATTTTTGCTAACCTATCACTCGTACTGTGTGAGTCTCGGGGTCTGCGTAAACAAAATAAAATAGTCGGTATTATTGCAATACTCCCAATCGCGATTGCGATAAAGAAGTCATTTTTATTTTTAAAAAATAGCGACATTAAATCCAGTTCGGGTCTGCGGCTCAAAGCCGCAATAACCCAAATAAAATAACTGCGTAATAGCACAAGCACACTTAAATGAAATGCAACAGGCGTCCGGTAGCTCCCATACTTATCCCAGTATTCGGGTCCGTATCGGCTCATAGTTGATTTTTTTTATCTGCAATTGTACCAAGGACAAAAAATGCGATTATGAGTGTGACTGTCAGCCATTTTTTTCCAAAAAACAACAACCCTTTGGCTATAAGTGGGCTTAACCAAACAACCATAAAGCCAAAGCCAAAAGCGGTAATTAATACAAAACACAACACTCTAATGACAAAGTTATATCGGGAAACCGTGCTTTTTGTTAGTTTGATCACGTCGTTTGCATATAATGACACTAAGCATACCGTAAATAACATAGCGATATTATTTACGTAACCAAGTAGCCATTGCCCAGTACTTAACTGCAGTGTATTTAAAAAATGTAAAATACTATCCATGATATTTTTCCAAAAGTTTAATCAAATCGTCTTCAGTTAGTATGTCTATGCCTAGGTCTTGTGCTTTTGTGAGTTTTGAACCTGCTTTTTCACCCGCCACTAACGCATCTGTTTTAGCCGATACGCTACCAGACACCTTGGCACCAAGTTGTTGTAATCGGGCTTTTGCATCATTACGATTAAGTGTATTAAGCGTACCTGTAAGTACATATGTAAGCCCAGCGAGCGGCTGTTCTTCCTCAGAAGGTGCACTCAACGCTGGCCAGTTTACGCCTTGCTCTATAAGCGCATTAACAACTTCTAAATTATGCTCTTCATCAAAAAAGCCTCGAACATGTGTTGCAACTATTTCGCCTACATCACTTACCTGCGTTAAACTATCAATGCTGGCATTTATTATATTTTCAAGGGTAAGGAAGTGATTAGCTAAATTTTGTGCTGTTGCCTCACCTGCTTCGCGAATACCTAATGAATATAAAAACTTAGCAAGCGTAGTGCCTTTCGCCTCTTCAAGGGCTGTTACTAAATTTTTGGCTGACTTAGGTCCCATTCGTTCAAGTGACTCAAAATGTCCTTGTTTTAAAATAAACAAATCAGCGGGTGTTTTTATAAGTTCTCTATCTACTAACTGATCAACAATTTTATCGCCAAGGCCGTCTATATCCAGCGCTTTGCGTGACGCAAAGTGTTTAATTGCTTGTTTGCGTTGTGCAGGACATACAAGCCCACCCGTACAACGAGCGACAGCTTCGCCTTCAACCTTTTCAACATGAGAATCACAGATTGGGCAAGTCGTCGGGAATTCGATATCTCTGGCATCATCAGGGCGGCGCTCAAGTACAACTTGCGTTATTTGTGGGATTACATCTCCAGCACGGCGAATAATAACTGTATCACCTACTTTTACGCCTAAACGTGCAACTTCATCACTGTTATGAAGCGTTGCATTTGATACGGTAACGCCACCCACAAAAACGGGCTTCAAACGTGCAACCGGTGTAATGGCGCCAGTACGACCGACTTGAAAATCAACATCAAGTAGTTGGGTTATTTCCTCTTGCGCCGGAAACTTATACGCAATAGCCCAACGAGGAGCACGTGCTACAAAGCCTAAACGCTCTTGTAAGGTCTTTTGATTTATTTTTATTACTACGCCATCAATTTCATATTTAAGCTCACCACGGCGCGTTAAAATATCGCTGTAGTACTCGATCGCGGCTTTTGGACCTTCAACTAATTTTGTTTCTGGGCACAAAGGTAGCCCCCAATCAGTCAGCTTTTCTAATTGCTGATAGTGATCCTCAGGAATGCTGCCATCAGCAACAAGCCCGGTGCTGTACGCATAAAACATGAGTGGGCGTTTAGCGGTAATTTTAGAGTCGAGTTGACGCAAACTCCCCGCTGCTGCATTACGCGGGTTAACAAATACTTTATCACCACGTTTTTCTGCTTCAGTATTCAATTTATCAAAGCCAGCGCTGTCCATAAATACTTCGCCGCGAACTTCAAGCTCTTTTGGGTAATCACCACGTAGCTTGAGCGGTACATTACGAATGGTTTTAACATTTTGAGTAATGTTTTCACCGGTAAAACCATCACCTCGAGTAGCCGCTTGTACAAGCACACCATCGCGATAAATAATTGATACAGCTAAACCATCAAGTTTTGGCTCACAACAAAAAGTAAGCTCATCAGTACTCATTAAGCGCTCTTTTATGCGGCGATTAAACGCAGTGAATTCTTCTTCACTAAAGGCGTTATCAAGTGAGAGCATGGGTACTTGGTGCGCTACTTGCTCAAATTTACTAAGTGCTGCACCGCCTATTTTTTGTGTAGGTGAGTCGGCGGTTAAAAATCCAGGATGCTCGGTTTCTAGTGCGCTTAGTTCGCGTAATAACCTATCGTATTCAGAATCAGGAATACTGGGGGTGTCGAGCACATAATAATTATAGTTGTGTTGCTCTAATGTAGTACGAAGATGATTAACTTGCTCACTAATGCTGCTAGACATTTAAACCTCAATAAACATAAAAAAAGCCACTTTGACGATTCACCGTCCAGTGGCTTATAAAAATATAATGTATGCGTTATTTACGCTGAAAAAGAACGAACCTGCTCAACATATTGTCTTACGCGATCTACTGTCATTTCATTTCGTTCAGCATCTAAAATTTGCGCACCAAATTCATCCGCTAACTTTTTAGCTGCGCTGTGCAACATATTAAATGCAGCTAGACCATCGCCGTCGCACGGTAATGTCATAAATAAGCTTACCCCAGCGGTACTAAATTGTTCCATATTATCAATATCAAACGTACCTGGGTTGTACATATTTACTAATCTAAATAAAACAGGGCCTTGACCAGCCGGATCTAAGTGGCGATTAAAAAAGCCTTCCTCAGAATATTTAAAACCTAAAGTGTTAACTGCTGGCAATAATTTACTGCCTTGCATACTAAGCTCTTCTGGCATTTGAATATGTACAATAACAAAGTCAGACATTTGGGCAGGTGCTTCTTCAGCGCTTTGCTCTTTTGCTTCTAGGTCATCAACTATTTCTAGGTCATCTTCAATCGGCACTTCTGGCACGCTTGTATCTATTTGCGGCTCATTTGCATCAAAGTTAAGCTCGCCAAACTGTGGCTCATCACGTTCGCTTAGCATTGGCTCTTTTGGCTCAGCCTCATTACGAAAAGGCTTAGATGAAGCCGGTGCGCTTTCTTGTAATGGCTCAACCCGCTCGTTATCAGATACTTCTGGGCGGTCTTTTTTTCTCACAGACCACAATCCATGTATTAATAAACCACCAATGACAACTACACTGATAACGATTAAAACCCATCTTAATTGTTCGGCCATCCCCTCACCTTTTATTATTTGATATGCCTAAAGCCTGTATATTAATGAAAAACTAATACACTTGTTATAAAAATTTATGCATGTGCAAGTTGCACAGCTTGCTCTATATCTACAGCAACCATACGCGATACGCCAGGTTCTGCCATAGTAACACCTGTTAATCTACCTGCCATTTCCATCGCAATTTTATTATGACTAATATAAATAAACTGCACTGATTGTGACATTTCTTCAACCAAACGGCAAAAACGCACAACGTTGGCATCATCTAATGGTGCATCTACTTCGTCCAGCATACAGAAAGGAGCTGGATTGAGCCTGAATATAGAAAACACTAATGATAATGCGGTCAGCGCTTTTTCTCCACCACTTAACAAATGAATTGTTGAATTTTTCTTACCAGGTGGTCGTGCCATTATACTAACACCACTTTCAAGTAAATCGTCACTGGTTAATTCTAAATACGCACTACCACCACCAAAAACTTTAGGAAATAGCTCTGCAAAGTCTTCATTTACTTGATCGAACGTCGCTTTAAAGCGTGTTTTGGTCTCACTATCAATTTTACGAATTGCACCTTCAAGGGTATTTAACGCTTTTGTTAAGTCATCTAATTGATTATCAAGATAATCACTGCGTGCTTTAGCTAAATCAAATTCTTCAATTGCCGCTAAGTTTACTGCACCTAATTTATCTAACTGATTAGTAAATCCGGTTAACTGATTTTGCGCTGCACTTAAATTCAATGAATCAGGTAATTCATCAAGTATTGCTTTTAAGCTTTGCTTTAGCTCTTCTAATGGCTCGAGCGCAACTTGCGCTTTTATTAGTAAGCTTTGCTCTTCAATTGTTAGCTTTTGATGCTGCTCTTGCAAGCCCACCAGCTCACCTTGTGAGTTTTTAAGACTTGCTTGCTTGCTATTTAAACTTTCTTTAGCGTGAGCTAATTCTTTTTGTAGCAATACCAGTGCCTGCTCGCCTTTTTGATGCTGCGCTAAAAACTGCGTTATTTTATCGCCCAGTTCTTGCTCTGGGATCAGCAGCTCTTCTATTTCATTAAGTAATTCTTGCGCACCTTCAGATGCACTAACGTGCTCTTGCTCTGCATGGCTCAATTTGGTTTGGCTTAACTGCCATTCACTGCGTGCCTTTTGCTCTGAGAGCGTTGCCTTATGCGCTTGCGTTTTATATTGCTCAAGCATGCTTAATGCTTCGCTATAACTTTTATCACTTTGTGAGCGCAGGCTATTTGCAGCGTCTACCTCATCCGCTAAGTTAAGTTGCTGCTCATTTAACACTTCAAATTGCTCTGTTTGCTCATCAAGCACTTTATTTAATTGCAAAAGCGCAGTGGTTAATTGCTGTTTTTGTTGCTGTAACTTTTCTAGTTGCAGCTTAAAGTGCGCTACTTGCTGTTTGAGCATATCGCTGCGTGTACCGGCTACTGCTATATTTTGCGCAAGCTCATGTATGGCTTCTTTTAGCTCGCTTTGCTCGTTAATTAACTTTATTTGATCAGCTGTATGTTCATCACGAGTGTGTGTTACTTGTTTTAGCTCATCCTCGGCATTGGTTAACTGCTGAGCTTTATCCTGCAATTGCTTATGTTTTAAAAGTAATGAGTTTTCTGCATTTCGATCGGCACTTACATGCCAGTTACGACCATATAAAGCACCGTTTTTATCCATAACGGCTGTATAATAAGCATCTTTTAAGAGCGTTAGATCACCGCTCTCGCTATAAGCAATGCGCGTTAAATGATCTGGGTACACGCCGCTTGTTATGAATGCAGCTAAGCTATTTTCAGCAATGTGCTTACCACTAATTGGCCACACACTATTATCAGCTTGCTGCTGACTTACATTTAAGTTCTCTAGCGATTTAAGTGCTTGCTCTATTAAGGGCTCAAAGCCTTCTTTAACACTTAGCTGATTAAACAAACCATTAGTACTTTCACTTTCTTCATCAAGCCCTAATGTACTTTTAAGCCCTGTTATACTAGCTTTTAACTCGTTTATTGTTTGAGTAAGCGTCGAATATTGCTTTTGTGAGTTATTAACACGCTCATTTTGCACTTCAAGCTGAGCACTGCACTGCGTGTGCGCTGTTTGTTTAGCGGCAAGTTCTTGGGTTAATGTTTGTGTTTGCTGTGTTTGCTGCGTTAATTGTTGTTCTACATCGCTACTTTGTAAGTCAGTAAGCTGCGCATTTAACTGATTAAGTTGCTCGTTAACGTGGCTTATTTTCTGCTGAGTTTGTTTAATGTGACTGCTATGCAGTTGCGCATTATTATTAAGTTGTTGCTGTTGCTCACACAAAGTTTGCCAGTGTGTATTGTAGCGCTGCTTCAGTGCTAATAATTCCTCAAGCTCATGCGTTAACTTCCTAACTTGCTCTTCGCACATTAACGCGTTTTCACTTGCCTCTTGCAGGGTTTCATTTAGTTGCTCGCACACAATTTGCTGCTGCGTTTTAACTTCAGTGCTATGGGTTTGGCGTTGCTGTAATTTAATTAAATTTTGTTTAAGCGTTTGAGTTTGTTGCTTTACATTTATTTGCTGTTGCTCAGCGCGGGTAAGCTCTGTGTGTATTACATGTTGCTGATGCTGTGCATCGCTTAGTTTATCTTGCTGGGCTTGTACTTGCCCCTCTAGGCTTGCAAGTACATCGTCATGCCCTGAATTAGCGGTTTTAAAAAACGAAATTTGACCATTAAGTTTTTTAATTTGGGCACTTTTTTCAAGTTGCTGCTGATGTAACTTTTGCCATTTTAAAACCGCAATTTGCCCTTTTAACGTTCGCTCTTGCGCTTTTAACTCGCGGTATTTTTTTGCATCAACCGACTGCACAGCCAATTTATCTAACTGGCTTTGCAGCTCTTTACGCACATCTAACAAACGCTCAAGGTTTTCGCGGGTACTTTTAATGCGTGTTTGTGTTTCGCGGCGGCGCTCTTTGTACTTAGAAACGCCAGCGGCTTCTTCTAAAAATGCGCGTAATTCTTGTGGTTTACTTTCTATCAAGCGCGAGATCATCCCTTGCTCAATAATCGCGTAACTACGCGGACCAAGACCTGTACCTAAAAATATATCGGTAATATCACGCTTACGGCATTGACTGCCATTTAAAAAGTACAGCGACAGCCCGTCGCGCGTTACTAAACGCTTAATTGCAATTTGGTTTCGATCGGCAAATGTGTTTGAAGGACTACCTTTATCGTTATCAAAAACAAGCTCTACAGAAGCTTGCGATATGGCTTTACGATTAGTTGAGCCATTAAAAATAACGTCGGTCATGGCATCGCCACGCAGGTTTTTAGCAGAGCTTTCGCCTAGCACCCATCGTACTGCATCAATAACGTTGGATTTGCCACAGCCATTGGGGCCTACAACACACGTCATTTGATCAGGAAATGGAATTTTAGTGGGCTCTACAAACGATTTAAAGCCCGCTAATTTAATGGTGCTTAAGCGCATCTTATTGTTATTACCAATTTATTATTGTTATTTGTCATAAACAATTTAACCCATAATTTACTAATAGATTAAGCTTGTCGTTTAAAGTTATCTAAAATAATACCGGTTGCCATTGCAACATTAAGCGACTCTGCTCCACCAAAAGCGGGAATGGTGATTTTATTGGTCACTAAATTTGCACATGTCTCGCGTATACCATGCGACTCACTGCCCATTAGTAAAACGCCTGAGCCCGTAAATTGGGTTTTATGTACACTTTGTCCATCTAAAAAAGCACCGTAAACAGGTAAATTTAAAGACTGTAAGTAATCAGGTAAATCTACTTGGCTTACCGATACCCTTACAAATGAGCCCATTGTGGCGCTAATTGTTTTAGGGTTGTAAGCGTCTGCGCTGTCGGTGCTAGTTACTATATGTTTAATACCGTACCAATCGGCTACTCTAATTATAGTGCCTAAATTACCAGGATCAGATACGCCATCAAGCGCGAGTATTAAGCCACTTGATTGTGGTAAAGCCGCCCTTGGCATATCAACAATAGCAATGGCTGCATTATTGCTAACTAATGTACTTGCTTTAGTGAGGGTCTCTTCATCCGCTTCAATAAAATTAGCGTGCTGATACTCACCTTGGTACGCATTTATAAATTCATCAGTAGCAAAAATATTAACCGCATTTAATGGGCTGTTTAATAACTCAAGTACGTTTTTTTCACCCTGTACAAGGTATTGATTATATTGCTTTCGGTACTTTTTTTGGCCAAGTTGGCGAATAAGTTTGAGTTGGTTTTTTGAAATCATAACAGCCCCATAAAATTGTCCATCAAGTATAACAGATTTCGTTATAACATCTGAACTCGAAAAGCAGCGAATGAGGTTAATTTATCTTGCTGGCACTTCTTTCAAAGGTCAGATTAATGCGAATAAACATCCCTTTTATTGCTTCTAATTGGTTTGAATCACCAACAGATGCGGCTAATTCGTTATAAAGATTATCAGACGCTTGCTTAAAGTTTTCATCAAACTTACCTTTGGTAGCAAGCATAAATGCATCAGCCAACGTGCGTTGCCACTCATTTAAGTATTTTAGCTTTGTGTCACCAGCAAGGTTTTCGCAAATTGATTTTAATCGCACTGAGGCATGCCCTAAGTTTAGACCGGTTAGAGCCAGATCGGTAATAGCGCGTGAGTGTGAACCCTGATCGTAATTAGTTAAACGGATTAACCTATCAGCCATGCGGCGGTTGTACCAAATACTCGGAGTTTGATGGGTATTTATTTCGAGTAAATCTTTATAGGTAGCCTTAAAAACACGATGAACAAGTAACTGAACACTTGGTCCTGTAAATAACTGAAAAATCCAAAATAAAATACTCACGCCAGCAAAAATAGCGATTGCAGAACTAAGTGTATAATCAATTGAAAACGCAAGGCTCATATCCGTACTGGGCCTAACCAAAATAGTAAATGGAATACAAAACCCTAAGCCGTATGGCAATGTTTGTTGATCAGCGAGCAACAGCAAGCCCAAAAAATACGGGCCAGCTAATACAAGCAACAATATTTCTAATTGCCCACCACTTTGCGACAGTAAATTTAGCGCATAAAAAATAGTCACAAAAGTAGCAACAATTATACCTGCCAACAAACGTTTAATTACAACCTGTAAAATAGCCAAGGGTATTCGCGCCAGCATTATCGAAAATATGACCGGTAAAATCATAATTAATAATGCAGCTGAAGAACCTGTATTAATCCAAATAAATGCGCCGATAGAAAACACCAAAGCAGTTCTAAATCCAACAATAATGCCAGCTAATGGGTCGCGATATGTAAGCATACTGGGTGTATTTAATAATGTTTTATCGCGTTGTTCTAAAGCTCTGTATGCCCGTAGTAAAATTGTTAAGTCGGCTGCCACTTCTAAACTCACATTGAGCATGTGAGATTCAAATGGCGAATCACATACCGTATTTGCTCTATAGTCGGTTAGCTCTTTACGTAGCATTTTAACTTGTTCGGCGCAGTAATCAAAATCGTCAGATTCTTTAATTTGCGCGAATACGTGTTTAAGTTTACTTATTAATTTGTCTAATGTGGGAGTAATAAGGTCTGCGTGGTTTCGTTGCAGGCGACCAATTATTTGAATTGAAGCCAGTAAAGAAAGTACTTTTTGCGACAATTGATTTGCAGCACGTGATCGCCCTGGACCTTTTGGCCCTTCGTACCTTACTGCGCTGGAGTCTTCGTTTATAGATCCTAATGTTGCCATAATGCCATCAATTTGCTGATGGCGATTTTCGTGCGAGCCTTTAGAATCAAGCTCAGTTACTAAATAATCTAACGTTTGGTTTATAACCGACCGCGCTTGTACTTGCAGTAAGTGTTTAACTTTTACAGGCCAAAACAAATGGCTCACAAGGCCTGCACATATTGAGCCTATTACTATTTCACTCACGCGCGCTTGTGCAATATCAAATATGCTTTGGCTGCTCACCATTGCCGGAGTAACCATGACTAAAAGTACAATAATAGCGGCTGTTACACCTGCCATTGCAAACGCATAAACAAAGTTTGCTTGGCGTACCATTGCCGATAACGCAGAGTTTACCCCCAACCATAATGCCAATGCACCGAGCGCTAAATAAGGGTAGAGAATTAGCTGAGTTAAAAGCAATATGCCAAATAAACCACCCACTATGGTGCCTATTATTTGGCAAATTGCTTTTTCAATAACCAATCCGCTTTGCGGGCGTAATTGCAAAAATATAGCCGAGACTAACGCCCAATAAGGTCTTTCAAGATTAAGCCACATAGCAATAGTAAGCGCCATTACCATCGCTATAACGCCCTTAGTCGCAAAAATAATTGCCTGTTTTTTAGGAAAAAACAAATTTTTTAATACAACGCCCACTGTCTTCCCCTTAACGTGTAGCGAGATGTATTGTGGCGGTCATTCCTGCGCTTAACTGTGGATCTTCGGGCAATGAATCTAACTTAATATCAACAGGAATACGTTGCGATAAACGTACCCAATTAAATGTTTGTTGTACTTGTGGTAAAAGCTGCCCGTTACTTTGTGTATTCGTATTTGCAATTGCTTTACCTACACTCATTACATGCCCCGTTAATTGCTTACCACCGCTTAGAAGCGCTATTTTAGCTTTTTGATCAGGATAAATAAGCGGTATTTTACTCTCTTCAAAGTAACCCGTTACGTAAAATGAATCTGACTGCACGATAGCAAACACAGGTGTGCCTTGAGCTACATAGTTACCTTGGCGTAAATTTAGATTAATTATTTGCCCCGATGCAGGCGCAACAATTTTAGTTCTATCAACATTTAATTGCGCAATTGTTTGCTCTGTTTTAGCTAGGTTATAATTTGCCTCAGCAATTTTGGTGTTGATACGTGTTGATTCTAGTGTTTCTTCACTTATTGCCTGTTGGGTGCTTAGCTCAACACGCCTTTCGTATTTATGTTTAGCAAGTTCCCATGTATATAGCGCATTTTCTTTATTGGCTTTACTTTTATCAAGCGCTGCTTGATAACGCTTTTGATCAACATTAAAAAGAACTTCGCCTTTTTTCACACTTTGACCATCTTTAATATTTAAAGCTGTAACCCAACCCGAAACGTCTGGAGCAACTGTAACTATGTCGGCTCGAATGCGACCGTCGCGTGTCCAAGGAGTATGCATGTAGTCAGTCCACACCCAACGCCCAGCAAAAACCGCAGCTATAACAACCACTATAGTAAAAGTAATACGCAGATAGTTAATCATTCAATTTATCTTCCACTTAGTAAATAGACGGCCAGTGCCAAGTAACAAACAAATAGTGACACTTCAAACCAAGCCACCTTCCAAATACGATCGTGCCAATCTAATCGATGCAAAACAAAACGAGTCAGCGCTGTTAAAATAAACGCAATTGGGAAATAAACAATCAGCGGGCTAAATTCTAATCCCCCCAAAACTACCGCGTGAAGCATAATAAGTATCCTAATATTATTTCAACGATGATAAGCACCAATAATTTCATTTAACTTACAGCACTATAACGGTAACAATTAATAACGGTAACAATTAATTATTTTGATATATAAATCAACTTACTTAAGTGTACCTCGGCGCGCTTAATACATAATTAATAACGTTATATTTATAATACAACTAACTCTATTTATAGTTGTTTAATTAAATATTAAAAGGTAAGCAAGTTTAAAAACACGACATGTAACAATATTTATGGAGCGCATTAAATAATGAGTGTAAAAACCTATGCACTGCCTATTTTAGGTGCTTGCAGAAAAGCTGCAAACATTATAAATATTGAATTTTGCACTAAAAATAGGTAAATTAACAAAAAAAACATGGATATAATTTTAATGGAATCAATACACCCTACCCCCTCTGAAACAACTCCACCAATAAATGAGCCAGCTGAACCTATTTTTAGCGGAAAAGTGCAGTTTAGTGGTAAAGGCGGTGAGTTTTTTGGTATTTGGATTGTAAATATATTACTTAGCGTTATTACGCTTGGCATATACTCAGCGTGGGCTAAAGTACGTACGCATCGTTATTTTTATGGCCACACCCGCATAGATGGTCATAGTTTTGACTACCTAGCAACGCCAATACAGATTTTGAAAGGTCGGATTTTAGCGATTATTGTGTTTTTTATTTACACTTTCTCTATCAGCTTTATGCCTATTTTAGGCTTGTTTATTGCTTTTGGCTTTATCTTTTTAATGCCATGGATTATTAACCAAGGTTTACGTTTTAATCTGCGTATGAGCCGCCATCGTAATGTTCGCTTTGCTTTTAAAGGCAGTTATGGCGAAGCCTTTGTTAACTTTATACTTTTGCCTATCGCCAGCATATTTACGCTTTATTTATTAATGCCTTATGTTATAAAACGTATTGATAGCTATATCCATAGCAATATTAGTTACGGTGACAAACCACTTACTGTAAATCTAAAAGGCGAAACCTATTACCTAACAGCGCTTATTTGCTTTGTAGTAAGCTCTATCACCATGGTGGTATTTATGGGAATTTTAGGATTATTTGGCCTCAATTTATTAGATGTTGAAAATCAACAAAATTTAGAAAACTCTGCTGCTATGGCTATCCTTCCTATCTTTATGATGATTGCCTATGTGCTAATGATTGCCATTGTTTCTGCTGTATGGCACGCAGCTATTAGAAATCACATTTTTGATAACAGCCATTTTGAAGGCGTTGCTACATTTAAATCAGAGCTAAAACCAATTCCTTTCGCTGTTTTACTACTCACTAACATGTTGGCTATTGTATTTTCTTTAGGGCTTGCATACCCATGGACAAAAGTACGTACATCAAAAATGCTCGCTGATGTAACTAACGTCACTATTTA
Organism: Pseudoalteromonas sp. Z9A4; assembly: GCF_011378845.1. Classification (NCBI taxonomy): domain Bacteria; kingdom Pseudomonadati; phylum Pseudomonadota; class Gammaproteobacteria; order Alteromonadales; family Pseudoalteromonadaceae; genus Pseudoalteromonas; species Pseudoalteromonas sp. Z9A4. The sequence continues at coordinate 18,386 of NZ_WTLA01000004.1, forward strand.
TCCTGGTGCATTAAACCTAGTCGATACCGCGCAAGAACAGCAGTCATCATTTGCTGAAGAAGCTGCAAACGTATTTGATATTGACCTTTCTCTAACTTAAGAGCTCACTATGCATGTAAAGGGACATTTTTTCCCCATCGCATCGAGTAACTATCAAGTGTGTGTTGCAACTATTAGCGACACACACGTTGAAGTTATCAATGATGAACACGTTATAGCTCGCCACGCAATCTCAAGTCTAAAATTAAGTTCGGGGATGGCAGGACTTGCCGACGAACTAAACTTTGAAGATGGCAGTCGTTTTATCCCTCTTGATGTAAGTTACAGATGGCCATTTAAAGAAAGTAACCATCACATAATGGAGCGCCTTGAAAAAAGTAAATGGGCAATTTTAGCCGCAGTCATATTTACACCGCTTTTTATGTGGTTAGTACTTTATAAAGCGGTACCGGCCATTGCTGTTTACAGTGTTGATACCCTGCCACGTAATGTTGTGGAACAAATGGGGGAGCAAAGCTTTACACTAATTAAAAAGATTGCGCTTGACCCAAGTGAGCTGCCCGCAGAGCAGCAAACTAAAGTACAAGCACATTTTACAAGTATGCTTAATGCGTTATCGCTTGATCAATCGGTTTATAGATTATCGTTTTATAAATCAGACAGCTTTGGTGCTAACGCGTTTGCACTACCCCATGGCCGTATCGTGGTCACAGATGATTTAGCAAATTTACTTGCCGATAAACCCAATGCACTAAAAGCGGTATTGCTACACGAAATGGGCCATGTAGTCCACCAGCATAGCGTACGTATTACAGCACAATCTGCCGCAAGTACGATTGTGTTAGCGGTTGTATTTGGTGATTTAGAAGGGGTTGCAGAGGTTGCGTTAGGTACAGGTGCATCGTTTGCTCAGCAAGGATTTTCACGAGATATGGAACGCGAGGCAGATAGCTTTGCTCTCACTCAATTAGAGTCGCTTGGGTATTCGAGTAATGACTTTGCTGATGCAATAGAGGCCCTACAAGAAAGCCATACCAGCGAAAACGAACACCTAGAAAAAGTAAATGACTTTTTAGAGTACTTGTCTAGCCACCCAAGTGCACAAGAGCGTATTGACAATGCTAGGAAATAATCGCAGTTATATTCAACTTGCTCGCTACATAGTGAGTTTAAGTTGGATATATCATGGCCTTTTTCCAAAGCTTTATCATATTGCACCACTTGAAAAATTAATGACTGGCAGTGCTGGTTTTTCAGCAGAAGTGTCTGACTTAATTACACGTTCGGCGGGTGTTGGTGAAATTATATTTGGATTGTGTTTATTTGTGTTTTATAAAAATAAACACCTAGTAATTTTAAATATTTTAGCGTTAATTGGCCTTTTACTCGCTGTAGTTGCAGTGCAGCCACAATTACTTATTGAAGCATTTAACCCTGTTACTACTAACCTGCCTCTTATTGGGCTAAGCGTTATTTGGTTAAAGGAAATTAAGCTGCAGAATAATCGATATCTCTAAATAAAAAAGGGTATGCCTGCGCATACCCTTTTTTATAGTACAAAATTTGTAAAATTAGTACTTATTTTTATGCGTCCACAAATGCAGTAATTCGCTCGCAATGGTTGCTGCGGCAATTGCGGTAAGCTCACTTTGGTCGTACGAAGGTGATACTTCTACCACATCCATACCTACCATGTTTATGCCTTTTAGCGCACGCAGTACTTTAAGTACTTTATCTGACGTTAAACCACCGCACACAGGAGTGCCTGTACCAGGCGCAAACGCAGGGTCTAAACAATCTATATCAAACGTTAAGTAAACAGGTAGGTCACCTACTCGTTCAAGTATTTGCGCTGCAATATCATTTGCATGTAAATCGTTGGCATGCATTGCATCAATCACAGCAAACTCATGTTTGCTTTGATCAAAGTCGGTACGAATACCTATTTGTATACTGTGCTCAACATCAATTAGCCCTTCCATTGGCGCATGATAAAACATAGTGCCGTGATCAAATCGCGAGCCGTTGCTATAGGTATCTGTGTGCGCATCAAAATGTACCAGCGCCATTTTGCCATGTATTTTTGCGTGAGCGCGTAACAGCGGAAGCGTCACAAAGTGATCGCCCCCTAAACCTAATAACGTTTTACCTTGGCGAAGTATTTGCTCAGCAGCCATTTCTAGTTGCGCAGTAAAATACTCAGGATCGCCAACAGGGTAAGTAAAGTCCCCTGCGTCTGCCACTTTTAAACGCTCAAACAACGGAAACGTCCACGGGTACTTAGTGTCTTCCCATGCTAAATGAACCGATGCACGACGAATCGCATCAGGACCTAAACGTGCACCAGGGCGACCCGATGTCGCTAAATCAAACGGTAAGCCTAAAACGACTACGTCTGCATCAATTGCATTAATATTTTGCACCATAGGACGACGCAAAAACGTCATCCCATTTGAGTACAATGAGTGATCTGCGTGACCAAACAAAGTCGACATTGCTTATAACTCTTCTAAATAAGTGTAGCCATCAAGGCCGCTTTGCAACTCGTCTAAAACGCTTTGCTGTTCGTGTTTTTCAATTTTAGTGCTTACTAACTGCTCGTATGATTGCTGAAAACTTTCAACATCTAAATGTACATAGCGCATCATATCGGCAACAGTGTCGCCTTGGTTTATCTCGGTAATACTTGCAACGCCTTGCTCATCCATATTAACAATTGCGCTGTGCGTATCGCCAAACAGGTTATGCATATCACCTAAAATTTCTTGATAAGCACCCACCAAGAAAAAGCCCATTAAATAAGGTTTATCAGCACTAAACTCTGGTACAGGTAATGTGCTTTCAATACCTTGTCCATCTACGTAATGTTCAAGTGCGCCATCTGAATCACAGGTTATATCAAGTAATACAGCACGTTTTTTTGGTGCTTGCGTTAAGCCACTTAATGGCAATACCGGAAACACTTGATCAATGCCCCATGCATCAGGAAGCGATTGAAATAACGAGAAGTTTACAAAAAACTTATCGGCTAAACGTACATTTAACTCGTCAATAATAGGACGATGAAAACGGTTTTTGTTATCCATGTGCTTGTTAAGTTCATAACAAATACGGATATTAATTTGCTCAGCCCACGCACGCTGCGATAAGTCTAATAAACCGAGTGCAAATTGGTTATGCGCTTCAGCTAAATCACCTTGGCTGTCGTGATAAATTTCAATTAATGCACGGTCATCCGTTAAATCAGTTAACTGTACAAACGATGCCCACATATTTTTTAATAAAAGTGGTGCATCTGCCGCTGGCGCTACTAACTCTTCTGGCGTATAACTTTCAGTACCAATAACATTGGAAATAAGCACAGCATGATGCGCTGTAAGCGCACGACCCGACTCAGAAATAATAGTCGGCATTGGTTGCTCATACTGCTTACATGTATCACCAATGGTGTACACAATGTTATTTGCATATTCAGCTAAGCTGTAATTCATAGAGTTATGCGACTGGCTACGCGTGCCGTCGTAATCAACAGCCAAACCGCCGCCTACATCAAGGCAATCAATTTCTGCGCCTAATTTACGTAGCTCACAGTAAAAACGCGCAGCTTCGCTTACACCTAAACGTACGTCACGAATGTTCGCCATTTGTGAGCCTAAGTGAAAATGTACTAGCTGAAGTAAATCAAGCTGGTTTGCGTCTTTTAAACGATTAACTACATGCAAAACTTGCGATGCAGATAAACCAAATTTTGATTTTTCGCCGCCACTCGCTTGCCATTTACCTTTACCTTGCGACGCTAAACGTACACGAATACCAATGCGTGGTTTTACGTTAAGCTCTTTTGCTTGGCTAAGTACCATGTCTAGCTCAGAAAGCTTTTCAAGTACGATATACACTTTATGACCTAGCTTTTCGCCAATAAGTGCTAAACGTACGTATTCTTTATCTTTGTAGCCATTACATACAATAACAGCGCTGGTTTTTTCAGCCAGTGCTAATACCGTAAGTAGTTCAGGCTTGCTGCCTGCTTCTAAACCAAGTTGCTTTTTTTCTACTTGTGCTTGGCTTGCTACTATTTCTTCAACCACTTCACGTTGTTGGTTTACTTTTATTGGGTAAACTAATAAGTAGTCTTTAGGGTAACCATAGTTTTCAATCGCTGTATTAAATGCGCCGCATAAGCTGTGTACACGATGGTGTAAAATTTGCGGAAAACGAACTAAAGCAGGTAAGCTTAAACCTTTATCTTGTAGTTGCTTTGCGATATCTGTTAATGCAATAGTTTGCTCTGGTGCATGAGCCTTGGGCGCAACATACACATCACCTTGATCATTAATACCAAAAAAACCTTGGCTCCAATGACGAACATTGTAGCTCGTACGAGCTTGTTCTAGTGATGTTGTTTCTTTCATTTATCTTTCTCTTTTATTTAATTAATGCCAATAATGAGTATCGGCTGATTGCGCGCATTAAAAGAAAAATAGAGATTTAAGTCCAACAAGTATTTTTACTCGTAACGAGTGATTTTTGGTGTTAAACAATTAGCTAATCAATCACGGCTCGGTAACACGTATAAAATAAGGATTTAATAAATATTTCCGCATAATATTTGTGATGCTAAGAGAGAGTTTATGAGTATATTTGAGGAACAAATTTTGCGGCGTTGTAAATCAATATGCATCTTTAAGAATAGAAAAGCTCCGCAATACTTGAAACATATTGAGGAGCTAAAATATTAAATAATATAGCTTTAAAATGAATTAATTCATTAAACCTTTAAGTACATTATCTACTAATTTTTTTTGAGCTTTAGCTACGTTATCACACTTGTCACCAAGTATTTCTCTACCTTCCATTGCTGCTTTTGAACACGATTGCATTGCTTCAGATAAAAGCTCAGGATCTTCAACATAATCATCCACAGATGGGGTACATGCAGCTAGTAATAAAACAGTTGGTATAATAAGCAGTAATTTTTTCATTTGTATTTCTTCTTTTAATTAGTTTGTAACTGAGCTTAGATTTTATGCCCAGCTACTATAGCTTCGTCCTTATAAGAATTTGATCTAGTTCAAATACATCAAAAACCGAAGAAACATAAGTGTAACATTCGAACTTTATACTATTTTCATTTTTAGTTCAATTACTTACTACAAAGCATTAATTACACTTCAAGCGCCATAGTGGCAAGTTTCATTGTGCTTTCAAACGACTTAGTGCCCGCTATAAATAAACCATTGTGACAGAACACAGCGTCGTCTATACCGGTTTCATCTACAAACGCTTGATCAGATAAACCTGACCATGCTTTAGGAAGCGGCTTTCTATCTTCAAACGAGCCAGGCTCAACGGGTACTGTTTGTAATATCCATTGCCCAGAATGCGATGGGTAGACCATGTATAACGCATCGCTTGATAAAATATGCACTGTTTTTTTCCACGGTGTGTATTTTTCAAGCACGATTACTCTGGCATCTTCTGCATTTTCAATTGCTTTAGCAACGATCGCTTTTGCATTTACACTACCGTGAGCTGAGGCGATAAAACGAATGAGCATGCGAGCTGCAAATTCAACAGCTTCATCAAAACAGATATCAAAGTTACTTTCTTCTTCCCATGTAGGATTAAACATTGAGATTGTTTGGCTCAGGCTTATCCCTTTTGATACACCTTCAACATGACCACAGTCAATGGCATCAATGGTTGAAACTAAGCCTGAATCCACTCTATCAGCAACAGCTTGGTTATCATCACATAGCGCTAAGCCGTATTTTTTCCACACTAAACCAAATGATGAAAAAGGGATGCCATTCTCTCGCTCGCCTGCACCACCACGTTGATGATGATCAAAGCGATTAGTTTCAGGATCGTATTCGCCACCTACATCAATTACAAAGCCGGCACTTTCTATAAGCGCTTTATCGCGAGTACGTACCAGTTTAAACGTTGGCAAAACATGTTTAAGTACCGCAATACTAAAAACGTCATCTGCATGAAAATTACCATTGTGGGTTACTACTGTTATTTCGCTCATTTGTTTATTGCTACTTTTAGAAAAGATAAAAATTCTCGCTTTGTAAGTTAGTCACTAATTATCGAGGCAGATTTTATACGAAGACAGGTGTTAAAAACAGTGAAGTATTTTTTGCATCACCATAAAAGCATTTTTATAGTGATTAGTTTGCTCATGGCGTTTATTGCAAAGCAATAATAAGTAGCTTCTTTAAGCTAATCTAAATTAGAATAAAATGAATGATCATGGACCTGATATTTACGACACATTAAGCTTTAACATGTCGTAGCGTTAATAAGCTTATTGGCTAAGCCCTAATTCCATGAATACACTTTGTGGGTTATCTACATATGAGCCAAAACTGCTACAGCGTTTAAAGCCTAAATTTTCATATAAATTGATTGATTTTATTTGTTTTGGACCTGTTTCTAAACGTATTAACGGGATTTTCTTTTCGCCAGCTTGATGTAATAAAATCTGCATAATACGTCTTGATAGCCCTTTACCACGATGACTTGGTTTTACATATAAACGTCTTATTTCGCCATAAGGCTGAGTATCAAATTTCTCTACAATCGCACCACAGGCAATAATACCTTCATCAGTTTTTAAACCAATAGCATACACATTGGGTAAGGTTAATTCGTTTAACTCCAGAGACTGCGCTGTAGCAACAGGATATAAAGAATTTATAAGTCGGTCTATATCGTCAAATACATTTACTACATCGGGATCATTAGGGTTCAAATCGACTAACTGCATAAAGCTTCCATTCATTGTTATAAGTTTACTAAGCTTTAAATAATATATTCAAGCGGGCGTAGCTTAGCATTGTTTAACCAAAAAATCTTTAGTCCTTATTTAGCATATAATTTGGGTAATTCTAGCAGCTAGAAAAAGCAAAAATGACCTAGCACATACGAAGTTTCTACTTGGTTATTGGTTATTGGTTATTAGCAATTAATAAATATTGGCCTTTAAGTAATCAATTTTGGAGATAACCGTGTCGATAACAAGGCAAAAATTTCGTTATTTAGTTGTTATCACTAATTGCTTCTGGATTGATCTACTTCCTGCATCTACGCAGTCGTATATCAGAAATTTTTAACACTGTTAGCGTCAGATTTAATCCCAAAAATTGATTTAGTATTATTGCAGATTGGTTTTAGCACTATGCCATTTTAAATAACGCTCTTTATCCATCGGCTTTGCAACTAAGTAGCCTTGCATAGTGTCAATGTTCATTTTTTTAAGTAAGTCATATTGCTCTGCTGTTTCTACGCCCTCTGCAACTACGGCTAAGTTTAAACTTTTTCCTAAACTAATAATTGTTTGCGCAATATTAAAGCCAATTCCATTATCTAAAATTTTATCAATAAAGTTTTTATCTATTTTCAATTCTTTAACAGGAAGCGCACTTAAATAAGCTAAGCAAGAGTACCCTGTTCCAAAATCGTCAATAGAAAATAAAAAGCCAGCCGCAATGAGCTCTTTCATTTGCCTAATTGTATAATCTATATCACTAGAGAGCATTGACTCGGTTATTTCTAACTTAATTTGTGATGCTCGAATATCAAATTTATTGATAGTGTTGAACAGCTCACCTTTTAAATTTGATGAATTGAACTGACTTTGACTAATATTAATTGAAACACTAAACGAGTCGTCAATGATAGTGCTTACTTTAAGCTCGTTAATTAAAATACATATATCATGCAAAACAATATTTTGTAGTTTTTGAATAAGTCCGTATTGCTCCGCAATAGGTATAAATTCGTTTGCTGTTATCAGCCCTCTTTGAGGATGGTTCCACCTAATGAGAGCTTCAGCACCAACAACATCCCCCTGCGTATTCATCTGTGGCTGAAAGTAAGCACAAAACTCATTAGACGCAATCGCTCTCACTATGTCGGTTTCTAGCTCTGTTTGCTTTTCAAGTAATGTTTGCAAGGCTGGATCGTAAAAGCTGCTGCTATTACCCCCTTTCTTTTTAGAGCGATACATAGCAGTATCTGCAAATTTTAATATATTGCCAGCCTGTGTATTTACGCTATCAATTAGGCAAATACCGATGCTACAACTTACTTGAAACGCAAGCTTGCCCACTTCAAACTTATCATGAAAAGCTTTTTGAATTTCTTTAGTAACGCTTTTGCACTCAAGGCTAGCTTGCTGTGTATTTTGCCCAACGCATTTAAGTAGAATAATAAATTCATCACCGCCCGCTCGAGCCAACGTATCGGAGCCTTTTATTATTTCGCTTAACCTTTTTGATAACTCTACAAGTACTTCATCGCCCGCACTGTGCCCTAGCGAGTCGTTAATACGCTTAAAGTTATCTAGGTCTAAAAATAATAATGCTCCTATATTTTTGGTACATTTTACATTTTCTACACATATGCTTAATCTGTCGCTAAGCATTCTTCTATTTGGAAGGCTAGTTAATGGATCGTAAAAAGCGAGTTTATGGACTTCTTGCTCTGCTTTTTTCCTTATTGAAATATCTCTGGCCATCCATACTATATGCCTTTTTGTAGGATTGTTAGGATGGTAATGATCTAATGCAGCAGCTCGGCCTTCAAAAACTATACTCCCTTTCGGGACATTTAATTCATATTCAAATATTTGCATCTCGTTAGTCGAAAGTGTTTTTTCAATTACGTCCATTATCATCTGCGCATCTTTTTGAGGAAGCAGATCTTGAACGTTTCCACCAATAAGATCCGTAGTCGAATCAAGCAGTAACTCATTAGAGGTACCATAAATATCGGTATATACACCATCTTCACTTAAGATGAGGATGAGATCAGGCATTACTTTGGTGAAGGCTTTGAATTTTTCATTACTGTGCTGTAAATTAACGACGAGCTGTTTTGTCTTCTCAAATTCGTTACTTTTCTCAAGAGCAATACTTGAAAAGTGCACAAAAAAATCTATTAATTCTAAATCTTGCTCTGATGGAGCTTTAGGGGTGCTGTGATAAATAGCAAAGGTGCCTAACAAATCAGCTTGAGTTGAAAAAATAGGTGTTGACCAACATGACTTAAGATCAAACTTTAGCGCTAAATCTTTAAATTCCTCCCACAGCGGTGAGGTTTCAATATTTTCTACAATTGTGCGAGATCTCGAGAATGCTGCTGTACCACATGATCCCACCTTTGGCCCTATGTGAACCCCATTAAGCAAACTACAGTACTCTGGATGAATATTAGGGGCTGCGCAATGAAAAAGCTGCTGGCCTTTAACTGATAAAATAGAACACCTAGCAGATTCATCATCAATAATCTGCTCTATTGATAAACAAATTTCAGTAAGTACTTCATTTAAAGGTACCCCTAATGCAATTTTAGATAAAATACCTTGCTGGTGAGATAATAACTTTTTTAACCTATCAGTACCCATTTCCATTTGCTCGCATTATTTATACATATTGATACAACAAAAAGCCTCAAGCAGATGCTTTTTTTCTACGTAGTAAAGTTAAGTATAGTCATGATTATTAAGTTTTTTATTTTATTAGTAAAAAAGCAATCAGCCCGACCTCTATTAATAATTACATATTTATGAACGCCTATTACTACTATATGAGTAAAACCAACGTATTAAAGCTAACACTTTGTTACTTAAAAATACTGTTCAAAATAATTAAGCTATTTATACTGTCGCTAATGGTGAATATTTTTTGAGGTTACAGTGCAGATCACACAAGGTATGGAATATTTTTTTTCGGGATTTAAATTAATTAGCCAAAAAGGGTTAAAGCGTTTTGTACTTATCCCGCTTTTAATTAATGTTTTACTATTTGGTAGTTCGTTGTTTTTCTTATTTGGATGGCTAAGTGATAGCTTTAGCTACATCAGTAACATGCTACCAGAATGGTTAAGCTGGCTTGAATGGCTAATGTGGCCAATTGCTGTATTAGTCGTATTATTTAGCTACAGTATGCTATTTACTATAATTACTAATTTTATTGCAGCCCCCTTTAATGCTTTATTAAGCGAAAAAGTGGAGCTTTATTTAACGGGTCAAAAAATTAATGATGACGGTTTTTCTGAATTAGTTAAAGATGTACCTAGAATGCTTGCCCGTGAGTGGACAAAGCTTTGTTACTACCTTCCCCGCGCTATTGGCTTTTTTATATTACTTTGGATATTACCTGTCATAGGGCAAATTCTGTGGGTGTTATTTACCTGTTGGATGTACGCTGTGCAATACGAAGACTATGCGTTTGATAACCACAAAATTGACTTTAAACAGATGAAAGACGATTTAAAAGCTAAACAAGGTTTGTCATATGGGTTTGGTTTTGCCGTTATGCTATTAACCGCTATACCATTTATAAACTTAATCGTTATGCCCGTTGCAGTGTGTGGTGCAACGCGTTTATGGGTTGATAACTATCGTCCTAAATACAGAAATTAAAAGTAAAAATGGGTCTAGCGACCCATTTTTACTACCACATGAAAATGTTAGCTGTATAGATTTTGTGGCACTTTAGTCACATTTAAATGAACGGTTATTTCCTCACGATCATGATAGAGATGTTTAGCTTGTAACTCGTAATTAATACCATGTTTCTCAAGCTCTTTTCTGATCATCGAAAGACACTCATAAACACTATCAAAGCGCTTTTTCATAGGTAGCTTTAAGTTAAATATAAACTCTTTTGCGTATGCATTTACTGCCCAGTCAATCATTAGCGTCGTCACTTTGGTTGGTTTTTCTACCATATCGCACACTAACCAAGTAATATTTCTTTTTTCTGGGCGATATTTAAAACCATCTGCTCTAAAATGTTTAACTTGCCCCGTTTGCATTAAATCGTCGTTCATTGGACCGTTATCAATCGCACTTACAAACATACCACGGCGTACAAGCTGATAAGTCCAACCACCCGGGCATGCACCTAAATCAACACTGCGCATACCCGCTGCCACGCGTGATTCACGTTGCTGCTCAGGAATAAATACATTAAACGCTTCATCGAGTTTTAACGTTGAACGACTCGGTGCATCGCTTGGCATACGAAGGCGTAAAATACCCATGAAAAATGGAGAATTATTAAAGCTATACGAGTAACCAACATAAGCCGTATTGTTTGTTAAAAACATGACATGCATTACTGGGCGGTTTGCTTTTGGCTCTCGCAGTACTGTATTTTGTTTTTCGAGGGCTTTTTTAAGCGGCGTTGATATTTTTTTACAGAACGTTAAAAGCTCTTTGCCTTCATTTGTATCTGGCGTTTCTACACGTAGCTCTGAGCACAATGTAAAATCTTTAGCAGCTTCAACTACTGCACTTACACGGTCCTCTACTGGCATGTTTTCAAGTAATGTGCCGGCAAACCATTGGCGTGCAAACACCATATTTTTAAAATCGACTTTTTTGATTATTTCGTCGCTGTGATGCGCTTCAAAACATTCGTAAACAACATAACCTGTATTTGGCTTTGCTTTTACATACCCTGCAAAACCCTGCTCTGCAGCATGAAACGTTATTTCAGCAGCGGCATCGCTTTCAAAACCACTACGACAATAAATCACAACACTAGACATATTAACCCTTAAACTCTTTAAAACTTAAATCGTGCAACTTGCACTAAAATAACAATCCAACCAATAATAAAGCACAATCCACCAAGCGGTGTTATCGGCCCTAGCCACTTCATATCTGTTAGAGCGAGTAAATATAAACTGCCACTAAAAAGTAGTGTGCCCGTTATAAAAAAGCCACCAGCCCAACTCAGGTTTATGCCCCATTTAATTAAAATAGCCACCGCAATAAGTGCAAGGCCATGCACCATTTGATACTCAGCAGCTGTTTTAAAAACCCCTAATGAATACTCCGATAAACGGCTTTTTAAACCATGGGCAGCAAATGCACCTAACATAACCGAGAGCATACAAAAAATACTGCCGGCCATTAAAAATAATTTAATCATCTAATCCCCTAATCGAGTCTTAACACATCTCTACTTGTTGCTTAATAAATTCAACGGCACTTAACGCTGCTGTTTCTCTATTTTGCAGTTCAGTTACGCCACTTTTTTTACGTGGTTTTAATGAATGATCGCCATCAGTCAGCCATGTGAGTAAAGGCTGTTTTGGCATTTCCATAGTAAGTAGTTCTTCACGTGTACCAAATGTATCTCGCTCGCCCTGTAATACTAAAAAAGGGCAAACAATATCAGCAAAATGATCGGTGCGTAACTTTTCTGGCTTACCCGGCGGATGAAATGGATAACCAAATGCAATAACACCCGAAAGTCTTTGCTCTGTGCTGCACGCAAGCATTGATGCCATGCGTCCGCCCATCGATTTACCGCCTATAAATAACGGTAAATCTGGCTGCGTTTGCGCAAGTATTTGCTCATAATAAATAAGTAGCTTTGGCGCTCGCTCGGGAGGCCTACGTTTATTGGTTTGTTTAGCAATTTGCATATACTCAAAATCAAATAAACCAACATCAACACCTTGCTCGCTTATTAATTTTGCCATGTGCTGCATAAAGTCAGAATCGCTACCAGCGCCTGCGCCATGCGCAAATATAAACTGTGCAATTGCAGGTTGCGCCGTGCTTTTAAACCATTCAATCATTATTAATACTCATATTCCTGCTCATGCTCTACTAAGCTCAGCATCCACTCTTTAAACGAGACTATTTTACCAAGCTCTGTTTGCGATTCACGAAGTACTAAGTAATATGCATTTTTACTCTCTAAACTGTGATTAAACGGAATAACCAAACGCCCTGCATCTATATCAGGTTTAGCTAATACACTATTACCAATTGCCACACCTTGCCCATGCACTGCAGCTTGTAACACCATTGAAGAGTGACTAAATATAGGCCCTTGATTAACCTGAATGTTACGCACACCTGCGGTTTTCATCCACGTTTTCCAGTTTTTACGTGTCGTGTCATGCAATAAGGTGTGATGCGCTAAATCACTAGGTTGATCAAGCGGCTTTGGCCCGCTTAATAACATAGGACTACAAAGTGGTACTAAATATTCGGTATGAAGTTTGTACGCTTGTACGCCATTCCAATGACCTCTTCCATAGTAAATAGCAATATCTACGTCATCAGTCAGTGAGTTTTCATCTTGATCTTGCGCTTTTATTCGCACGTCTATCTCTGGGTGTAACTCATTGAATAAACTCAAACGAGGTACCAACCATTGAATAGCAAAACTGGGTGTTAAGCTTACTGTTAATGAACCTTTAGCACCACGGGCTAATAGCTTTTCAGTGGCATCAATAAGCTGAGTAAAAATCTCTTTTATATCTAAAAAATAGCCTTGGCCTTCTTCAGTTAATAGTAATGAGCGATTTTTACGTAAAAACAACTTTAAGCCTAAATGTTCTTCTAGTGTTTTTATTTGATGACTTACTGCCGCCTGCGTTACATAGAGCTCTTCTGCAGCCTTCGTAAAACTTAAATGGCGCGCAGCCGCTTCAAAGGCTTTTAATGCGTTTAATGGAGGTACCCGTCTTGACATAATAACCAAGCTTAGAATTAGTTTTTCTTATGCGTGGGATTATATACATCATATAAGTTTGTGTATATTAAAGGCATAAAAAAAGCGACCTGAGTCGCTTTTTAATAAACATCATGCTTAATTATAAATCGCTTGCACTTGTATCAAGTGGGGCAAAGCTTTTAATTAAATCATCAACTGCTTTCATTTGCGTTAAGTACCCTTCTAACTTACTAAGTGCTAACGCACATGGGCCATCACATTTAGCTTCGTTAGGATTTGGATGCGCCTCAATAAATAAACCTGCAATACCCAGCGCCATACCGCTGCGCGCAAGCTCTGCAGCTTGTGCACGACGACCATCAGCAGAATCAGCTCGGCCACCTGGGCGTTGAAGTGCATGTGTTGCATCAAAAATAACAGGCGCCATTGCTTTCATGTCATCCATACCCAGCATATCAACCACTAAGTTGTTGTAACCAAAGCTAGAACCACGCTCACAAAGTGCGATGTTATTATTACCCGCTTCATTAAATTTAGTAATGATATGGCGCATTTCGTGTGGCGCTAAAAACTGTGGTTTTTTCACGTTAATAATTGCACCTGTTTTAGCCATCGCCACAACTAAATCTGTTTGACGTGCTAAAAAGGCTGGTAACTGAATTACATCAACAACTTCAGCAACAGGTGCTGCTTGATGCGGTTCGTGTACATCGGTAATAAGCGGTATGTTGAAGGTGTTTTTAATCTCTTCAAATATTTTTAAACCTTCTTCCATACCAGGACCACGGTACGAATTTATTGAAGAACGGTTAGCCTTATCAAATGACGCTTTAAATACATAAGGAATATTGAGTTTCGTCGTAACTTCTACGTAGTGCTCTGCAACACGCATAGCTAAATCGCGAGATTCTAATACGTTAATACCACCGAACAATACAAACGGTTTGTTGTTTGCTAGTTCAATTTCGTTGATTTTAATAATTTTATCTTTCATTTAAATTCCTTAAGGTGCAACTGCTTGCATCATTAATCCACAAATATAAGCCATATACGTACCCACACCATAGCCCAGTACAGCTAACAGGACACCAACAGGTGCTAATGAGGGATGAAACGCTGATGCTACAACAGGTGCAGACGCTGCACCACCTACATTAGCTTGCGAGCCCACAGCCATATAAAATAACGGTGCTTTAATTAGTTTAGCTACTACTAACATTATACTTGCATGCACTAACATCCAAATGGCACCAACTAAAAATAACCCTGGGTTATTAAAAATAGCGGTTACATTCATATGCAAACCAATCGATGCAACTAAAATATATAAAAAGCTAGAAGCTACTTTTGAAGCGCCAAACGCTTCTATTTGTCTCACTTTAGTAAACGATAAGCCTATGCCAATCGTTGTTGATATAACAATTAGCCAAAAGAATTTACTGTTTAAGCTGTACTCTTTTGCCCACTCATAAGTAGTGCCAAAGTACGGACCTAAAAAGTCAGCACAAAAATGCGCTAAACCGGTTATACCAAATGCAATTGCAAGCAGCGTCATGTAATCGTTAAGAGTAGGAATGCGCGCGTGTTCAGCGTGATAGGCTTCAACACGTTTTTTTAAGTCTTCAATTGCGCTTGTATCAGCCCCCGTAGCTGCATCAATCTTTTTATGGTTTGCTGCCATTAACAATAAAACAGCCATCCAAATATTCGCGACTATTACATCTACTGTAATCATTACAGAAAATATATCACCACCAACTTCAAACATCTCTTTCATTGAGGCTTGGTTAGCACCACCGCCAATCCAGCTACCCGCAACGGTTGTCATACCGCGCCATACTGCATCGGGCCCATGACCACCAACAATACTTGGATCAAATGCACTCACGACTAAAATAGCTAATGGCCCGCCAATAACAATGCCTAATGTACCCACTAAAAACATAATGAGCGCTTTCGGGCCTAAGTTAATAATGGCTTTTAAATCAATACTAATTGTAAGCAGTATTAAACAAGCAGGCAGTAAGTAGCGCGAAGCCACATAATAAACATTGGATTTATTACCGTCTACAATACCAAAGGTATTTAATAGTGATGGCAAAAAGTAACACAGTAGTAAAGCAGGTACGTATTTATAAAATCGTTTTAAAGCTGGACGCTCACTATTTGAGGTTTTAAAAATAAATCCCAAAATAATAGCAAGCAGACCAAGCACAACGGCATCATTTGTAATTAATGCGCTTTGAGTTTCAACCATAATTATTCCTATTCTTAATGGTGCGTTTTATTATTATCTTCTAGTTCTTCTATTTGGTGTTGAATTATCTCTATTGCAGGATCGTCCGGACACTCATCGACAAAAAACTGTAAATCATCACGTGCCATTTTAGGGCAACCGAGCTGATTTAATAAGTAACCTCTGTCGCGTCTCTCATACGGGTCGTCGCCTATTAGCTCCATTAGCATCTCTACACAGGTCAAAGCATGACCAAATTTGTTTTCGCTAATGAAAGACCATTTTTGCTGAGCTAAAAATAGCTTATATACTTCGTCATCAAAAATTAACTCTAAAGGCTCTTGTTCTTGTCCATCATCTTCATCTGCGTTTTCAGGGATGATATACCAGCTTTGTTGCCCGCTGCTTGGCTCAATTATGTAGCCCTCTTCATCACTTATCGCCACATGAACACCAACATCACCCAGCGTAAGACTAAGATTTGTATCAAAGTTAGCTTGTTGTAAAAAGTGGCAAAGTATAATTGCAAGCGTTGTTGGTGAGCCACTTCGCATAGAAAGCGTATAGCTTAATGTATTTAATTTGTATTCAGGCACTTTTAAGCCTGAGGCACTAAATAGCCAATCGCTGTAAAACATATCTAATAATTTTTCGAAGCGATCGTGCTCATCACTCACTTTTAAACACAGCGCTGAAATTTGCTGTTCAAAGTCAGTTAAAGTTTCATAACATGGTGTTAAATCTATCTGAGGGTCCCATTTTGACTCTGCTTTAATACAGCGGTAAATCGCTGGAGGTGTAAATTCATCGTAAGCATCATCAAGATAAGATTCATCGTGTTCGTCAAACCCGAGGGTAGTCATTAATACTGCAACATTTTAGAAAACGAAGGCGTAGTTTACCTAACTTTAAAGCTATATACCAATATAGAGATGTTTTTGAATATTTTCTGAAAGGGAGTCGTATTTGAGCTTTACAAAACAACTATAAAGCTCAAATAGTCAGATATTACTTAAAGCAAAAAAGCTGATTTAGACGTCGCTAAATAACCTATCGCCAAAATAACAGCAGTGTTAACCAAAACGTAAGCAACTTTAGCGGTCATTTTAGTTTGTCTGGCACTTTTAGCCCCAATACCAATATATATAACCACTAATACTATTTTTTCTAATAACCAATATTGTTCAAACGGGTTTATTTTAGCCATAAATATAAGCGTAAGTGCTGACACTAATAGTAAAGTATCTATGCTGTGACTGCCGATCATTACCCCTTTATTTTTTGCTAAGTTACCACTGCCCATTCGCGAAAAAGCGCGAACATAAAATAAAATCACACTTAACATCGCAATTGCCATGTGTAAGTGCTTTACTGCTAAATAATCCATATGCCCCTATACTTCTGTTTTATAAAAATCTAATTAAGAAAACGGCTAAGAACCGCTTATACTTATCAATGAGTTTTACTGTGTTGTCTCATTTCAGACTGAAGCTGTACGTTTTCAAACGCAAGCTGTACATTTTGCGAGAAAATTTTAATTAAATGTCGCTGTATATCAGTTAAATCTTTTGGGATTCCTGATATAAATAATATTGAGTTGTGATTATACTTGCTGCTGCAATACGCAAATAAGTAATTATCTTTATAAATAATACTTTTTTCATTAAGTGCCTGATGACATGCACTCAACTGTTCAATTTGTAGTACGTTTTCAAGCTCTTTACCTTCACTTTGTTCAAAATCACCAGTGCCAGAACAAACGATTAATTTTTTATTATTTCCACTCTCTGGGTTCTGCGCAACTAAAGTGCTTGCATACACTGCTTGATCCGCAACACCAAGTAAAGATGTTAACTGCTGCATAACGCCTTCAATAAAGTGCTCTATTGAATGCGCAGAAAAAATATCACGAGACGCTATAATTATTTTCTCAAGCCCTTCGCGTGACTGTTCAATCGAAATAATATCCCGATACGAGCGCAGGCTCGACATAATAACAGTAAATAGTTTTTGAGCCGTTAACTCTGTTTTTGATTTGTAATCGTTAATGTCATAATTAACAATCACTTGCCGTTCAGGTGCTTGGCCGGGTTGACCCGTTCTTAAAATAATCCGAATATGATTATTTTTAGCTTCTTCACGAATAAACTTAGCAACTTGCAAACCGGCATCATCGGTTTCCATTACTACATCAAGCAAAACAATTGCAGCGTCGGGATGCTCTTTCACAAGCTCTTTTGCTTCAGCACCTGAGTACGCACTAATAAATTCTAAGCGTTTATTTTGAAACTCAAAATCACTCAACGCTAGCTTTGTCACAGCATGAACTTCAGGTTCATCATCAACGATTAATACTTTCCAGGTACCGAGCTCAATTTCATTGATTGCTTCTTCTGGTTCATCTGAAAATAAAAAATCACCCATCATAGTCGAAATTCCTTCATGGCATTATTTAACGCACTAGCAGGCAATTATTATTCTTTAGGGCCACTGTGCAAACGTTACACGGTCATTATCACCAAAGTCTTTCACTGTTTTAATATTCACAAATGCCATTTTTTTGAAAAAATGACGAACAGCTTCACCTTGCTCAAAACCGTGTTCTATTAAAAGATAGCCACTAGATAACAAATAGTCACGTGATTGTGTAATTATTTGTTTAATATCAGACATTCCACAATCATCAGCCACTAATGCCGACAAAGGCTCAAAGCGCACATCGCCCTGATTTAAATGTATATCACTGCTTTCAATATAAGGCGGGTTAGTGACAATTAGGTTGAATTTCTCACCATGTAACTCGCTAAACCAGTTGCTTTGCTTAACGTGAACGTTATTAATCGCCAATCGCTGCTGGTTACGTGTAGCCAGTGCAACTGCATCGCTTACTCTATCTACTGCAATAATTTGCCAATTAGGCATTTCACTACCCAATGCCAGCGCTATTGCACCAGTACCCGTGCCTAAATCAAGCACTTTAGCTGTAGCAGGTACAGCCACTTCAAGCGCTTGTTCTACTAACGTTTCGGTATCTGGTCGAGGTATTAAAGTTGTTGCGTTAACTTCAAGCGATAAGCTCCAAAATTCACGTTGCCCCGTAATATGTGCAACAGGTTCACCGTTTAAACGTCTTTGGCAAAAGGTATTAAATTGCTGTTGTTGTTCGGCATTAAGCGCATGCTCTGGCCAAGTAAAAAGGTAACTGTGAGGTTTTTGAAGAATATGTAGAAGTAAAACTTGTGCGTCTAATTTAGCACTTTCGCTGCTAGGTGCTAATAAATTAGCGCCTGCAGCAATAGCTTGTTCAAGAGTTTGGCTCACGATTACTCGTCGCCCATAGCCGCTAATAAGTCAGCTTGATGTTCTTGCATTAATGGGTCAATAACGCAGCTTAAATCACCCGCTACCACTTCATTCAAGCGATAAAGTGTTAAGTTAATACGATGATCGGTAATACGACCTTGTGGGTAGTTATAAGTACGGATACGTTCAGAACGATCGCCACTACCTACTAAGTCACGACGTTCAGATGCTTCTGCCGCATGGCGCTTTTCATCTTCAGCCTGTTGCAAACGTGCTGCAAGTACCGACATCGCTTTAGCACGGTTTTTATGCTGTGAACGTTGATCCTGACACTCAACCACAACACCGGTAGGTATATGTGTAAGTCGAATAGCAGAATCTGTTTTATTAACGTGCTGACCACCTGCGCCTGATGCACGAAATGTATCAACTTTTAAATCTGCGGTATTAATTTGTATCGCTTCGGCCTCTGGTACTTCCGCCATTACCGCAACAGTACATGCAGAGGTATGAACTCGCCCTTGTGACTCAGTTTCTGGCACACGTTGTACGCGGTGTACACCTGATTCAAACTTTAATTGACCGTAAACGCCTTCGCCACTAATATTTGCAATAACTTCTTTGTAACCACCGTGCTCACCTTCATTGGTGCTCACAACTTCTACTTTCCATTTTTTAGTTTCTGCATAGCGGCTGTACATACGGAACAAGTCGCCAGCAAAAATAGCCGCTTCATCACCGCCTGTTCCAGCGCGTACTTCAACAAACACGTTATTGTTATCTCGCGGATCTTTTGGCAACATTAATACTTGAATTTGATCTTCAATTACCAAAATTTGTGCTTTAGCTTCTTTATATTCTTCTTGCGCCATTTCACGCATTTCAGGGTCAGAATCTTTAAGCATTTCTTCTGCACTGGCTAAATCATCTTGCGTTTCTTTGTAAGTTAAAAACGTTTTTACAATCTCTTCAAGCTCAGAGTATTCTTTTGAAAGCCCACGAAAACGATTTTGATCACTAATGACCGACGGGTCGCTTAGTAGCGCTTGTACTTCTTCGTAACGCTCTACTAAGGTTTCTAATTTATTATAAACAGACTCTTTCATTTAACGGTTATTCCTGATCAATACCTAACATTTTTTTCAACTGGTTTAGCTGCGCCACTTCACCTTTTTTCGCTGCGTCTTGTATTGCACGGGTAGGCGCGTGCATTAAGCGATTGGTTAATTTATTGGCGAGCTCTAATATAATTTTTTCTGCATCTTTACCTGTATTTAGCTGACTAACAGCACGCTCTACAAGTTCTGACTTAATTGTTTGTACATCATTTCGATAATGGCGGATTAAATCTACCGAATCGAGTGAGCGCATCCACATTGCAAATTCTTTGGTGCGTTCAGTAATAATTATTTGCGCTTGCTGTGCAGCTTGCTCACGCGCTGCCATATTCTCGCTTACAATGGTTTGTAAGTCATCAACGGAATATAAATAGGCAGCATCTAGCTCACCTACTTGGCTTTCTATATCGCGCGGAACCGCAATATCTATAAATAGCATAGGCTTGTGACGGCGCTGCTTAAGCGCTTGCTCAACCACCCCTTTACCAATAATAGGTAAAGTACTGGCGGTAGAACTAATGACTATATCGGCTTCATGTAAACGTTCTGGTAACTGTGCAAGTGCGATAACATCTGCCGACACTTCATCAGCAAGGCTGCGAGCACGTTCAATTGTTCTATTAGCTACCGTTATTTTTTTAGGCTCATTTTGATATAAATGTTTAGCAACCAGTTCAATGGTTTCACCAGCACCAATTAATAGCACATTGGTTTGATCAAGCTTGCCATAAATATGTTTTGCTAAGTTAACAGCCGCAAATGCAACCGACACGGCACTTGCGCCTATATTTGTTTCAGTACGAACTTGTTTTGCTACCGAAAAGGTTTTTTGAAACAACCTATCAAAAGTAACCCCTATTGCATCGTGGGTTTTAGCACTAAAAAACGATTGCTTTATTTGCCCTAAAATTTGCGGCTCGCCTAACACCAAAGAATCCAACCCACACGCTACGCGCATTAAGTGGTTAATGGCGTCATTACCTTCATGGCAGTATATATTGCTGCTCAGTTCATGTTCATCCAAACCATGGAAACTGGCAAGCCAAGTTAACAGTGTTTGGGAATTTTGCTGAGCGAGGCTACAATAGATCTCGGTTCGATTACAGGTAGACACAATAACCGCTTCATTAAAGTCGGCATGGCCACTTAATTGTTGCAACGCCTCTGAAATTTGCTCAGGCGAAAAAGCCACTTTTTCACGTAATTCTACGGATGCGGTTTTGTGATTTATACCTAGTGCTATTATGGTCATATTTGCCAAATATTGCTGAGCCCTACTTCAAAGGCGGTAATTTTACCAAAAATCAGCGGAATATGGAAAGTAAGGAACAACATTTGATTCGACAATATTTGATTTTATTCATGTTTTTTTTATTATTAGGTGGCTGTGCCCATCAAATTGATACAAAAACAACGCTTTATGATGATTGGAAGCCACATTTAGCTGCTCAAAAAACTTGGCAGGTCGAGGGTAAACTCGCGTTTATAAGCCCAGAAGAGCGTCAATCTGCAAACTTAAATTGGCAGCAAACAACAAATTCCAATAATTTAATACTGACTACTTTTATTGGTACTCGTATTTTGTCGCTTAAACAAACAGCAAATGGTGCTGAATTAGAGTTTGACGGCGATGAGTACTTTGATACTAATGCTGCAGAGCTTTTAAAGCGTTTAACGGGTTTTACACTCCCTGTTGATAACGCCGATAACTGGCTTAAGGGCACCATTGACGATCAAAGTTTAGTCGTTGATGAACTAGGCCGCGCAAAGCAAGTATTATGGTTTGATAATGCAGGCAAGAAATGGCAAATAGATTACGGCACTTACGTACAAAACGCAGGTTACTGGTTACCTACTAAACTGACGTTAAAGCACCAACAAATAAAAATAAAAATTCAACTCTACGATTGGCAGTTTAAATAAGTATGAATAACAAAACCTCTTTTTCACTTATTGCTCCGGCAAAACTCAATTTATTTTTACATATTAATGCTCGCCGAGAAGATGGCTATCATGAACTAGAAACCTTATTTACTTTTTTAAATTTTGGTGATGAGTTGCATTTTGAGCTAACAACAGACGGTGGTATTTCTGTCGGTGGTGATACTAAAGACATACCCCTAAATGATAATCTCATCTATAAAGCCGCTTTATTATTACAAACACACTGTAAAACCTCTTTGGGTGTAAAAATAAATTTAATTAAACGCTTACCGATGGGCGGAGGTGTTGGAGGTGGTTCATCCGACGCCGCAAGTACTTTATTAGCCCTAAATAAATTATGGAAATTAGAACTAAATTTAGAAATTCTAGCCCAATTAGGACTTAAATTAGGGGCTGATGTTCCGGTGTTCATACAAGGGCAAAGCGCCATAGCGCATGGTATTGGTGAGAAATTACACCAGGTAAAACTTGAACAAAAATGGTACTGCGTTGTACACCCAAACCAACATGTAAGTACCGCAAAAATATTTACACATCCAGATTTAAAACGCGACACACCAAAAATAATAGGCGATTGGAAACACCATACTTTAACCAACGATTGTGAGCCTTTAGTTAAAAAGCTTTGCCCCGAGGTTGAAAAAACCCTCCAGTGGTTGCTAAAATACGCACCGTCGAAGATGACCGGAACAGGTTCATGTTGTTTTGTCGAATTTGCTAGTCAAGTTCAAGCACAAGATGTACTTGAAAATCTCCCCCATACTTGGCAGGGTTTTGTGGCTTCAAGCGCAAATGTCTCACCTGCTCATACGGAGTTAACCGCCATATTCGATCAATGAAGTAACGTACAAGTAATCATAAGTTAACTCGCAGTGGTATTTATCATTGCCCGTTAGTCCAAATATTCAGTGCCTGAGGAACCCTACCGTGCCTGACATGAAGCTCTTCGCTGGTAACGCAACACCTGAGTTAGCTCAAAAAGTTGCAAAACGTTTATATATTGAATTAGGCGATGCTGTTGTTGGCCGTTTTAGTGACGGTGAGATCAGTGTTCAAATAAATGAAAATGTTCGTGGCTCGGACGTTTTTATCTTGCAATCAACCTGTGCCCCTACAAACGATAACCTAATGGAACTTATCGTTATGGTTGATGCTCTACGTCGTGCATCTGCAGGTCGTATTACTGCCGTCATTCCTTATTTTGGTTATGCGCGCCAAGACCGTCGTGTACGTTCTGCTCGTGTTCCAATTACCGCTAAAGTTGTTGCCGATTTCTTATCAAGCGTTGGTGTTGACCGTGTTCTTACGGTTGATTTACACGCTGAACAAATCCAAGGCTTCTTTGATGTACCAGTAGACAACGTATTTGGCAGCCCTGTATTACTTGAAGATATGAAAGAACGCGACTTTGAAGACGTCGTTGTTGTATCTCCAGATATTGGTGGTGTTGTACGCGCACGTGCAATTGCAAAACTACTAAACGATACCGATTTAGCAATCATTGACAAACGTCGCCCTCAAGCAAACGTTTCTCAAGTAATGCATATTATTGGTGATGTTGAAGGTCGTGATTGTATTATCGTAGATGATATGATTGATACCGGTGGTACGTTATGTAAAGCAGCAGAAGCACTTAAAGAACATGGCGCTAAGCGCGTATTTGCATACGCAACGCACCCTATTCTTTCAGGTAAAGCAGCAGAAAACTTACGTGACTCGATGATTGACGAAGTAATTGTAACTGACTCAATTCCGCTATCTGACGAGCTTAAAGCCCTTGATAAAATTAAGGTACTTACGCTTGCTGACATGTTAGCAGAGACTATTCGTCGTATTAGTAACGAAGAATCTATCTCAGCGATGTTTGAACACTAAAATTAAACATTCCTGAGTATAAAAGCGCCTTTTGGCGCTTTTTTTGTAAGCGATGTTTATTTTGTCTGGGCGTGGTGGTATGATAGCGCGCCTTTTGGCTAGGGACCTTGGTCGCAAAGGCCCTACACATTTTAATAACTGGAGACATCATGTCTAACAAAACTTATACATATAACGCTGAACTTCGCGTAGAAACTGGTACTGGTGCGAGCCGCCGCCTACGTCGTGAAGACAAAGTTCCTGCAATCCTTTACGGAGCTGACAAAGAAGCTTTATCTCTTACTTTTGCTCATAAAGATATGATCAAAGCACAAGAAGACGAAGGTTTTTACACGCATATCCTTACGCTTAACGTTGATGGCGAAGCTGTTGAAGTAATCTTAAAAGATATCCAACGCCACCCATTCAAGCCTAAGCTTACTCACCTTGATTTCCAACGTGTAGATGCTACTCATAAATTTCAAACTAAAGTTCCTCTTCACTTCATCGGTGAAGATATTGTAACTAAAGCTGGCGCAACTGTTGTTCACCAGTTAACTGAAGTTGAAATTACGTGTCTTCCAAAAGCACTTCCAGAATTCATTGAAGTAGATGTTTCTAAGTTTGTTGTTGGCGATTCTGTTCATATTTCTGACCTTACTTTCCCTAAAGGCGTTAGCTCTGTAGATTTAGGTAAAGGCGAAGGCCATGATCAGTCTATCCTGACTATCAAAGCAAACAAAGCAGCTCCAGTTGAAGACGACGCTGCAGCAGCAGAATAATTTTTAAGGTCTCGCAACCTTGAATTCTATTCAAATGCTTGTGGGCCTGGCTAATCCAGGCCCCGAATACGCAAACACACGCCACAATGCAGGTGCTTGGTTCATCGAGCAAATCGCTGCACGCTACAACTGCACCCTAAAATACGATCCTAAATATCACGGCCTTACAGGCAAAGTGATCATTCAAGGCCAAGAATTCAAATTATTGATCCCCACTACTTACATGAATTTAAGTGGTAAAGCGGTCGGTAGTTTAGCTAATTTTTTCAAAATCCCTGTCGAGGACATTTTAGTTGCCCATGACGAATTGGATTTAGACCCAGGCGTTGCCAAGTTAAAAAAAGGCGGCGGGCATGGCGGTCATAATGGTTTAAAAGACATTATTGCAAAAATGGCAAATCAAAAAGACTTTATGCGCTTGCGCATTGGTGTAGGTCATCCGGGGCATCGTGAAATGGTTACTGGTTGGGTGCTTGGAAAAGCGGCCAAAGCAGACCAAGAAAAAATGGATGCTGCTGTTGATGAAGCAGTTCGTTGCATGGAAATACTTGCAAAAGATGGTGTGTTAAAAGCACAAAACAGACTACATTCGTTTAAACCCTAATAACTTGGGTTCAAGCACATCGTTTAAACGAATCTAAACAAGGTATCTTACTATGGGTTTTAAATGTGGCATCGTTGGCTTGCCTAACGTTGGTAAATCAACGCTTTTCAATGCACTAACTAAAGCGGGTATTGAAGCCGCTAACTTTCCTTTTTGTACCATTGAGCCTAATACAGGTGTGGTACCTGTGCCAGATCCTCGTCTAGACGAACTTGCTAAAATTGTTAATCCTCAACGAGTTCTTACCACTAGTATGGAATTTGTAGACATTGCTGGCTTAGTAAAAGGCGCATCTAAAGGTGAAGGCCTTGGTAACCAGTTTTTAGCTAACATTCGTGAAACTGATGCAATTGGCCACGTAGTTCGCTGTTTTGAAGATGAAAACATCATACACGTAGCAGGCACTATTGACCCTGCTGACGATATTGACGTAATCAACACTGAGTTAGTGCTTGCTGATATGGATAGTGCTGAAAAAGCTCTTTTCCGTAATTCAAAAAAAGCTAAAGGTGGCGATAAAGACGCTAAAGAGCAAAATGCTGTACTTGAAAAAGTAAAAGTGCATCTTGACGAAGGCTTAACTTTACGTGGTTTAGCACTAACTAAAGAAGAAAAAGCAGCAATTAGCTCTATAAACTTCTTAACGATTAAACCAACAATGTATATTGCAAACGTTGCTGAAGATGGTTTTGAAAATAACCCATACCTTGATCGTGTACGCGCAATTGCCGCAGCTGAAGATGCGATTGTTGTTCCTGTATGTGCAGCTATCGAATCTGAGCTTTCAGAATTAGATGACGAAGATAAGCTTGAGTTTATGGCTGATCTTGGCCTAGAAGAGCCAGGTCTTAACCTTGTTATTCGTGGTGGTTATGAATTACTACAATTACAAACTTACTTTACAGCTGGCGTAAAAGAAGTACGCGCATGGACAATCCCTGTAGGTGCTACAGCACCACAAGCAGCGGGTAAAATCCATACCGACTTCGAGCGTGGCTTTATTCGTGCGCAAACTATTGCTTTTGACGACTTTGTTGCCTTTAAAGGTGAGAGTGGCGCAAAAGAAGCAGGTAAGATGCGTCAAGAAGGTAAAGAGTACATTGTTAAAGATGGCGATGTAATGAACTTCTTGTTCAACGTATAAGTACAAATTAAACCAATTTCACTTGGTAATAATTTTTAAAGGCTCGTTTTTACGAGCCTTTTTTGTATTTAAGTATTATAAAAATAATAATTGAGCACAATCAGGGCCTGTTGACCTTTTAGGATTGAAATTTGTTCAATCTAGGGGCTATTTAATCGCGGCGCGAGGTTTGTAACCTAGTGGGCTAAGTAAAAACCGAGCAACAAAGAGTAAATTGCCCCTAGGCAGAACCCTTCGGGCAGCGCATGTTTGGCATTTATTCTGCGTTATCGCCTATTTATGGGGAATAACCACACTACATAGGCTTTGCCTTGTCTAAATACCAAACACACTGCTGCAAATTTAACCTCAAAAGATAAACAGGCCCTAGTCTATCTTTGTAATATCGCTCAATTAAAGAAGTACAGGGTTAATTAAGATTCTGCGTATTTAAGGAAGCTAAAAAAACAGCATTTTTATTAAAATTTAGCCTGTTAGCTTAATTTTCCTGCAAACAAACACTGTTAAGTGTTTTTTTGCAAAAAAGGTGTTGACGAATTTGGGTCATATCAGCATAATACGCCCCGCACTCAGCGATGAAGTGCTAACAAAAAAAGATGGCTAAGTAGCTCAGCTGGTTAGAGCACATCACTCATAATGATGGGGTCACAGGTTCAAATCCCGTCTTAGCCACCATTTATTTTTTTGTTGCTCAATGAAGAGTTTAAAATAACTACCTGTACTTTATTGTACAAACGATGCGGGAGTGGCGGAATTGGTAGACGCGCTGGATTTAGGTTCCAGTAACTTCGGTTGTGAGAGTTCAAGTCTCTCTTTCCGCACCATTTCTTGATAAGAATTAAAACTATCAATTGTTATTGTTGGGATATCGCCAAGCGGTAAGGCACCAGGTTTTGATCCTGGCATTCCCAGGTTCAAATCCTGGTATCCCAGCCAACAATGGCTAAGTAGCTCAGCTGGTTAGAGCACATCACTCATAATGATGGGGTCACAGGTTCAAATCCCGTCTTAGCCACCATTTCTTCTTTTAGAAATGGCTCTGCAAGAGTTAAATTGCAGCTCAATGAAGAGTTTAAAATAACTACCTGTACTTTATTGTACAAACGATGCGGGAGTGGCGGAATTGGTAGACGCGCTGGATTTAGGTTCCAGTAACTTCGGTTGTGAGAGTTCAAGTCTCTCTTTCCGCACCATTTCTTGATAAGAAATAAAATTATCATTAATTCTTTTTTGGGATATCGCCAAGCGGTAAGGCACCAGGTTTTGATCCTGGCATTCCCAGGTTCAAATCCTGGTATCCCAGCCAACTTCTTCTACCAAGGAAAGTTGGATAAAAGAATTGCTCTAGCTTAGAGTTTAAATTGGCAAATTGTTGATGCGGGAGTGGCGGAATTGGTAGACGCGCTGGATTTAGGTTCCAGTAACTTCGGTTGTGAGAGTTCAAGTCTCTCTTTCCGCACCATGTTCTTATAAGAACTAAAATTATAAAGAATTCTTTGTTGGGATATCGCCAAGCGGTAAGGCACCAGGTTTTGATCCTGGCATTCCCAGGTTCAAATCCTGGTATCCCAGCCAACTTCTTCTACAAAGGAAAGTTGGATAAAAGAATTGCTCTAGCTTAGAGTTTAAATTAGCAAATTAGTGATGCGGGAGTGGCGGAATTGGTAGACGCGCTGGATTTAGGTTCCAGTAACTTAGGTTGTGAGAGTTCAAGTCTCTCCTTCCGCACCATGTTCTTATTAAGAACTAAAACTAATTCAAATTTACAGTTGGGATATCGCCAAGCGGTAAGGCACCAGGTTTTGATCCTGGCATTCCCAGGTTCAAATCCTGGTATCCCAGCCAATTTGACTCCCCTGTCTAAAACTTCTCAATACTCATTAAATTAAACTTACTTTTTCTGCACTTAAATAAACATTTATAAATTCATCTATATTTATCGGTTTACTATATAAATACCCTTGCAAATAATCACAGTTCATACCTAATAGCGCTTGCTCTACCTCTTTTGTTTCTATTCCTTCAGCTACTACGTCACAATTTAATCGACTCGCTAAAAATAATGTAGACTCAACAATGGCATAATCTGGTGGGTTAATGAGCATATCTTTGATAAACGACTGATCTATTTTTATTTGATTGATTGGCAGCTCTCTTAATAACGACAATGATGAAAAGCCAGTACCAAAATCATCAACACTAAATTTAAACCCGCGCATACTCAACTGCTGCATCATTTTTCTTGCAGCCGGAATATTTGTCATCATTGCACCTTCAGTAATTTCAAATATTAGTGAGTCACTTAAAGTAGGATCGGTTGTAAGTAGGTTAATTATAAAATCGTAAAACTCACTACTCTCAATATCTTTAGTCGATAAATTGACATGTATAGTACCGATAAAGCCAAATAGTTTGAGTTTTCTAATATGGTTAACCGCTTCTTGTACAACCCATTTCGATAAAGGAAAAATAAGCCCTGTACGCTCAGCTACGGTTATAAACTTTTCAGGACTAATAAAGCTACCATCATCTTGCGGCCATCGGATAAGCGCCTCTAGGCCATGTAATTGTAAATCTTTAGAGTCCATTATGGGTTGTAAATAAAGTTCAAACTCACCTTTATGTAATGCCACTTTAATTTTGGCTGATAAATCAAAAAAGTCCTCAGCTCGTTTACCTATTGCAGATGAGTAACTTACTAAAGGTTGAAATGTTTTTTTAGCTTCATGCAGTGCCAAGTCAGCTTTTTTTAATAGCTGATCGGGCAATCGGCTATCATCAGGAAAACGGCTTACGCCTATACTTAATTGTATTTTAACCATTTGCTCATTCGTACAAAACGGACTTTTGACGGCTGAGTTTAAAATGTTTACACAATAATTCATGCTTTCATCTGTATCGGTATGCAATAAAAAAGCAAACTCATCGCCACCTATTCGATATAACTTAGCAATGCCGCATAATTCTTTATTTAATTTATTGGCAAATGCAGCCAAGAGTTGGTCACCACACTGATGCCCAAACGCATCATTAATTTGTTTAAAGTTATTTAAGTCGATATAAAATAGTGAAAATGGGGAAGGATATTCAACTTGTTTACTTAAAGATTTAAAAAATTTATCGCGGTTAGGTAGAGTTGTTAAGTTATCGTGCTCAGTTTGATATTTTTGATACTGCGTTGCTTGCTCTATTTTAAGAATACTTTTTAAGCTCAGTTTAATCACTAAAAAAACAAACCCACCACCGCCAAGTAACAACATAGCCACCATATTCATAACGACGGGTGCAATGTCGTGGTTTGAAAAATAATAAAGTATCCACCAATACCCTATAATAAAAAAAATAATAGCGCATAGCAGTACACTCCATGCTCTTTGCGATGTTTTTTTGCAAACTTTAACGGTTGTTTTTAAGCTAGCAACAAGCAGTAGCGCACCTAAAATAATTATTACTGTAAAAAAATTATCCACACACAGGCTCTTTAAAGTTATTAAATTGCGATTTAGTGATGTAACACCAGTTAAATTAAAACCGTGTTCAATATAGCCGAGTCACTATTTGCTGACTTAAAAACAGACATAAAAAAAGGCTCATAAATGAGCCTTTCTAATATCTACTTTAAATTTAGCCTAAATCACCACTAATTGCGTATTTTAAAACCCAGTTTTTTATTGGCCCCGTATTATTAGCCATTTTTAAAAACTGGCTGCGTGCCCATTTAAGTGGCGTAATTTGATTAGAAAACCCAAAGTAACACGCGTCCATCATGCTCATCATTAATAAATTAGCCCTGCGGCGAGCTCGCTCGTATTCTTTAAGTTTTAGTGGGCAACCTATATCTCCTGCTTCGTTTAAAACCTCAGCAAGTGCCACTACGTCCTGAAAACCTAAATTAACGCCCTGCCCTGCAAGTGGGTTAATTGTATGCGCTGCATCGCCTACTAAAACCATGCGCCCTTGCGAATAATTATTAGCATGTTGGCGAGTAAGCGGAAATACTGCATGGGTTTGTACTTCAAAGTCTCCAGCAAGTTCTGGGAATTTATTCAGTATGTGCGTTTTTAACTGAGTTGGGTTTAGCCCTTTAAATGCTTGCAATGTATTTGCATCGTCGTACCAAATTAAATTAGCGTACGGTGCCTGCATTGGTAAAAATGCTAACGGCCCACTTGGTGTAAACTGTTGCCATGTTTTAATTTGTTGCGGTGCATCGAGTTTAATTAATACCCCCATGCAATGCTGTTGGTACTGCCAACCCGTAATACCAATATTAGCTTTAGCACGCAGCTGCGATTGCCCACCATCGGCGGCAATTACTAAATCAGCTGTATAGGTTTGATCACCATACACAAGCGTAATTAAATCATCCGTTTGCTCTATTTTAGTTACCGGCAATGATTGCTCAATAACCTCAATCTTATAATGCCCAAATTGCTGCCACAAACTTGCTTGAATTAAACTATTTTCAATCAAGTGGCCTAAATGTGTCGTGTTTATGTCGGCGCAATCAAATAATAAATTGTCACCACCGCGCTCAAAAGCCTCTAATTGTTGATAAGGTGCTATGCGGTTTTGCCTTAAAAGAGGCATTGCCCCTAATTCATCAAGTAAATTTTCTGAAAAACGATTAATGGCAGACACTCTAATATCCACTTTATCGCTACTAAGAATGTGCGATGGGTCTATTAGGTGTTTTTCAATTATGCGCACGCTAAAGCCTTGCTGAGCCAGCTTTATCGCCATAGCCGCGCCAACCATGCCCCCGCCAACCACTATCACATTATTTTTGGTCATGTTTTTCATCATTTTATTATTACTTGAGTCTGTTTTGATTGTATCAAAATTAATTTGTTTTATACCAGAGGATATCCCTAACAGCACATTAAACTCGCCCTGTATTGATTTGAGATCACAAACATGAAAACTATACTTGGATCTGGGCGGGTATCCAGCTAAAATACGCCTCCTTTAAGTGAGCATGCTTGCTCCTTAATCCTGTTTCTAGCACATTTTTGTGCCACTATCGAATTGAACACGAGGCAATATTTCAATGAGCAAAAAGCTGCATATTAAAACCTGGGGTTGTCAGATGAACGAATACGACTCTCAGAAAATGGCTGAACTTTTAGATGCCACCAACGGCTACCAGCTAACTGATGATGCAACAGATGCCGACGTAATCTTACTTAACACCTGTTCAATTCGTGAAAAAGCACAAGAAAAAGTATTTCACCAGTTAGGTCGTTGGAAGTTGTTAAAAGACGACAAGCCAGACTTAATAATTGGTGTAGGTGGTTGTGTTGCCTCACAAGAAGGTGACTCTATTCGCCAACGCGCACCATTTGTAGATGTTATTTTTGGCCCGCAAACATTGCATCGTTTACCAGAAATGATTAAACAAGTGCAAGGCAACAAAGGCTCATCGGTTGTTGATATTTCATTCCCAGAGATTGAAAAGTTTGACCGCCTGCCAGAGCCAAAAGCGGATGGCCCATCTGCGTTTGTATCAATTATGGAAGGCTGTTCTAAATACTGTACTTTTTGTGTTGTACCATATACTCGCGGCGAAGAAGTTAGCCGCCCAGTAGATGACGTACTACTTGAAATTGCACAACTTGCTGAGCAAAACGTACGTGAAGTAAACCTACTAGGCCAAAACGTAAACGCATACCGCGGCGACACGCACGATGGCGAAATATGTTACTTCTCAGATTTAATTCGTCTTATTGCTGCTATTGATGGTATTGACCGTATTCGTTACACCACCTCGCACCCGGTAGAATTTACGCCTGATATAATCGACGTTTACGCTGATGTACCAGAGCTTGTAGATCACTTACACCTACCAGTACAAAGTGGTTCAGACCGTATATTAAACCTAATGAAACGTGGCCATACGGCAATTGAATACAAATCGACAATTCGTAAGTTACGCAAAATTCGTCCTAACTTAAGCATGTCGTCAGATTTCATTATTGGTTTCCCAGGCGAAAGTAAAGAAGACTTTGAAGCAACCATGAAGCTTATTAGCGACATTGGTTTTGATATGAGCTTTAGCTTTATTTACAGTGCCCGCCCAGGTACGCCAGCGGCAGATTTGCCAGATGACGTAACAGAGCAAGAGAAAAAAGAACGCTTATACTTACTACAAAACCGTATTACACAAATGGCGCAGCAAATTAGCCGTCAAATGTTCGATACAGAGCAACGTATACTTGTTGAAGGTCCTTCTAAAAAGAACCCAATGGAGTTACGTGGCCGTACCGAAAATAACCGTGTAGTAAATTTTGTTGGCCCGCACACAGTGATCGGACAGTTTGTTGACGTACGTATTACCGAAGCACTACCTAACTCTTTACGTGGTGACTTAATTCGTACAGAATCAGAAATGAACTTACGACGTGAAATCGCGCCTTCAGCTATTTTAACTAAAGCTGCAGCTGCAGAGCCAAAACCAGACACTGTTAACGAAATTGGCGTAGCTTCTTTCGTTCCTTAGTCATACTATTAGCGCCAGTTAACGCTGGCGCAGTACTATAGGAAGCAATTTTGAGTAATCAGTTAAAAACATTAGAGATTTATTTAGAACCTGCCGATAACAAACGCCTTTCTTCTTTATGTGGCCCGTTTGACGAAAACATCAAACAAGTTGAACGCCACCTGGCTGTTGAAATAATTCACCGTGACAACTTTTTTAAAGTAACCGGTAAACTACACAACTGCGCCGGCGCTGTAGAAATCTTAAAAAACCTTTATGTTGATACTCAGCCAGTTCGTGGTGTTTTAGGCGAAATAGAACCCGAAGCCGTTCATTTAGCTATTACCGAATCAAAAGCCCTAGAGCAAGACGCATCAAGCAGCGCTTACGGCAAAGAAATGGTGATTAAAACGCGCCGTGGTGTTATTAAACCACGTAACGATAACCAAGGTGTTTATGTCGCTAATATTTTAAACCACGACATTACCTTTGGTATTGGCCCTGCTGGTACTGGTAAAACCTACCTTGCAGTTGCTGCCGCCGTTGACGCCCTTGAGCGCCAAGAAATACGCCGCATATTATTAACGCGCCCTGCTGTAGAAGCGGGCGAAAAGCTTGGTTTTTTACCCGGTGATTTAAGTCAAAAAATAGACCCGTACCTGCGCCCTCTTTACGACGCTCTTTTTGAAATGCTAGGTTTTGAAAAAGTAGAAAAACTCATCGAAAAAAATATCATTGAAGTCGCCCCGCTTGCTTACATGCGCGGACGTACTTTAAACGATGCCTTTATTATTTTAGATGAAAGCCAAAATACCACCGCCGAGCAAATGAAAATGTTTTTAACCCGTATAGGGTTTAACTCAAAAGCGGTTATTACAGGCGATATAACACAGGTCGATTTACCTCGTGGTACACGTTCAGGCCTTCGCCATGCAATGGAAGTACTTGATGGCGTAAACGAAATTAGCTTTAACTACTTTAAAGCCCAAGACGTAGTACGCCACCCTGTTGTAGCACGCATAGTTGAAGCCTACGAGCGTAACGACGAAAGCGAGCGACTAAAGCGCATTGAAAAGCAAAATGCAAAAGACGCACTTGCTGCTCTTCAACAGCCTACTACTAAAGAGTAATACTTTGACAACCGAACTTGATTTACAAATAGCCTGTGAGTTTGACAACCTCCCAAGCGAAGAGCAATTTGCACTGTGGGCCGACAAAGCCCTTAGCCAATACCGTGACGAGTCAGAACTCAGTATCGTTATTAGCGACGAAGCGCAATCGCAACAACTTAATAACGACTATCGCGGTAAAAATAAACCGACCAACGTACTGTCGTTCGAATTTGAAGCACCACCAGGAATAGATATTCCCTTGGTTGGTGATTTAATTATTTGCCCAGCCATTGTATTAGCTGAAGCAATTGAGCAAGAGAAGTCATTTCATGACCACTTTGCTCACATGGTTATTCACGGATGCTTGCATTTGCTTGGATTTGACCATATAAAGAGTGACGATGCTTTAGAGATGGAAAGCATCGAGAAGCAATTACTTGCAGAGCTAAACATAGCAGACCCATACCGGGACGATATTTAAATTAACGGAGCAATTAGACGCAATGAGCGACGGTAACTCGCAATCTAGCCAGGGTTCTTCTGGCAAAACGTGGTTGGGCAGAATAGCCCAAATGTTGCAAGGGGAACCCCAGAATAGAGAAGAGCTGGTCGAAGTTATTGCCGATGCGCAAGAACGAGACGTAATCGATCCTGAAACAAAAGAGATGATAGAAGGTGTGCTTGGCGTGTCTGAGCTTAAAGTGCGAGACATAATGGTTCCGCGCTCACAAATGATCACTCTTGAGATCGACAGCCCGCTTGAAGAGCTAATTCCAATGATGGTTGACTCAACTCACTCACGTTTTCCAGTGGTGATTGAAGACAAAGACCATGTAGAAGGTTTTTTACTCGCTAAAGATTTATTGCCACTGATCTTAAATAAAGACGAGCATTTACCATCAATACGCGATTATTTACGCCCAGCAATGGTAGTACCTGAGAGCAAACGTGTTGATACATTGCTAAACGAATTCCGTCAGCAACGCTACCATATGGCTGTTGTTATTGACGAATACGGCGGCGTATCGGGCTTGGTAACGATTGAAGATATTCTTGAAATAATTGTTGGCGAAATCGAAGATGAGCACGACGAAGAAGAAGAACATCAAGATATTCGTCGACTTGCTAAACATGTTCACGTAGTGCAAGCACTCACACCTGTAGATGACTTTAACGAGCATTTTAAAACAGGCTACAGCACAGACGAAGCCGATACTATTGGCGGAACTGTACTGCACGCATTTGGCCATATGCCAAGCCGTGGTGAAACGATTGACATAGAAGGTTACCAATTTAAAGTAACCAACGCCGACAATCGTCGTATTTTGCAACTGCAAGTCACCGTTCCTAAGGCTGATGATAACGACAGTGAAGAAACTGCTAACTAGACTTACCCTATTAGCAAAAGATAAAAAAGCATGGCTCGCACTCGTTGCGGGCCTTGTTTTAACTTTTGGCTATGCCCCCTTTGAAATTTGGCCCATCGTATTTATTAGCCTTGGTACCATAATTTTTTGCGTTAACCCCAATAATACCGGTAAAGCACACGCAAAAACCGCTGCTAAGTATGGCTTTATATTTGGCCTAGGCTGGTTTGGTGCTGGTATAAGCTGGGTACATGTTTCTATTGCCACCTTTGGCGGTATGCCGCTTATAGCGTCGCTCTCGTTAATGGCATTTTTGTGCGCCTACTTAGCGTTATTTCCTGCACTTGCCTTTTGGGCAACTACACGCTTTGCCACTGGTCCTAAAAGCTTTGGCGCATTGCTTATTGCCTGCTTTGCAATTAGCGAGTATTTACGTGGCACCGTACTTACCGGTTTCCCGTGGTTAAGTTTTGGCTACACACAAACCGACGGACCTTTAAGGCTGCTTGCCCCTTATATTGGCGAGTTTGGCTTAACACTTACCTGTGTCGCTATTGGCTTTGCACTATATAGACTTACCCAAAAAGATTTTAAAACCCCAGCGGTTACTGCTACAGCTGTTGCGCTTATTTTTACAGGCGCAAACACCACAGGCAGTATTCATTACACAGATAAAAACATGTCTGTATTGCTCGTACAAGGGAACATACAGCAACACCTGCGCTTTGAGCCAAGTGAGTTTTGGACCACAATGAGCAAATACCAAGACCTGACACGCCCACATTGGGATGCCGACTTAATAGTATGGCCAGAAGCCGCAGTGCCTGAAATAGAGATGCTTGCTGATTCATACCTAGCCAATTTAGACAGTGCCGCCTCGTTTAATAAAACCGCCCTTGTTACCGGTATTGTTGACTACCAGCGAGACACCAAAAACATATTTAACACGCTTATTGTGGTCGGTAATAGAGAACGCGGCGACGAGCACGGGCATTATCATTACCTTGATAAAAACCGTTATCAAAAACACCAGCTATTACCTATTGGCGAATTTGTACCGTTTCAAGACTTTTTGCGACCTATTGCCCCATTATTCGATTTACCTATGTCGTCGTTTACGCGTGGCGACAAAGTGCAAAACAACTTGCGTGCCAACGGCTTTAATTTACTACCCGCTATTTGCTACGAAATTGTTTTTGCAGATTTAGTACGCGGTAATTACAAAAGCGATTCCGACCTACTCTTTACGGTAAGTAACGATGCCTGGTTTGGTGACTCTATTGGGCCTTTGCAACACATGCAAATAGCCCGTATGCGCGCGCTCGAACTACAACGCCCTCTAGTGCGAGTTACCAACAATGGTGTAAGCGCCGTATACGACCCTATAAGCTACACACAACAAACCATGCCTCAGTTTGAAGCTACTACATTAAAAGCCAACATTAAGCTTATAAAAGGCGACAGCGTGTACAGCCAATATGGAAACATGTTTGTGTGGGGGGTTGTATTGTTGCTAGGTGTCGCTGGGTATGCCAGTAAAGGTTATAAATTTTAATAGGAAAAACTTGCCAGTTTAGAAACGCTATTGAGCTTGTAACATCTTAGTAAGAATGTAAGATATATTTCATCCTATAAAGTATAGTTATTTAATCTCGAGGTACTATGCATAAAATATTATCTGAATCTGCATTAAAATCTATAGCTACCGTAATTAGAGATAGAATTTATGTCCCTGTATATGAAAGAAAAAGAACTATTTTTTTATGTGGCGCAGATATAAAAGACAAAAAAAAGGGTCGCTCAAAAATGGCGACTATTCTCACTGAGAATCAAAGTAGAATTCCCTATGAGTTACTCTATCCTGAAAGCTTATTTGATGATCTTTTGGCAGGACAAGGCCAACTAAGCCTTTTAGCCCTAGAGAATATTTTAGCAGATTCGGTTGATGCAATAGTTTTGCTGCCTGAAAGTCCAGGCTCTTTTGCTGAACTTGGTGCTTTTTCAAGTAATCCTAAATTAGTAAATAAGATTATTTGTATTGCAAATAAACGCTATAAAAATAAGAGGAGCTTTCTTAACTATGGTCCAAATAGATTAATTAAAGCCTCTGAATCTGGAAAAGTTATAGATTTAGATTATGAAGAGCTTGATAACCCTAAAAGTAGCTCAAAAATTTTCAGAACAATATCAGACTCTGTAACTAAAATTCAAAAGCAAAGTCCCGTGAAGAAAAACGTGACTAATATATTAGAAGCTGAAAACTTTATCCTTCCTTGTATTTACCTGATAGAAAATGTAACTTTTAATAGTCTAAAAAGCTTATTAAAATATGCTACTGATCAAGACGAAATTATGTCAAAAATAGCAACACAATCGGCTCTAACAAAGCTTCAATCTAAAAGACTAATAAAAAAGACAACTAACGGATATGATATGACTAAGAATGGAGAGGAGCATGTCCTATCTATTTTCACTAGCAATCATTTAGATCTTGTCAGAATAGAAATCATGAACTTTCAATTCCGTGGGAAATCGGGAATAGAGTGTGCTAGAATGCAAAAACGCACCTTTAGCGAGTTGTTTTCTGATAAATCAGAAATACGGCTGGGTAGTGATTCGCTGTCCATCAGTTAAGCCATTAAATTGACGTATTTAGTTCTTGCTCGCTAAAACTACGTTTTAGACTCGCAAGTTCTAAATTCGATATTATGACGTAAAGGTGCGTAACCTCAAATGCCAAACCATCAAATTGTAACATCACTAAGTCGGTTGAAAAACCTTGGTTTACCACCTGTAACTAATCTTAAAGAATTAGCAAGTCAAATGCGCCTTTCTTCTGGCTTATTACAGCAATTAGTATACAAATCAGATGAGCATTATAAAGTTTACTACTTAGATAAAAAGTCTGGAGGAAAACGAGAAATAGCTCAGCCATCTAGATCAATGAAAGCAGTACAGGCATGGATATTAAGAAAAATATTATACCGCCTTTTTTCGTCTCAAAACTCAAAAGGCTTTGAGACTGGTGAGTCTATATTAAATAATGCCACCCCACATATAGGTGCCCATGTTTTGTTAAACATTGATCTTGAAGATTTTTTTCATTCAATTCCTGCATCACATATATATAGTATTTACCTTTCTATTGGCTACAATAAAAAGATAAGTAACATACTTACATCTTTATGTACTTTTAAAGGCCGCCTTCCTCAAGGTGCTCCCACATCACCAAAATTATCAAATTTAGTATGCCATAGATTAGACGCTAGAATTCAAGGCTACTCTGGGCCTAAAGGTATAATATACACAAGATACGCTGACGACATAACTTTATCAGCATTCAACGAGAGTAAGATTAGAAAAGCTCATCCAATAATACGAAGCATACTCGTGGATGAAGGATTCACTGTTAATCAAAGCAAAACTAAGATTTGTGGCACTAGGAAACGGAAAGAGGTTACTGGGTTAATAATATCAAAAGATAGTGTAGGAATTGGCCGAAAAAAGTATAGAGAAATGCGCTCTGAAATCTATACTATGCTACAAACTGATCCATCAAAACTTCCAAAGATAAATGGGTGGCTATCCTACATAAAAAGTGTCGATACTACGAACTATAACCGACTTATAAAGTATATAACAAAATTAAAAACTACCTTCCCTGATAACCTTCTTTTTGAGAAAATTTTATTTATCCAAAAGAAATAAAGCAAATACAAAATTATGTCACTTAATTCGTGACGTTAACTTTTTATATATTGCATCTTTATCGCGCTTACCAATTGCGAGCACATAAACCACTACTTCATCGTCAATAACTTCGTAAGCTAAGCGATACCCTGCCGTGCGCAATTTTATTTTGTAAACATTATCGAAGCCGCGTAATTTAGAGGCTGACACATGCGGGTTATCTAAGCGCTCAGTAAGTTTCTTTTTAAACTGGCTTTTAAGTGGTGGTGCAAGTTTCTCCCACTCCTTTAAGGCTGCAGGTAAAAACTTTAACTTATAAGTCATCTATACTAACTTCAACCGCTTGAGATAAATCGCCCCTGCGGCTCTCAACAACTTTAGTTAGTTCATAATCATCCAGTTGTTCCATTAGTAGCTCATACATTGCTGCAGGTACTAAGTAAGCTGCAGGCTTGTTATGATTTAATATGGCTATTGCAGCGCCATCTGCTTCATTTAAAAGCGCTGTTGGATTTTTTTTAAGTTCTGAAATACTTGCCGAACAATCAGCTAAAACTTGTCTCATAAAACACCTAAAAAGAACTAAATTAAGCCCTAATTTTAGACCTTTTTTTATTTATAGCTATTCTTTTTTATAATCTTGTTAGTTTTTATTACTCTTTCACTGCATCTACAACGGTTTCAACATTCACAGGTTGATTCAAGTTACCTTTAATAACCACTGTCGCTGATATTTTATCTTGAATCGCTTGCCTGTTTGGATCCCAATATATCTGTAAAAACCCTAACAGCCCGGTTGCAAAGCCTGCACCGTAGCCGCCGTAGCGACCAAAACAATCTAATAAACCTAATGGCTCACCGCTCAGTGCGACTACGCGGATATTACATACTTTTTTACCTGGTGTTTGGCCGCGCCAAAGTAATGAGAACAACGTAAAGTAAACAGCAGCCCAGCCAAACCCTAAGCCTAAGTCTTGAATAATGCCTTTGCTCCACTGCAAAATACTATTTGTGGTTGTTTGCGCTGGTTTTTCTTCTATTAACTGTGCAGGCTTTATTTCGTTATTTTCACTGAGCACTAATAGCTGTAAAAATACGGTAGCAAGTTGTGGGTTTTGTAGGTCATCCATTTCTGCTAATTTAGGAACTTCCCAAATTAAATTATCAAGCGCATTTTGTTGGCAAGGTTGCTCACAGCTGTCATCGGCTGTTTGCGCTAAATAAGTATTTACCCATTGTTTTTCTGTGGCAGTAAGCTCAATTTCATCTTGTATTTTTACGCCATGAACAGCCAAACCTTGATCTGCGTTATCGCCTTCTAGGTAATCTATGCCAATTGAAAGCACAGTAAGTGCGCTTACAAATAAAAAACTTGCTGCAAAAATTTTTAGGGTTCTTCGCCAAAACGACGACATTTTAGGTAAGTACTGTTGCGCAGTGCCTTTATAAAAAGCCATTGCCGCGACAAATGCGATTAAAGCCGCGCTGAGTTTGGCGGCTAAAAATATCAGTGCAACATCAATAATAATAGCTAGTGCACGCCTACTTGGTGTAGCTAAAGGCAAGCCTAGTAATGCACTGTCAATTTTAAAGGCGTAGGGTGTAATAACTTCTCGGGTTTCAGAATTTGATAATTCTAATTGTTCTATCTCTTTGGCTTTCATTTATTTTCTTGTTATTAAAATAGGTAACCCGGTTAACTTACGCGTTTTTTATTTTTTGCTCAAGATAAAGCTAATAGAATCAGTGCACAAAAAAGGGCTGCATAAAATGCAGCCCTTCATGTTTTTACTCAATGTTTATTACTTACTAGCAATTATACCGTTGGATAATCGGTATAGCCTTGCTCTGCACCACCAAACAAAGTGTCGGGGTTGTGGCTGTTAAGTGGCTTGCCTTGCTTTAAGCGTGCTGGTAAGTCTGGGTTTGATACAAACGGGCGACCAAAACCAATCATGTCGGCCCAGCCTTCGCTAAGTGCTTTGTCTGCGCGCTCTTTTGTGTACTTGCCTGCGTAAATTAATACACCGCTGTAGGCTTTGCGAATAGCGTGTTTAAACTCAACACTCATCAAAGGTGCGTCATCCCAATCGGCTTCGGCTATATGCATGTAACCTACGCTGGCCTTATTTAATGCCTCAGAAACCGCTAAATAAGTTTCCTCAGGGTTTTCGTCTACAGTGCCATTAAGAGTTGTTAACGGGGCTAGTCTTACGCCTACTTTGCTGCTACCAATTTCGTCGCTAACAGCATTTACCACTTCAATTAAAAAACGTATTCGGTTTTGCACGCTGCCACCATATTCATCGGTGCGAGCATTTGATTCTGAGTCTAAAAATTGGTTAATAAGGTAACCATTAGCAGCATGAAGCTCTATGCCATCAAATCCTGCATTAACTGCATTTTTAGCAGCTTGGCGAAATTCGCCTATGACATGCGTAATATCTTGTTTGCTCATTTCGCGTGGGAGTTGGGTGTCTACAAACCCCGGTGCGCCGTTTGTATCTACAAATACTTTTACGTCTTTTGCAGCAATGGCCGAGGCTGAAATAGGCTGCACGCCACCGGTATTGTCACTATGAGTTACGCGGCCAACATGCCAAAGCTGAGCAAACATCACGCCACCAGCGCTGTGTACTGCGCTTGTTACCTTACTCCAACTTACAACTTGCTCATTTGAATAAATACCCGGAGTCCAAGCGTAGCCTTTGCCAAGTTCACTAATTTGTGTGCCTTCGCTTACAATTAGCCCGGCACTTGCGCGCTGTGCGTAATATGTTGCCATTAAGTCGTTAGCTATATCGCCAGGCTGTGTTGAACGCGAGCGAGTCATTGGGGGCATAACAATACGGTTTTTTAATGTTTTACCTGCAAGTTCTATTGGTTCAAAAAGTAATGTCATAATGCCTCCTAAGTTTGATTGCGCTCATAATAACGTAACCAAGCACATGCAAAAACAACAAAATAGTTTTGTTGTATTTGCAATAAAGCTACAAAGTAAAACACATTAACTTTAGGTGAACTAAATGTATTTTATTGACTCTTAACAGCACTATTAAGTTGAGGGTTTGATGTGAATAAAGGGAATGCGTGGCCGTGGGTTATCTCGTTATGTATACATGGCGTGTTGCTGTACTTATTACTTTCACATAAATTACTTTCGCAAAAAATAAAGGTTGAAGAACCTCAAACAAAAAAAGACACCGTAATAAACGCTTATGTAATGGTTAACTTATCAACCCAACCTAAGTTAAGCACCGTTAACACCACCACTAACGCACCGATTGTTGAACCTGCAAAGTTAGAGGTAAAAAAAGTACCTGAATCTATAAGCACTAATAAAACACCTACAACTCAAACACAAGTTACTAAAGCACCCAAACAACGTGACGAAAAACCAAAAACAACAACAGTAACAAAGTCCACTATTACAAATAAACCTCAACCCCCTGCTCACACCATTAATACCAACACGCAAACGTTTAAAAAACTTAACCCGTATGCGTCTATTTATGGCGCACCTATAAATAACTTAACGCATAAAAAAATGGTCACGTTTGGCGAAGCTGATAACTCAGATAGTACTGATGATGCAATAGCTGCCACGCCCACAATTAAATCACCGGTTAAGTCACAAAAATCGGAAGTTATTAGCCAAAATACAATAGGCACACGACGATTAGAAAAATTTAACGGTAAATGCTATTTAATTGATACTTCAACCGTATTTGGTAGTAATGGCATGCCTCAAGGTAGCGCGCAACACTGCCCTGGTGAGCAAACTGATGATGAAATATTATTTAATAAAATAATGGATAAGTGGGCTCGTAAAAATAATTAGTTTTAAATTAGTGAACAAATACGTTGTTAAAGCGTATTAGTTATAGTTACTCCACTTACTTAATGCCAATTAGGAAACACGTATGACAACAAAGCAACTATCATCACTTTTTGTATTTAATTTATTAGTTGTAAGTGCACAAGCGAATGCAAACCAGCGCTGGTACGTTGTTAACGACTTAGTAATGGGCGGTGCATCTAATAGCCAATTCACACAAATACAAGGCAGTTTACTGTTTACAGGCAGTGTTTCGCTTGATAATAACGGCGGTTTTGCATCAATACGTACAGAGCTAAATACCCAAAGCCAAAATACTAAAGCTGTAGCGCTGCGTGTTAAAGGTGACGGGCAAACTTATCAGCTCAGGCTCAGAACAACTAATTCTCTTGATGGCGCAGCGTATACTCACTCATTTAAAACAGTAAAAAATGAATGGGTAGATATAAACTTTGCTCCGAGTGATTTTACTTTAACGTATCGCGGTCGCGTGCTTGAGCAGCAACCGATTATTGATTTTGACGATATAAAACAGCTAGGCTTTATGATTGCAGGCAAGCAAGAAGGTAAGTTTAAACTTGAAGTGGGTAAAATTGAGTTTAAAAGCTAACCCACCAGCATGTTGGTGGCGCTAAATAGTATAGTCGTCGCCCCGCCTCTTCATTTCACTAATAACCAGCTCAACCATTTGTTGTTTTATTGCTGCTTGCTCTGACTTTAACTCCCCTAATTGCAGCTCTAACATATCTATTTGTTCTTGCTGTTGCGTGTTTTTATATTTTTTTGCACCTAGGTGGTCAGCATCTAAAACTAAATTTGCATCACTTTTATCTAACTCACTTGCAGAAGTGTTTATAGTTAAACTACGTTGTACGGGGCTTTGTTTAAGTTTATTAATTTGTTCTTGCAGCGCAACAACTCGCCCAGTGAAGTGCTTGTATACTTT
The DNA here is from genome assembly GCF_011378845.1 of Pseudoalteromonas sp. Z9A4. NCBI lineage: Bacteria > Pseudomonadati > Pseudomonadota > Gammaproteobacteria > Alteromonadales > Pseudoalteromonadaceae > Pseudoalteromonas > Pseudoalteromonas sp. Z9A4. The sequence goes on from NZ_WTLA01000004.1 coordinate 62,298, forward strand.
TTCTAGGTTTTTATATTGATTGCCAAACGTTGCGTTATCTTCACTATATTCTTGCGCTTTGGTATCTAGAAACTTTGATAACACATATTTTGGCTCTTCATCACTCTCTTCCTCGCTCTCTTCCTCGCTCTTTTCTTCACTCGCTTTTTCAACAGGTAGTTTATCTGATTGCGCTAAAGTTTGAGTATTTGAGCTGTGTACTTGGTATGGAATGGGAGTCGGTGAAATCTTCATTATTTTATCCCTAAAATAGCTTTGTAACTATTACAGGTATCGACCTCGTATTAAAATCCTTGAGTAAATTTTAATGTTAGCTAAAAGCAAAAAGCCCCACTTTATTAAAGTAGGGCTTATACCAATTTATTAAACTAACTCGTTGCTTACTTAGTGCTTTGGTTATCTTGTGAGAGCGCAATAAGTGCAAGCGCCGCATTTAGGCGAGTATTTAAATTATTATAAATAGTCATTCCAAACACACCAATAATACAAACTATTAAACCCATTTGTAGGTTAACGCTCATCTCTAGTAAAAAAACAGCTGCAACGAGTAAGCACAGCGCTAGTGCATAAATAATAGATTGAAAGGTAAAGTTAATATCACCTTTGGCTATTTTAAGTAATTCGTCTTTATTCATAATTTACTTCCTTGTTATTTAATCACTAAGACTCAATTGCCAGTAACTCTACTTCAAAAATAAGTACTGAGGCAGGAGGAATACTACCTACCCGTTTTTCGCCGTACGCTAATTGGTGCGGTACATATAGCGTGTATTTATCGCCAGGGCTCATAAGTTGTAAGCCCTCAGTCCAACCTTTAATAACTTGGTGCAAACCAAAGCTAATAGGTGTTTTACGCTCTACTGAACTGTCAAACACAGTGCCGTCGATTAGTGTGCCGTGGTAATGCACGTTAACCATACTTTTTGGGGTTGGTGTGTTTTCGTTTACGCTTTTATGGATTACTTTATACTGCAAGCCAGAAGTCGTTTCTACTACACCTTCTACCTTTGCGTTAGCGGCTAAATAATCTGCACCTATTTGTGCATTTATGCCTGCTTGTTGTTTTGCTTTTTTACTATTTTGAAATATTAAAAAACAAAAAATGGCGATAACTACCGCCAAAATTATATTAATCATCATTAACCTTTTTCGTTATCTAGCTCTTCGTCTTTTTCGTCATCATCGCCGTTTACTATGTCGGCAATCTCTTTAAGGCGAGCAAGCGCAATACCATTTACGGAGCTTTCTGGATACTGGTCATCAATAATATCGCCAGCTTCTATATCCATTAACAAGTTAAGCGCTTGGTCTACGGTTTCAACTGCGTAAATATTAAATTTACCCGCTTCAACCGCATTAAGTATTTCGTCATCAAGCACTAAGTTAACTTGGTTTGATTTAGGAATGATAACGCCTTGCGAACCTGTTAAACCACGCATTTTACACAGTTTAAAAAAGCCTTCTATTTTTTCGTTTACGCCACCAATGGCTTGTACATCACCATGTTGGTTTATAGAGCCTGTAAGCGCAATAGATTGGCTAATAGGTAGGCTTGTAATAGACGAAATAAGCGCACACAACTCTGCTAAAGATGCGCTATCGCCATCTATGTAACCATAGCTTTGCTCAATGGCAATATTAGCGCTAAGCGTTAAGCTAAAGTGCTGCGCATATTTATTACCTAAATAACCGGTAAGCAACATAACACCTTTTGAGTGAATTGCTTTACCAAGCTCAGCTTCGCGTTCAACATCTATTACGCCATCGGCGCCAGCATAAACCGTTGCCGTAATACGCGCAGGGGTACCAAATGAGGTATCGCCAATGTGTAATACGGTTAAGCCATTTACTTTACCAATGGCTTGGCCGTCGGTTGCAATAAGTGTGTGACCTTCTTTTATATCACTGAGCATATTTTCGCTAATTTGGCCGGTACGGTATTGCTTGCCTTCAATGGCTTCGTCAATATGGTGCGCGTCAATAACGGCTAATTTGTCTTGCTTTGCGTAGTAACTGGCTTCTGCAATAAGTTCAAGTACATCAGCAAAACGCGCTGATAATTTATTTTGATGCTCAGCTTGGCGGTAACTAAATTTAAGTAAACGCACCATAGCAGCCTGCGTTGCAGTGCACTTTAATGTTTGCTCGCAATACTCGGTTACTTTAGTAATAAACTGGTATTGCAATTTATCGCTACTTGGCAAGTAGTAATCAAAATCGGCTAATACTCTAAATAGCTCTGCAAATTCTTCGTCGTATTCACCTATGGTGTAGTACAACTCGCGCGAACCTAATAAAATAATTTTAACATCAAGCGGTATAAGCTGCGGGCGAAGTGTAAAGCTCGTCCCTACTGTGCTGTCTTGATACGGTAAGTCGTTTTTAATTTGATGTGTTTTTAACGCGAGTTTTAAACCATCCCACACTTGTGGGTTTGCCATGATTTTTTCAGCGTCCATAATTAAATAGCCGCCATTAGCACGATGCAATGCACCAGCCTGAATTGAGCGATAGCAGGTAATTAAAGAGCCTTGCGATGTTGAGTACTCAATTTTGCCAAATATATTGCCAAACGTTGGGTTAGGCTCGTACACAACCGGTGCTGCGTCGTCCTCTTTAAACTCAACTAAAATGTTAGGTGCAAAAAAGTCGGTAAGCATGCCTTTACGATCAAAGTCTTCTTTGCTTTCTTCACTTTCATCTTCGTCATCTAGCCATTCAAGTACCGCGTCTATAATTTCAACGCGTATATCTTTTAAATAGCGCAGTACACCAATATGCGTGGCATATTTATGTTCTAAGTCTTTTAAAAGTGGTTTAGTGGCTTGCTCTGCAGTCGATTTTTTAAGGTTGCGTTGTTTTTCTTTTGATTCGCGTTTCCAACGTGGCAGCTCTATTAACGCTTCTATTAATGCATCTTCTAGCTTTTCAATTTTTTCAAAAAACTCTTCACGTAACGTTTCTTCAAGTTCGCCAAATTCACTGTCGCTTAATTGTTTACCATCTACAAGTGGTGCAAACCCTACTGAATTTTTTTCTTCAACTAATGCAACGCTTTGCTCAAACGCCGCAATTTCTACTGCGGTAATAGCACTGTCATAGGCATCGTTAAATTCACGATCGATTGATTTTTTCTTACGCTGATACGCTGGGTTATCAAATGCCGCAGGAAAGGTGTCGAGTACTTCATCTAAAAATGAATCTATGTCGTCACTAAGTTGCTTACTTTGACCTGGTTGCATAAACAGCGCAATAGGTTCTCTGTGGTCATCGTAATTGTTTACGTATAACCATTCGTTTGGCGTTGAGCGGTCTTTTGCGTGTTGTTTAAGTTTATCTTTAACAAGCGTAAAGCGCCCGTGAGCGGCCTCGCCCATTACATAAACGTTGTAACCCGGCAGTTCCATCCCTAATGAAAAATCTAAAGCACTTTGGGCGCGTTGTTGGCCTATAAACGTAAGTTGCTCTGGGTATGGATTGTTCATACACGTGTTTACGTGATTAGTAGAAATACTCGGTGCGAGCTTTGAAACAGATAGTGGCAGCAATTTTTTCGTCATTCTAACTTCTTTTTTTACCAGCATATTCGCTGGCCTTTGGGCGTATTAAGTGGCCCGCAGCCACTTAATACTTATATTTAAGGGTGCAGTGCCTTACGACTAAAATAGATTCCATCACATTCAATACACGGTGTAATTTGTGTAGCGTGATAAACATCGTAACTATGGGTGCAATTCTTACATACTAATGTGCCCATGGCTATCCATTCGCCTGCGTGATATACACCATTGTGCTTAAAATCTTGGCTAAGAGATTGCCACTCAAGTTGAGTTTTATCTTCTATGTGCGAAAGTTCAAACCAAAGAGACTCTTTAAGCTCTTGCCATGCAAGCGAATTATAGTGTGATTCGTTCTCTACTATATGTTCAATATCATTCTTTAAATAACTTTTGTAGAGCTCATATCTTTCTTGACTTAAATCTTTAAGCGCCTGCTCAGATTCAACAAACCCAGAAACCACATCTTTTAAACCATGCTCTTTCACATCTTTTATCCAATGGGTAAAACTGCTAAGCCATGTTTTGTAATCAGTCATTTTTTACTCCTTCAAAATTGCTGTTAAATCAGTCTGTAACTTATGTCTTTAGCTAACCACACTATAAAAAGGCAGGTTAACCTGCACTGAAAGTTACAATTTAATAAAAGCATGTTTTTGACGCTGTGAATAGTGTTTTATTTGGGGTATCCTAACGGCAATTTTTTATTAGTTTGCAAGAAGTCTGGAACCATAGATGCAAGAGCAATATAACCCGCAAGATATAGAGTCAAAAGTACAAAGCTACTGGGAAGAAAACCAGGTATTTAAAGTCACTGAAGATGAGAGCAAAGAAAAGTATTACTGCCTTTCTATGTTCCCTTATCCGAGTGGTCGACTGCATATGGGTCATGTGCGTAACTACACCATTGGTGATGTTGTTTCTCGTTTCCAGCGCCTGCAAGGCAAAAACGTAATGCAACCTATGGGTTGGGATGCGTTTGGTTTACCTGCAGAAAACGCTGCTATTAAAAACAAAACAGCACCAGCTAAGTGGACATACGAAAATATTGATTACATGCGCACCCAACTTAAGCAATTAGGTTTTGGTTATGACTGGGATCGCGAGATTGCGACGTGTCATCCAGAATACTACAAGTGGGAGCAGTGGTTTTTCACTAAGCTTTACGAAAAAGGCCTAGTGTATAAAAAAATGTCGACAGTTAACTGGGATCCAGTGGATCAAACTGTACTTGCTAACGAACAAGTTATTGATGGTCGCGGTTGGCGTTCAGGCGCTGTGGTTGAGCAAAAAGAAATTCCACAGTGGTTTATTAAAATTACCGACTACGCACAAGAGCTACTTGACGATTTAGACAAGTTAGAAGATTGGCCAGAGCAAGTTAAAACAATGCAGCGCAACTGGATTGGCCGCTCTGAAGGGTGTGATATTGAATTTAAACGCACCGATAACGACGAAACATTTAGCGTATACACAACTCGTCCAGATACCTTTATGGGTGTTACGTATGTTGCTGTTGCCGGTGGTCACCCTATCGCACAAGAAGCCGCTAAAAATAGCGACGCTATTGCAATGTTTGTTGAAGAATGCAAAAACACCAAAGTTGCCGAAGCAGACATGGCAACCATGGAGAAAAAAGGCATAGCAACAGGCTTTTACGCCACTCACCCATTAACGGGCGAGCAAGTACCAATTTGGGTTGCTAACTTTGTATTAATGCATTATGGCTCAGGCGCTGTAATGGCAGTACCTGCACACGATCAACGCGATTTTGAATTTGCAACGGCTTACGGTCTTGACATAAAACAAGTAATTGCACCTGCTGAAGGTTCAGACCTTGAAGTAAACCTAGATAAAGAAGCATTCACTGACAAAGGCGTACTTGTAAATTCGGGTGAATTTAACGGCCTTGATTTTGAAGCTGGTTTTAAAGCGATTGCCGATAAATTAGAAGCACTCGGTGTTGGTGAGCGTAAAGTAAACTTTCGCCTGCGTGACTGGGGTGTTAGTCGCCAACGTTATTGGGGTTCGCCTATTCCAATGCTTAGCGATGAAGACGGTAAAGAACTTGCGGCTACTGAAGATATGCTACCAGTTCGCTTACCAGAAGATGTGGTAATGAACGGTGTAACATCACCACTTAAAGCAGACCCAGAGTGGGCTAAAACAACAGTAAATGGCGCACCTGCGTTTCACGAAACTGATACGTTTGACACCTTTATGGAATCGTCTTGGTACTACGCACGATACTGTAGCCCACGCTACGACGAAGGCATGCTAGATCCAGCGGCTGCTAACTACTGGTTACCAGTAAACCAATACATCGGTGGTATTGAGCACGCTATTTTACATTTATTGTACTCGCGCTTTTTCCATAAATTATTACGTGACTTTGGTTTAGTTAATTCTGATGAGCCGTTTGACCGCTTACTTTGTCAAGGTATGGTACTTGCTGAAACATTTTATCGTAAAGATGAAAAAGGCGGCGACATTTGGATTTCGCCAACTGATGTAAACACCGAAACCGACGAAAAAGGCCGCGTTACTAAAGCATGGCACAAAGAAGATGGCGAGCCGGTATTCTCATCAGGTATGAGCAAAATGTCTAAGTCTAAAAACAACGGTATAGACCCACAACATGTAATTGCCCAGTACGGTGCAGATACAGTGCGTTTATTTATGATGTTTACAGCACCGCCAGAGCAAACGCTTGAATGGTCAGACTCAGGCGTTGAAGGCGCGCATCGTTTCTTAAAACGTGTATGGAAATACGCGGTAGACGTTAAAACAGTAGGTTACCAAGCACTTGATAAATCAGCGCTAACTAACCCGCAAAAAGTACTACGTCGCGACTTACACAAAGCAATTGCTAAAGTGACTGATGATGTTGAACGTCGTCAAACCTTTAACACCGCTATTGCAGCCATTATGGAGCTTTCTAATAAGTTATTAAAAGCACCACTGAGCGACAAACAAGATGTAGCGATTGCTAACGAAGCACTTGAAGCATTAGTTATTATGCTTGCACCCATTACTCCGCATTTATCGCATGAGCTTTGGAAAGAGCTTGGTAAAAAAGGCGAAATTTTAGATGCTGCATGGCCAAAAGTTGACGAGTCTGCACTTGTTGAAGATGAAAAACTAATCATCGTACAAGTAAACGGCAAGCTTCGCGCTAAGTTAACAGTGGCAGCTGGTGCAACTCAAGAGCAAGTAGAAGCCCTTGCGTTTGCAGAATCTAACGTAACTAAATTTACTGATGGCTCAACCATTCGTAAAATCATTTACGTACCAGGCAAGCTACTTAACGTGGTAGCTAACTAATATGGCTGCATTTGACGCCATTAAAAATGGACTAGCCTTAGTGCTAGTCTGTTTTTTGTTATCAAGCTGTGGCTTTCATTTAAAAAAAGCCTCTAGCCTGCCTGATAACTTAAAACAGCTAACACTTGTAGGCGATGACGAAAAATCGACTTTATTCACTGAGCTTAAAAAAGAGCTTAAAGCGAGTAACGTAGAGTTAGTATCGTCAGCTAAAGATAAAGCCCAATTGTATTTACGCAAAGAAAGCATTGAACGCCAAACACTTTCGCTGTTCCAAAACGGCCAAGTTGCTGAATATGAGCTCGCTTATGGCGTATCGTATGTAGTTAAACGCCCAGGTGAAAAAGCGATAGAAAAACGTTTTGAGCTTTATCGTAATTACCAAGACGATCCGGATCATGCATTAGCAAAAGCAAAAGAGCTTGAGCTACTTATTAGCGAAATTCGTGAGCAAGCCAGTCGTCGTATTGTTAGAGAGCTGTCGCAACTATAATGCGCTGCTACGCTAATCAACTACCGAGTGAACTAAATAAAGGGCTAAAGCCCTTTTATTTAGTATTTGGAGAAGAGCCTTTTCAAGAAGCGCAGTGCGTACAACAAATTCGCGACTGTGCTAAGCAACAAGGTTTTGATGAAGTAATTAAGTTTACTTTAATGCAAGGATTCGATTGGCAAGAAATTATAGCCCAGTACCAAAGTATGTCGCTGTTTAGCGCCCGCACTATTATTGAGCTTGATTTAAACCAACAAAAGCCAGGCGTTATTGGCAGCAACACCTTTAAAAAAGTAGTTGAGCTGGTTAATCCCGATACTATTTTAATTGTTAAAGGCGCTAAAGCCAGCCAAGAAGTACAACGTGGAGCATGGTTTAAAGCTCTTGATAAGCAAGGTGTATTTGTACCTTGCTACCCGCTTACGGGCTCTCATGTAAAACGATGGCTTGATGAGCAATGCCAACGTTTATCACTTAATATGCAAAGCGACGCCAAAGTAAGCTTAATAAATGCCACCGAAGGCAACTTGTTAGCCTGTTTTCAGGAACTTGAGAAGCTCTCGCTGCTGCACGGCAATGCATTAATTACTCAGCAATTAGTAATGCAAGGCCTATTAAACCAAGCCAAATTTGATATTTTTGATTTAAGCGATGCGCTATTAAATGGCCACGCCAAACAAGCTATAAAAGTATTAAACAAACTTGCCAGCGATAACACCGAAGTGGTGAGTATTTTGTGGGCTATAACCAAAGAGCTTAATACACTTATAAGTGTGCAACTTGGTTTATTAAATGGCGAACCTATCGCTAATTTATTTAAACAAAAAGCAATTTGGAAAAACCAACAAGGTCCAGTTCAAAATGCTATTAACCGTTTAAACATGCATACACTAGAACAAATAAACAGTGATGTTGCGTTGTTTGATGCCAGTTACAAGCAAGGTAATTTAATTGCACCTTACCAAGCGCTTGCTCATATTTGTATTAAATTTTGCCAGCCGCTCAACATTCCTATGCCGTGCCACGCGGTTAATAAATAAATAGCTAATGGGTGTTAAATGATCGCAATTTTTGGTGGCACTTTCGACCCAGTCCATTTAGGCCATCTAAATATGGCGCAGCAATGCGTAAATGCGTTTAATTTGGATACGCTTTATTTTATGCCCTGTGCATTACCTGCACATAAAGCAGCTCCGGGTATTAGTACGCAGCACCGAATTAATATGCTCAACGCAGCTATTGCACCTTACCCTCATTTTGAACTCGATTTAAGAGAACTTAATCGAACCGGTCCATCGTATTCGTTGCTGAGCTTACAAGAACTTCGTAAAGAGCACCCCACTACACCTATTTTATTTTTAATTGGTATGGACTCATTTAACAACCTAGATAAATGGTTTGAGTGGAAGGCAATAACGCAGCTTTGCCATATTGTGGTGTACCAGCGCCCTGCTCAACATTGCACTGTAACAGGTGAGTTCAAAAGCTATATGCAACGCGCAAATGCCGGCGAAGTAGCGGCACTTAAACACTCACTTGCAGGTAAACTTTATTTTTTACCGGGCGAAATGCTCGATGCGGCCTCAAGCACCATTCGCGAACAACTGAAAAAAAGTAATAAAAAGAATGAACTATTGCCCGATGCAGTGAGTCATTACATAGAAGTACATCAGCTCTATCAAATTGATGCTTAAAAACTCCTAGCGTGTTAAAATGCGCGCCATTAAATTTTTAAATTGAGACAAAACCTTGGATTCAAAACAACTACTCGCCTTTGCTATGGACAAAATTGACGATATGAAAGCGCGTGACATCGTTCATATTGACGTTACTGGAACATCAGATATCACAGATTACATGGTAATTTGTTCTGGTACTTCTAAACGCCACGTACAGTCAATTGCCGATCACTTAGCAAAAGAAGCGCGTCATGCAGATTCAGAGCCATTAGGTTATGAAGGTGAAGGCGACGGCGAATGGGCACTGGTTGATTTAGGTGATGTGGTTGTACACGTGATGCAAAACGAAGCACGTAGCTATTACGATCTAGAAAAACTGTGGGGCTAAACGCTCACTCATTTTAGACAATGCTTGGAAGTAATACGTGAAAATACAAATGATTGCTGTTGGTACTAAAATGCCTGCATGGGTAGAAACGGGATTTGCAGAATATCAGCGCCGCTTCCCTAAAGATATGGCCCTAGAGTTAATTGAAATTCAAGCCGGAAAACGTGGTAAAAATGCAGATATAAAACGTATTTTACACATTGAAGGTGAAAAAACATTAGCGGCTATTCCAAAAGGCAATCGTATTGTAACGTTAGAGGTAACAGGGAAAGCGCTGGATACTCACCAACTTGCTAAAAATATGGAAAAATGGCAACTCGATGGCCGCGATGTAAGTTTACTTATTGGCGGACCTGAAGGACTTGCTCCAGAGTGCATTGCAGCTTCTGAGCAAAAATGGTCGTTATCTAATTTAACATTGCCGCACCCTTTGGTGCGTATAATTGTTGCAGAGAGCCTTTACCGAGGCTGGAGCTTAAATAACAACCATCCTTATCATCGCGAGTAACCCCTTGCCATGCTAAAACATAGACCCACTATTCGTGACCACTCCGCAGAAGCAAACTTATTTGCTAGGCGAGCATTCGTGGGTTTTGTTTTTGTATTAGGATTAGTCGCTGTATTACTTTCTAATCTTTATACTATTCAGGTAGAAGATCACCAAGACTACCAAACCCGCTCCAACGATAACCGCATTAAAGTTATTCCTATTGCACCCAACCGTGGTTTAATTTACGACCGTAACGGTGTGCTACTTGCTGAAAACAAACCTGTTTACAACCTTGAAGTCATCCCCGAAGAGGTAGATGACCTTGACGAATCGCTTGATCAAATAAGTAAAATAATTGCGATTACAGAGCAAGATAAACAAGACTTTTTAAAAGATATAAAACACACCCGTCGTTTTAAATCACAAGTATTAAAAGCCCGCTTAGACGAAACAGAAGTAGCAAAATTTTCGGTTAATCAACATAAATTCCCTGGTTTTAGTATTGAGGCACGTCTGGCTCGCTACTACCCATTTGGCGACACGCTAACGCATGCGCTCGGTTATGTTGCCAAGCTTAATAGAAAAGAGCTAAACCAATTAAAACAAGAAGACCGTGCGACCAATTACCGCGCTACACATGATATTGGCAAACTCGGATTAGAAAAATATTATGAAGAAACACTGCACGGTAAAGTGGGTTCACAACGGGTAGAAGTTAATAACCGTGGCCGTGTAATTCGCACCCTAAGCATGACCCAACCGCAGCCAGGTAGCGACTTAGTACTTACCCTAGACGTGGGCTTACAACAAATTGCACAACATGCGCTTAAAGACATGCGTGGTGCTGTTGTAGTTATGGATGCCAAAGATGGCGGCGTGCTGGCGCTTTATTCAAACCCAAGTTACGATCCAAACTTATTTGTACACGGCATTAGCAGCAAAAATTACAAAGCGTTACTTAACCAAGACCGTCCGTTAATAAATCGTACTACGCAAGGTCGTTATGCGCCTGCCTCTACGGTAAAACCCTTAATGGCTGTATTAGCGCTTGAAGAAAATATAGTAAATGAATCAACATCAATGTGGGATCCTGGTTTTTTTCAAATTCCAAATGTTGAACACAAATGGCGAGATTGGAAACGTTGGGGCCATGGTCATGTGGATGTATACAAGGCGATTGAAGAGTCGTGCGATACCTTTTTTTACGATGCGGCTTATCGATTAGGTATTACTAAAATCAGTGATTTTATGGCCCGTTTTGGCTACGGCGATTTATCAGGTATTGATATTCACGAAGAAACTACTGCTATTTTACCTTCAAAAGAATGGAAAGAAGGACGCTTTAAAGAGTCTTGGTGGCGCGGCGATACTATTTCTGTAGGTATTGGCCAAGGTTACTGGACTGCTACACCGATTCAAATTGCAAACGCGACTAACATATTGGTTAATCGTGGTATTAACCACCCCCCCCATTTGGTACAAGTGGTTAAAAAAGATAATGACGTAATACAAATTAACAACGAAGAAAAACCCCCAGTTATTTTAAAAGATCCGCGCCATTGGCAGGTATCGTTAGATGCAATGCATAATACAGTTCAAAAAATATCAGGCACAGCGCATAAAGCTTTTAAAGGGACTAACTACGACTCGGCTGGCAAAACAGGTACCGCGCAAATAGTGAGTATTGCCCAAGGTGAACGCTACGATGCAGAATCTCTTAGAGAACGCCAACGCGATAATACAATTTACATAGGCTTTGCCCCTTATAGCGATCCAAAAATTGTGGTTTCTGTTGTATTAGAAAACAACCACGGCGGTATTCAAATTGCTCGCCAACTTATGGATTACTACTTTGCAGCCAATCCAGTTAATCTTGCAAGGAACGATACACCATGACCGCTTTGCACGATAAACGCTCTATTTGGATGCGTATGCATCTAGACCTACCACTGCTTATTGCATTACTCATAATGATGGCTGGTAGCATAATGGTTGTTTACAGCGCAAGCGGCCAAGACTCTTCAATGATGATTAGGCACATGACTCGTATGGGCGGTGCGGTTGTTGCTATGGTTGTTTTGGCCCAGTTTTCGCCTGCCACATTAAAGCGTTTAGTGATCCCACTTTATTGCATTGGTTTATTAATGCTAGTGGGTGTACTTTTATTTGGCGTAAGCTCAAAAGGCGCACAGCGATGGCTCGATTTAGGGGTGACACGGTTTCAACCTGCAGAATTAATGAAGCTGGCAGTCCCTATGATGGTAGCTTGGTATATAGGGCGAAATCACTTACCTCCTCGGCCAATGCACTTAATAATTGGCTTTATGATTGTAATGCTCCCTACATTATTAATTAAAGAACAACCCGATTTAGGTACTGCTATACTTATTGCAAGTTCAGGTATATTTGTTTTGTTTTTGTCTGGATTAAGTTGGCGTTTAATCGGCTTTTTAAGCTCTATAGTAGCGCTTGCCGCATGGCCATTTTGGCACTACGGTATGCACGATTATCAAAAGCAGCGTGTACTCACCTTTTTAGACCCTGAGAGCGATCCGCTCGGTTCGGGTTATCATATTATTCAATCTAAAATTGCTATTGGCTCAGGCGGTATAGAAGGTAAAGGCTGGCTGCTTGGTACGCAATCGCAATTAGAATTTTTGCCAGAGCGCCACACCGACTTTATATTTTCGGTTTTAAGCGAAGAATTTGGTTTATTTGGTGTATGTGTTTTGCTTAGCCTTTATTTATTTATTATTGGCCGTGGTTTATACATTGCTGTTAATGCACAAGATGCATTTGGTAAATTGCTCGCAGGCGCACTCACCCTCACCTTTTTTGTGTACGTATTTGTAAACATAGGCATGGTATCGGGTTTATTACCTGTTGTTGGCGTACCTTTACCACTTATAAGTTATGGTGGTACATCGATGGTGACGTTAATGGCAGGGTTTGGCATTATTATGTCAATCGCGACAGATAAAAGGATGCTTTTAAAATAATGCGACACACTAATCAGCTTATATTTACTACATTATTAATTTTACTTTTAAGTGCTTGTAGTAGCGGTTCTAGTAGCCGTTATAGCATGCGCCACGATGCAGCACCACTTAGAGCTCCTACTACGCTTGAAATGCAAGACGCTATAGTAACCGAAACCACTAAAAGTGCCAGCGCAAGCCGCCCATATACAGTGCTTGGTAAAAGCTATTCCCCTATGCTTGATGAGACAGGCTATTCTGAGGAAGGTACTGCCTCGTGGTATGGTCGTAAGTTTCATGGTTATCACACCTCAAACGGTGAAACCTACGATATGTTTGCCATGACAGCAGCGCACAAAACATTGCCATTACCTAGCTTTGTTAAAGTAACCAATACCTCAAATGGTAAATCGGTAATCGTACGCGTGAACGATCGTGGCCCGTTTCATGACGATAGAGTGATTGACCTTTCGTATGCTGCTGCTTATAAGCTTGGCTATTACACTCATGGTACAGCAAAGGTTAAGCTAGAGGCCGTTACCCTTGCCGGCGCAACTGCGCGTCAAACCTACATTCAAGTAGCTGCAGGTGGTACACTTGCTAATATTGAAGCACTTGCCAGTACATTGCGAGATCAATACAAATTACCTACAAATATCGTTCAAAAAGACGACATTTACAGACTGCATTTAGGGCCAATAAAAGATACCCCTCATGCAGACGAAGTATTAAAAAAATTAAAACAAAATCAATTTCAAAACGCGTTCTTGCTTTACACTCAGTAAGACCTTTAAAATAGCGTAACGCGAATCTTTAACTTTAACCATTAATGAGTATGATGAAATCTATTAAACATAAAATCCTCAAAGGTGTATGCGGCCTAGTTTGTACAGCCGCCGTATTCTCAGCCAGCGCCCAAATTATTCCGGCACCACCTCAAGTTAATGCAAAAGGTTATTTTTTAGTCGACTTTACAACAGGTAAAGTTATTGCTGAAGGTGAAGCCGATACACAGCTAGCACCTGCAAGTTTAACTAAAATGATGACCAGTTATGTAATTGGTACTGAAATTAAAGCAGGTAATATTGCTACTACCGATATGGTAACGGTAAGCGAAAAAGCATGGGCTAAAAACTTCCCTGAATCTTCAAAGATGTTTATTGAAGTAGGTAAGCAAATTAGTGTTGATCAGCTTAACCACGGTATTATTATCCAATCAGGTAATGATGCATGTGTTGCAATGGCTGAGCATATTGCTGGAAGCGAAAGCGCATTTGCTGATTTAATGAATGCCCATGCTGCTAAATTAGGTATGAGCAACAGCCACTTTATCAACAGCCACGGCCTTGATACTGACGAGCACTTCACAACGCCTCGCGATATGGCGACACTTGGTGCTGCACTTATTCGTGATGTGCCAGATGAATATGCACTTTATAAGCAAAAATCGTTTACTTATAACGGCATTAAGCAATATAACCGTAACTCATTATTGTGGGACGAAAGCTTAGATGTTGACGGCATTAAAACTGGCCATACATCAGAAGCTGGCTACAGCCTAGTTACCTCAGCAACTAAAAACGATATGCGTTTAATTGCTGTTGTTATGGGTACTACCAGCGAACGTGCTCGTAAAGTAGAAAGTAAAAAACTACTTAACTATGGTTTTCGTTTTTATGAAACAATTACTCCGTACAAAGCAGGCGATAGCTTTGCAGAACAACGTATTTGGATGGGTAACAAAGAAAATGTATCTTTAGGTATTTTAGAAGATACACCGATTACTATCCCACGTGGTCAGCATAAAAACCTTAAAGCTAACTTTGAGCTAGATAACACACTTGAAGCACCACTTGCTAAAGGTACTAAAGTAGGTACGTTATTCTTACAACTAGAAGGCGAAGATATTGCTCAATACCCACTAGTAACACTTGAAGAAGTGGAAGAAGGCAGCTTCTTTAGCAAAATTTATGATTACTTACGTTTACAGATCATGCAGTAATTTATAGCTCCCCTATTAACTAGGGTAACTAATTTAAACGTCTCCACTGTGAGGCGTTTTTTTTTGCTTGAAAAATGTTAGAATGCGCCCCATATAAGCAAGACTGCTAATTGCCTATCTGTATTAAGCTTCGAGCTTGCATAGAGTCCACACTTTTGTATGAGGAGTCACCGTCGTGGTTCAACCTGTTAAAGATACTAAATTTGATGAGTACCTAGAGTACCCTTGCCCATTTACATTCAGAATAATGGGTTTAGCTAATGTAAACTTAACTGATCAAATTTTAGCTAAGTTACAACCAATAGCACCTGGCGATTACGCCCCTAAAGTAAAACCAAGCAGCAAAGGTAATTACGAGTCAGTAAGCCTTGTAGCAACGGTTACTAGTGGCAAACACATTGAAGAAATTTACAACGTGATCAGCAACATTGATGACGTACGCCACATGCTTTAAGCCATAGTTGAGATTTGTTGTGAACGAAAACACTTTGATCGTACGCCAACTGGGTCGTCAGCGTTATATGCCAATTTGGCAAAAAATGCAGGACTTTACCGACACCCGTGATGAAAATACGCCAGATGAAATTTGGCTTGTAGAGCACGAGAGTGTATTCACTCAAGGTCAGGCTGGTAAGGACGAACACTTACTGGCTCCTGGCGACATTGAGGTGATTAAAGTTGACCGTGGCGGACAAGTAACTTATCACGGCCCTGGCCAGCAAATGATGTATGTATTATTTAATCTACGTCGTTTAAAGATTGGTGTACGTGAACTGGTTACATGGCTTGAAGAGTGCATTATTGAATCACTCGCCGAGTATGGTATTGAAGCTTATGCTAAAGCTGATGCACCCGGTGTTTACGTTAACGACAGCAAAATTGCATCCCTTGGGTTAAGGGTTCGTCGTGGTTGCTCGTTTCATGGCTTAGCATTAAATGTTAACATGGACCTAAGTCCATTTTTACGCATTAACCCATGTGGTTATGCGGGCATGAATATGGTGCAAACTAAAGAATTAGATGGTCCTCAAAACCTAGAAAGTGCAGGTGAAGGATTGGTGAAACACATGATCAAGAAGCTTAATGCAACACAGGTTAAGCATACTGAAGGGTTTGAAAACGAATGAATAAACCAGTCAAAATGGAACCAGGTGTAAAACTACGCGACGCAGAAAAAATGGCGTTGATCCCAGTAAAAGTTTTACCTACAGAAAAAACTGAAATGTTGCGTAAGCCAGAATGGTTAAAAATTCGCTTACCTAAATCAACCGATCGCATTGACGGCATTAAAAAAGCGCTACGTAAGCATGGCTTACACTCGGTATGTGAAGAGGCTTCGTGCCCTAACCTATCTGAATGTTTTAACCACGGTACAGCTACCTTTATGATTTTAGGTGCAATTTGTACTCGTCGTTGCCCATTTTGTGATGTTGCTCATGGTCGCCCATTAAAACCTGATGCCACTGAACCTGAAAAGCTAGCACTTACTATTAAAGATATGAAGCTAAGCTACGTTGTAATCACTTCAGTTGACCGTGATGATTTACGTGATGGTGGTGCACAGCATTTTGCCGATTGTATTCGCGAGATTCGTAAACATAATCCAACTATTACTATCGAAATTTTAGTACCTGATTTTCGTGGCCGTATGGACCGCGCACTAGAGATATTAATCGAGACGCCACCAGATGTGTTTAACCACAATCTTGAAACTGCGCCACGTTTATACAAACTAGCTCGCCCAGGTGCTGACTACAAATGGTCATTAGAATTACTACGCCGCTTTAAAGAAGCTCACCCAGAAGTTAAAACTAAGTCTGGCTTAATGGTTGGTTTAGGTGAAGAAATTAGCGAAATTGAAGAAGTACTTCGCGATTTACGTGCTCACAACGTTGACATGCTAACTGTAGGCCAATATCTACAACCTTCTAAGCATCACTTACCGGTTAAACGCTACGTGCCACCAGTAGAGTTTGACGGCTTAAAAGCGTATGCAGACGAAATTGGCTTTACTCACGCGGCTTCAGGTCCGTTTGTACGCTCAAGCTACCATGCTGATCAACAAGCAGCGGGCAAAGAAGTGAAATAAGTAAACTTAAGTATTAAACTACTTTTATGGTAAAAAATGCCGTTAGTTAATAAATTAAACTAACGGCATTTTTGTATGTGATAAGTTTTTTTTACCATTTATCAAATAAAATTAGGTTAAACCCATCTAAGTTGAGATAATTAGCACTGACATAATTATTTAGGTTCATTATGAAACTATTAGTTCGTAACTTGTCTCGTGCTACCACTGAGCATGAGCTTCGTACTTTATTTGCAGAGCACGGTAAAGTGACTACCTGTAACTTAGTACTTGATAAAGACACTGGCCAATCTAAAGGCTTTGCCTTTTTAGAAATGCCAAACGACATAGAAAGCAAAAGCGCTATTAAAGCACTTAACCAATCTACTGTTGATAAAAGTAAGATCCGCGTGAAATTAGCGGATGCTTAAGTAATAATTTATTACTTAAAGTTAAAAGAACCAGCTTGCGCTGGTTTTTTACTAATGGCTGATAGCTAATCTGCAATTGCGTGAAAAGTTCTCTATAAAAATTCGACATCGCTGCAGTGCTTCCTTTATATTGAAAGCCCAATTAAATAACAATATGAAGACTATGGCATATACTCTTTTAAAAAGCGCTAGCCTAAGCCTGCTAGTTGCACTCTTTGGCTGCTCAGAGCCTGCAAGCAAACAAACCCCATTAGAAAATACAGCCGGTGTAAGCCTTAGCAATATTAAACAGCATATTAAAACGCTAGCCTCTGATGACTTTCAAGGCCGAGGCCCGCTTACTCATGGCGAAGTGAAAACAGTAGGCTACTTAAGTAAGCAATATAAAGCGCTGGGTTTAACCGGTGCTTATAAAGGTAAATACTTACAGCCTGTAAAAATGGCAATGGTGACTGCTAATCAGGATATGCAGTTAAAGGTAGGTGATTTGAGCTTTGAATCAGGTAAAGACTTTACCGCACGTACCGAGCAACTTCAGCCATTAATTGATGTAAGAAGCTCTGACGTTGTATTTGTTGGCTATGGTATTAATGCGCCAGAATATAAGTGGAATGATTATAAAAATATTGATGTGACGGGTAAAACAGTGGTTGTGCTAGTTAACGATCCAGGCTTTGCTACTCAAAACGATGCCCTTTTTACTGGCAATGCAATGACCTACTACGGTCGCTGGACTTATAAATATGAAGAAGCCGCTCGCCAAGGTGCAAAGGCTGTATTTATTGTTCATGAAACAGCACCTGCGGCATACCCTTGGGGCGTAGTTGAAAGTTCAAACACCGGCACTAAATACACGTTAATGGATAACAATTTAAACGCGTCTAAATTACCGGTTATGGGCTGGCTAACACTTGATGCGACTGAGAAAATGTTTAACGCCGCAAAGCTTAACTATCAAGATTTAAAACAAGCAGCATTAAATGATGACTTTAAAGCGACGCCACTCAACTTAAAAGCAAACCTTGCCTTTAAAAACGAAGTATCGCATGCAAAATCGCATAACGTAGTTGCACAAATTACAGGTAGCGAATCACCTGACGAATACGTTGTTATTAGCGCTCACTGGGACCACTTTGGTACTAAACAAACTGATACTGGCCCTAAGATTTATAACGGCGCAGTAGATAACGCTTCAGGCACTGCAGCCACGCTTGAAATAGCACGCATCATGAGCAAAATGAATAAGCAAAAACCATTTAAACGCTCAATTATTTTTGCTAACTTTACAGCAGAAGAAACGGGGTTAATTGGTTCTGAAGAATTTGCATCGGGTGCGGTTGTACCTACAAAACAAATGGTCGGTCTATTAAATATTGATGGCATGAACGTGCTTGATGGTACTGACTACATCTTACAATACGGTAAAGATTTATCGACAATGGAAAGCTATTTAGCAAAGGCTGCAAAATCACAAGGCCGTGTTGTTAAAATGGATCCTCGTCCGCAAAATGGCTTATTTTTTAGATCTGATCATTTCTCACTTTCTAAGCAAGGCGTGCCTAGTTTATTATTTATGAGCCTGGGCGATACCGATCCTGAGTACATTGCGCATAAGTACCATAAAGAAGCAGACGACTACTCTGCTGATTGGTCGTTAGGTGGTGTTAAGCAAGATATAGATCTTATTGTTGATATAGCCACTCAACTTGCAAACAATGGCGATTGGCCAAAGTGGACGAGCGAGTCTGACTTTAAAGCCAAACGCGCGCAAGATAAACAATAAATAACTATTAATAGTTATGTAATATAAAAATCCTCCTACTTGGAGGATTTTTGTTTTAAACGAGCCCGCATTAATAGCGTTTCGGCCTTTGCCCCTAAGTAAACATAAATAGCCAGTGCAATTAAAAGCCCCACTACTGCAAGCATCATCGCTATTGCAGGCATTAAATATTCCGATTGCCCCAGCGCCGCTTTAAACATAGTTAACAGCGCCTCAATTGATATAGCAATCAACACGGTAGATATAAACCGTGTAATAGTGCGCCGCGTAGATGAGTGCCTAAAAATATCCTTATGCATAAGGATTTCTTCTTCGAGTATTGTTTTACCTAAATCGAATACTGCTAATGCTAGGGTGATGTAAATAATGATACTAAAGGGTTCAAGTGGGTCTGATGAGGTATCTACATGGGTTAATAGCGCGTATATATCATTAAAAACGATATTCAGTAAAAATAATACTAAGCAAAATAAGCACGCAACAATAATACCGTAACCCGCTTTGAAGTAAGGCGACATATTAGCGCGCGCAGTATCACCCATTACAAACTCAATAAGCTGCGTTAAGCTCACATCAACGACCAAGTAATGTTGATTATTAATTGGTTTTTTTAGTTCTTTAATCGCCGATATACATAAATGGTTAGTCGCTATAGAAATGTAGGGATCAGTAAAGCACACTCTATCACTTGCTTTAGCGTTCAAAAAATAGGGGCGCTCGCTTAAATCTTGTTGATTACCACTTTCACCTAGTTTTTTGCTATATGCCCGTTTAAAGCAGACATTATTACCCTGCTGCAAACCTTCTGCATTTAAACAATATTGTAATTCTAAAAATGGGTACTGCTTAATCAGGTAGCGGGTATCACGCTCCTTAGTTAACCCATCCTCAATACTCATCAAAATAGATTCAAGTAAGCTGTGTATTACATGCTCATATTCGTGGTAGCGCTCAACACTACTGATATAACTCATTCGCGCCATTTTAAATACTCATTAACCTAAGTTATAAATAGATTTGCAAGTTTAAAACCAATAATAAAATAACTTAATAATCAGTAACTTAATTAAATTAAAACTCGAGTTTTGCACTATTTTGGTGACTAAACAGTAATATATTAAATTAAATGCACAAAAAAGCAGATAAGTATTAATTACTTAGCTGCTTTGTGAGTATGACTGGTAAGGTTCTACATAGAGCTTATTACTGAACCTTCGAAAACTCTTCTTTAGATAACTCGCCATTTCCATCTGTATCTAATTGATCAAAAAGCTGTACTAGTTGCGAGTTTACTTGGGCTTCTGTTTTACTAATTACGCCGTCGCCATCTGTATCAAAAGAATCAAAATCTACCGCAGCAAACGCCGCTGAAGAAGAAGCTAGGGCTACAAGTGCTAGAGTTTTGTGTAATGTTTTCATAATCGTTTCCTTAGGCTTTGAGCCTGATTAGGGGTGACCTGATTAGAGGTAAGAAGTCCTTTTCAAAGATCCTTTAGGAGTAAAGTGTTTATAAATTAATATTCAAAAAAATCATTTTCTGTCGGACCACCGCTACTTTGAACATTTAGCTCGTCAAATTTCTCTATCACTTGCACCGATTCTTCAGCTTGACTAATTGAAGCGCTGTCGTCTGCATCGAGTGTTTCAAAGTCTGTGTTTGCAAATACTACTGACGAAGAAACAATAGCCATAAGTACAAATGTTGATTGTAGCTTTTTCATAATTTAATCCTTCAAAAGTATGCGGTGCCCTAAATAAATTTGCTCTATAGTGCTCTCTAGTCACTTCCTGGTTATTCTTTTTAGTAGGCTCCCTTGCCTACTTAGGTTGTCTTTGGCAACTCAGAATTTAGATAACATTACAGAGCATTAACTGCTTAAGGCTTTAATTTTAGGCCTTAGAAAACTCATCTTCAGATAGCTCACCGTCTTGGTTTGTATCGAGTTCTTCAAATTGGCCTAAAAGTTTTGCATCTACTGATGCTTCGGCTAGGCTAATTGCGCCATTACCATCTACGTCTAGCGTATCAAAATCTGTTGCTGCAAAAGCCGCTGATGAAGAAGCTAGAGCCATTAGTACTAGTGTTGATTGAAATGTTTTCATAATAGTATTCCTTCATTGGGTTGTTGCGATTAAGGCCTTTGGCTTTCATCACGTTTTGCTTAATACACTCTAGGTATTACAACTTCGGTGCCACTTTTTATTTATTATTTAAAAACAATGAGTTAAACGATATAAAACGAGAGAAGCTTAATTTGGGGAGGTGTCATTGTTGCTATTTAGCAACAGTCATTTAACTAAAAACAATAAATCTATATAAATCAATTAGTTAAGTTTAATTAAAAAGACACACTTTTGTTAAAAAGCCAATAAGGGGGGCGTTTGGGTTAGTCTTCAAAATAAACTGAATATGAACATGGAAGTAACATAGGATTTATTCGCGACTATTAAATAATTAATTTGCTTATAATCAGTAAGTTATATTGTTTTTGAGATTTATTATAAAAATTTTGGAAGGATATTTTGAAATTAACTGTTTTGTTGCCAAATGGCGAATTACTCAGAAAGAATGTGATATATGAGCTAAGTTATAGCATTGAGTTCATAACTTAATGCGCCGTAAAATATAGGTTCGCTTGAGTTAAGCAAACCTATATCGTGTTCCAGCTATCTGCAAATGTGCCGCTATTGGAGTGAGGTAAATTATGTAGATTTAAATTACTTCCACCCTTGTAGCCACTTTTGGTTATCTTTTAAATCTCGCCAACTAATTGGATATTGATTTTTTGACATAACAGCCTCGGTAATACACTCAATTACATTACCATCTTCATCAAATTCCACCTCAACAATAATGAAGTGTTTTTCTTTATTTATAGAAGGTGTTGCGGTCCATTTACTATTCAATAATTTTTTAGGGTTTAATTTATTCATTTAATATAGCGACTCTTACTCGTAACTTTTATAAGGCAACTATACGACCCCAACACCTACTTAGTTCAGGTTACTGAGCAACTAGCTTGCCCTTATACATTTGCATTTGGCAATGAAAATCATACTCACCGGCTTCAAGCGCGGGTAGTTTAACTGTGTTGCCATCACCCATTGCCAGAGTTTTACTTATATCAAGCTGTGGAAATACCACGGTTTCGGCGCACGGCGCGCTGTCTTTTCTATCAAAGGTAAGTACAACCTCTTTGTTGGCTGCCACTTTAATGTGTCCTGGCTTATAAACACCGTTATCAACGACTATCGTTACTTTGTTGTCATCACTTTGTGTTTGCTCTGGTTTGTATAGCCAAAACCAATAAATAATTGCGGCTATTAACAGTGCACCACCTATATTAATCATCAACATAATGTACTCCTTAGCTTAAATTACGATTTATTTGGTTTGAAAAAACGTAAGCGATTAGCGTTACTTACCACTGTAAGCGATGAAAGTGCCATAGCTGCACCTGCAACAACAGGGTTAAGTAGTATTCCAAAAAATGGATACAACACGCCGGCTGCAATCGGAATACCCGCCACGTTATAAATAAAGGCACCAAATAGGTTCTGTTTAATATTTAAAATAGTTGCACTACTCACTGCAATTGCATCAGCAAGGCCATGTAACGAACCACGCATTAAGGTAATGTCTGCACTTTCTATTGCAACATCGGTACCTGTGCCAATTGCAAACCCTACATCGGCTTGCGCAAGTGCGGGGGCATCGTTAATACCGTCACCTGTCATACCCACTATTTCACCGTTTGCTTGGCGCTTTGTTACTTCGTTTACTTTGTCATCAGGCATGACTTCTGCAATAAAGTCATCAATACCAACTTGCTTAGCAACGGCTTGTGCAGTAGCTTTGTTGTCACCTGTTAGCATAACTAGGTGAATACCTTTATCTTGCAGGCGTTTAATAGCTTCAACTGAATCCTCTTTAATAGGATCTGCTACTGCAATAATAGCTTGGAGCTTATTATTACTTGCAAAATACATGGGCGTTTTAGCATCACTGGCAAGTGTTTGAGCTTGCTCGGTTGCATCATCAACGGCTACATCGTATTTATCCATTAGCGCTTTATTACCAAACAACAATGTTTGCCCGTCAACACTGCCAGTGACACCTTTACCTGTAATTGCGTTAAAGTCAGCTACTTTACTTAAAGTTAACCCCTGCTTTTTAGCGTGTGCCGTAATTGCTTCTGCCAATGGATGCTCTGAGCTACTTTCAAGGCTTGCAACACGTTGCATTACTGTATTTTCATCACTGTTGTTAAACGTAACTACATCGGTAACTTGCGGTGTGCCTTGAGTAATAGTGCCTGTTTTATCTAAAATCATGGTGGTGATTTTAGATGTTGTTTGCAGCGACTCACCATTTCGAATTAATATTCCTGACTCTGCAGCTTTACCAATACCCACCATAACCGACATAGGGGTTGCGAGTCCTAGCGCACAAGGACAAGCAATAATAAGTACAGTGGTTATTGCAACAACGGCATAAGCAATTGATGGCTCAGGTCCAAAGTTTAACCATGCAAGGCCAGCAAGTACTGCAATAATCATGACTGTTGGTACAAATATTCCTGATATAACATCAGCTAAGCGCCCTATTGATGGCTTAGAGTTTTGTGCACGCTTTACCATATTGATAATATTGGCAAGTGTGGTTTCGCTACCAATGTGCGTGGCTTTAAATAATAAAGTGCCACTTTTATTAATACTTCCGGCAACGACTTTGTCGCCCGTTTTTTTGCGGTCGGCCATTGGCTCACCAGTAAGCATTGACTCATCAACCGTACTGCTGCCTTCAATAACATCGCCATCCACAGGGATTTTTTCACCCGGGCGTACGCGTACTTCATCATTTTTTACAACATCACTAATGTCGATGTCTTGCTCTTGCCCATCGCGAATTACGCGTGCAGTTTTTGGTTGCAGGCCAATTAAGCGTTTAATTGCTTGTGAGGTGCGCCCACGTGCTTTTACTTCAAAAGCGAGCCCTAAACTAATTAAACCGATGATCATCGATGATGCTTCAAAATATACGTGTCTTGCAACTTCCGGTAATAAGTTTGGTGCTATTACCACAAACATTGAATACAACCACGCAGTACCTGTACCAAGCGCTATTAATGTATCCATATTGGCAGCATGGTTTTTGAATGCCTGCCATGCACCGTTGTAAAATTGTTTACCTGATATAGCCATAACCACAAGCGTGACTATACCCACTAAAAACCATGCTATTCGTTGTGTGTCGGTGGTCACACTCATGTCAAAAATAAGCCCGTATATCATTAACGGTGCACCGACCCCTAACGCTAATATCATATTACGCATTAGCTTTTTATAATGTGCCTCATCCGACTTTGCTTTTTCATCAAGTGCATCTTGATCAGACTCGTTACTCATTGGCTTAGCTGAATAACCAATGTTTTCGACTGCTTTAATAAGCGTGCTTTCGCAAGCTTTACCTTCTACACGGACAGTACGCTGTGCAAAGTTCATTTCTACATTTTGCGCGCCTTGCACGCTATTAAGGGCTTTTTCAATTTTAGCCACACAACTGCCGCAATTAGCACCCTCAATAATAAAGTTTTGCGCGGTGTCTTTTGTATTAGTCGTCATTACGCTGCTCCTTATTTGCAGAATCGTTTATTGGATCAACAAAAGATTCTATTAAACTACACACGTCACTGGCATTTGCACCATCGGCTGATGTATCCCATTGCTCCAGAGCTGCATGCATTCTGTTTCGTAATTTTAATGTTTCTTGAAATAGTGCTTCGGTTTCTTCTAGGCGTTTAGTAATGAGTTTACGCGTTAACGGACAAGGACAATTCCCCTGCTCTGACTCACCTATAATGTGTTGAATATCTTTGAGTGAAAAACCAAGTTGACGAGAGCTAATAATAAACTTTAAACGCTGCTGGTCTTGCTTTGTATATTCTTGATAGCCATTTTCTTCACTGCGTATTGGATTAAGTAACCCAACACGTGTGTAATGACGAACAGTATCGGCAGTCACGCCCATTAATTTGGCGAGTTGTTTAACATACATAATTTAGCTCCGTCGTGTTTCAGTAGCTTCATAATAAACCTAGGTGCAACACATAGGTCAATGACTATTTTAAAACTAATAAAATAATAACAACTCACTTAATTAAGTGATCTATTTGAGACAAGAAAATAGTGTTGATAACAAGGCAAAGGTTTCGTTATTTAGTTGTTATCATTAGTTGCCCCCTGTATCCATGCAATCGTATATCAAAAATGTTTAACGCAGTTAACGCCGAATTTAATCCCTCAAATTGATTAAGTATTGTTGCTCATTGGTATAGTGACACAAACATAATTAACTTAAGCTGATATCGGGCGTGTATTATCTGGAGGGGAGTAATTCAGGAGAGAAGCGCCTAAGTAAGGCGCGTATTAATCTAAGGGCGTGTTGATCATTGGTGGTTTAATTTACAGCAGTATATTTGGTCTTTAGGCAAGGCAGAGCCTATGTAGTGTGGTTATTCCCCATAAGTAGGCGATAACGCAGCATAAATACCAAACATACGCTGCCCTAGTTTGATTCGCTACGGCTTTGCTCTAATTCGTCGCTTAGTTGCTGCGCTAATGTTTGTATTTTAGGCATAGCATCTTTCATTAAGCTTTGTGACATTTGCATAGACTCTTGCATTACAACAGGCATTTTTTCAAGTATTTTTTGCCCTGTATCTGTTTTATAAAACGCTAACATATCGGCAATTTCTTGCTCACTAAAATATTTGTCGTACACGCTAATCATCATCGGCTGCATTTTGGCCCAGCTCATTTCGGTTTTTAATACCGTCGTCATATCGCCGTAGTATTTATCAAAAATTGCCTGTTCAGAAGGCTTAACGCCCATTTGGTCTGACATGCCTTTCATCATACCTTCAACCTGGCCGTACATAGAGTCAACCATTGAATCTAAATTCATTACACTAATAAGTTCATCTATTTTTTGCTGCTTAGTATTTTGTTCAGCATACAAACTACTAGAAAAAATCAGTAATGATAAAAGTAGTACCTTACCCATAATAATATCCTTCCATATAAATAATCGTTTTATATTTACATTATTAATTAGTCTTGTAAAGGGTACAAGCAATCACTAAAAAGGCCGAATAAAATGAACTTATTCGGCCTTTTATAAATATATTTTTATGCTAATCGTCTTCTACATTATCTAGGCCTTTAGTGCCTTCTTTGGCTTTTAGCTTATGATGAATAGCTGACTTTATTAGCATGTAACCACTAATCGGTGCCGTAATTAGTAAAAATATAGTAATGAGTATTTCTCTAACACTTAGTCCATGCTCTGAATTTGCAAAATAAACCATAGCTGCAATTAACATGCTCGCCATACCCA
Source organism: Pseudoalteromonas sp. Z9A4 (assembly GCF_011378845.1). Taxonomy (NCBI): domain Bacteria; kingdom Pseudomonadati; phylum Pseudomonadota; class Gammaproteobacteria; order Alteromonadales; family Pseudoalteromonadaceae; genus Pseudoalteromonas; species Pseudoalteromonas sp. Z9A4. The sequence continues at coordinate 88,890 of NZ_WTLA01000004.1, forward strand.
ACGTGGTTGCTTTAGTTGGCCCATGCAAACGCATAAAAAAGTCAGGTAGTTTGATTAAGCCTATTGAGCCAATTAAAATAAACGTACCACCAAATAATAATAATATTGATACAACCCATTCGCTGATCATGTTTTCACCTTATTCAATTATATCGCCACGTAGTAAATACTTACACACTGCAACTGTACTTACAAAACCAAGCATGGCAATCAATAGTGCAGCTTCAAAATAGAGCCCTGTATCCATACTAATGCTGTATAAAATAATCAGTGCAATAACGTTAATGTACATTGTGTCGAGCGCTAAAACGCGATCAGGCACTGATGGACCAATAATCAATCGCCATAAATTAAGTAATAAAGATAAGCCAATCATCGAAAATACAATGAGTAATACAGTGTCTAACATTGAAATATCTCCTTTAGTGGAGCTTCGTAGCGTTGTTTTATTTGTTTGATAAGTGCTTCTTCATCTTTAAGGTCAAGCACATGTATTAGTAAGTAGCGTTGTGTTGGCTCTTTACCTTCAGGTAACGATTCAGCAATTGGGTAAACCTCTGCACTCACTGTACCGGGTGTAAGCGATACACTACTGGCTAATATGGTAATTGGCATGTCATGAGTTAAATCTATCGGTACTTTTATAAAGGCCGGACGTAAATTTTTAGATGGCCCGAGTATAAGTAAAGCCACCTGTAAATTTGCAATAATAATATCGTAAAGCACAATAAGTAACTGCTTAAGCGCCAAGCCAGGCTTTAAAATAAGCGGCTGAGGTTCGCGAAGTGAAAAGCTTAATAAAGGTATAAATATAGCAAATATAGTCGCTAGTACTAAGTGCCCTACCGACACGCTATTGTTTAACAACAACCATACCATAAACAAAAATAAGCTACGAAATGGCGTTGGTAACCAACGAAAACGGGCTTGTAATCTCATCACATGCCTCCTTTAAGTACAGCGTTAATACCGCCGCTTATATCATGTAACTGAGTAGCAGCACCTAGCATGTAGTCACTTATTGGTCCGCCAAAAATAACTAACAATGGCGAACACGCAAGTAAACCTATAATCACAGTTATCTGCAACGGGTGTGCATTTGCACAATCTGCGTTTTCGCTGTTTTTACTTTTATGCTCCCAAAACAAGGTCGTGCCAGCACGCGAAAGCGCTATTAACAACGCAAAGCTTGTTACTAAATATACAGGCCAAAACAGTAAAGCTTGCTCACTATTTAATGTAGCTTTAAGTATCCAAATTTTACCTACAAAGCCTGATAGTGGCGGCATACCAACTACCGTTAAAGCTGCAACAATAAAGCACACACCTAATAAAAATGGTTGTTTAACAGAGCGACCCGCTACTAGCCTATCGCCAACTTTACCGCGCTGCGTAGAAACAAGGTCTGCTAATAAAAATAGTGCGGCACTAACAAGTGTTGAATGCACTAAATAATATAAAAGTGCAGCAGTGGCATTTACATTTTGTAATGCAATTAGTGCAACCAACGTACCTACCGATACTAAGACTAAGTTAGAGGTGAGTTTACGTAAGTCTTGCGCTGCCATAACACCAATGGCACCCACTATAATGGTTGCAATTGCTAAGCCCCAAAGCCAAGGCTGCGCCATATGTTCAAGCGCTCCGGCTTGTTCGCCAAATATCACCGTGTAAACACGAAGCATGGCGTAAACGCCTACTTTGGTCATAATCGCAAATAATGCAGCAACCACAGGTTTAGCACTTGAATACGTATTTGGAAGCCATAAATGCAGAGGTAATAGTGCGGCCTTTAAAGCAAATACAATGAGTAGTAATAAACCACCTGCTTTTGCTAGGTATACATCATCGCCCGAAAGCTCTGATACTTTTTGTGCCATATCTGCAATATTAAGCGTACCAAGCACACCGTATAAAATACCCAAACCGATTAAAAATACGCTTGAGCCAACTAAATTTAATATTACATATTGCAGTGCAGCACGGGTGTTTTGTTTATCACCTGCGTGCATTAACAATGCATATGATGCAATCAGTAACACTTCAAAAAATACAAATAGGTTAAATAAATCACCAGTTAAAAACGCGCCATTTACACCCAGTATTAAAAAATGAACAAGTGGATGATAAAAGCTGCCTTTTTCGTCATCGCCAGCACTACCATATAAAATAGCGCCCAAACCTAAAAATGAAGTTAACGTAACTAATAAGGTAGACAACATATCAGCGACTAAGACTATCCCAAATGGTGCAGACCAATTACCAATAGCGTAAACATTAATACCCGTATTATTAATATGCGTAAGTAAAAGCACACTAATAGCGAAAGTAGCTATTGCCATTACAATTGAAACTAAGCGGCGAACTTTAACGCTTTTACCACATGGCGGAAGCAGTAAAATAACTGCGGTCAGCATAGGTAATAAAATAGGTAACGAAGCTAAATGTTGGATCATTTTTGCTCCTTATTATCTGCTGAGGTACTAGGCACATAACCATCGACGTGGTCGCTACCTAAATCGGCGCGCCCACGTATTGCCAAAATAACCACGAATGCGGTCATCGCAAAACCGATTACAATAGCGGTAAGCACTAAAGCTTGAGGTAATGGATCAGCATAGTCTGTACCAGTACCAAGTACTACCGCCTTATTAATAGTAAGGCGACCTGCTGAAAACAAAAATAAGTTAACAGCGTATGAAATCATAGTAAGCCCAAGTACTACAGGAAACGTACGAGCTCTTAGCAGTAAAAACACACCGCAACTGACCAATACTCCAACGCAAGATGCGTACAATAATTCCATTAAATATTTACCTCTTTTTTCTGGGTATCTGCCGTCATATTACCTAAGCTTGCTAAAATCATTAATGTAGCGCCGACAACCGTTAAGTAAACACCTAGGTCAAATGCAATCGCGCTGGCAAGCTCTGTTTTACCGACAAACGGAATATCAAAGTAGTCAAACCAAGTTGTTAAAAATGGCTTATCGAAGAACCAACTACCCACACCTGTAAACAGTGAGATACCAATACCTGAAGCTATAATTTTACGATAATTAACATCAAAGCGTTCGTTTATCCATGCTGTACCATGCGCCATGTATTGCAAAATAAACGCGATTGACGTTACTAATCCAGCAATAAAGCCACCACCAGGTAAGTTATGCCCACGTAAGAAAATATATGCAGAAACTAATAACGCAAGCGGTAATAAACTTTGTGAAATACTCGCCAGCAATATCGGATGACGCTCTTTAGCCCATGGGCGCCCTTCGCTGTCACTTGCTGGCATAAATAATGGGATTCGAGAAAGTACTTTAAATATACCTAATGCGGCAATACCTAATACGGTAATTTCTCCAAGCGTATCAAAGCCCCTAAAGTCGACCAAAATAACGTTAACCACGTTGGTACCACCGCCACCTATTTTAGCGTTAGCAATAAAGAAGTCTGATATAGAATCTAACGGGCGTGTAAGTAATGCGTAACAAATACTCGCTATCACTACACCTAATGTAGAGGCTATTGCTAAGTCTCGAAGTATTCGTAATGAACTTGACTCTTTTGGCGTATGCTGCGGCAAGAAAAACAATGCCAGCATTAATAAAATAATGGTAACAACCTCAACAGTTAGCTGCGTAAGCGCTAAATCAGGTGCAGAAAAAAGCGTAAATACAACCGACACCATTAATCCTACAATTGAGAGCATCAACAACGATACCATTCGAGAGCGGTGCCAAATAACAGTAGCAAGGGCACCAATAATCAATAAGCCAGCACCAATTGCATTATGCGCATCAACAGGTGTGAGTGGCATGCTACCGGCAAGTTGCTGCATTTCAAATAATGGCCAACCCGCACACAGTAATACTACTGCTAACATAATTACAAGATAGCGCTGCAACGATCCATTTTCTATACTGCTTACCTTGGACTGGCACCAAGCAATAATACTTAAAATTACACGTTCAAAGGTTTTTTTAGCGTTAAGAGGTGGTAATGATGCTTGAAATTGGAATAGATATTTACGATTAATATAAATAAATAAGCCGCCAGCAATCGCCATTGCACTCATCAGTAGAGGCAAGTTAAATCCATGCCAGATAGCTAATTCGTACACTGGCATTTCTTTTCCAAGTACAGCTAAAGATGCCGCAGATAAAATACCGTCAATTGTAAAGTGCGGGAACATACCCACTAACAAACAAATCACAACGAGAATTTCTATTGGTACCCGCATATAACGTGGTGGTTCGTGTGGCGTACGAGGTAAATCAATTGGTTCACCATTAAAAAACACGTCGTGAATAAAACGTGCTGAGTACGCTACAGCGAAAGCACCTGCAACCGTTGCCAGTACAGGAATTAACCACGACATAGAACCAAGCACTTGCTGATGCAGCGTTTCTGCAAAAAACATTTCTTTAGACAAGAAGCCATTTAGTAAAGGTACTCCTGCCATTGCAGCCGCCGCGACCATCGCAAGCGTTGCAGTGTATGGTAAGTATCGCCACATACCATTTAGTTTACGCATATCGCGCGTACCCGTTTCGTGGTCAATAATGCCGACAGCCATAAATAACGACGCTTTAAACGTTGCATGGTTAATAATATGAAAAATAGCAGCAACGGTCGCAAGCTCAGTATCAAGCCCGAGTAATAGCGTTATTAAACCCAAATGACTTATTGTTGAATAGGCTAACAGCCCTTTTAAATCATGTTTGAATAATGCTATATAAGCGCCAAACAATAGCGTTGCTAAACCCGTTAAACCAACGAGCAAGAACCAAGTATCGGTACCAGCTAAAGCAGGGTGAAAACGTGCTAACAGAAATATACCGGCTTTTACCATCGTTGCAGAATGTAAATACGCGCTTACTGGCGTAGGCGCTGCCATTGCATGAGGAAGCCAAAAGTGAAATGGAAATTGTGCCGATTTAGTAAATGCACCCAGTAGCACCAATACCAATGCTACTTCGTATAAATCATGAGATTGAATTATTGCTTTACTCGCTAGAATAACATCTAGGTCGTAACTACCAACAATATCACCTAATAGCATCAATCCAGCAAGTAACGCTAAACCGCCCGCGCCTGTTACAGCAAGCGCCATACGTGCGCCCTTTCGCGCTTCTGATTTATGCCACCAAAAACTAATTAATAAAAATGAGCTAATGCTCGTTAATTCCCAAAACAACCACAGTTGAATGACGTTGTTAGACATAACAATACCAAGCATTGCAGTCATAAATAGCATTAAGTAACTATATAACTTAGCCATTGAATCGTTAGCGCTTAGGTAGTAACGCGTGTAGAGGATAACGAGCAAGCCTATGCCTAAAATCATAAACATAAACAATAAACTGAGGCCGTCTAGCCGCAGAGATAAATCGAGTCCTATTGACGGGATCCAAGCTAAAGAATAACGAATGGTTTCGCCCGCTAAAACGGCAGGTGCATGGTATAGAGTAATCCCCAAAGCCGTCAAAGGCGCAAGAGCCGTTAAACTAGTGCTTAAATTGCGGGATAACTTACCTGTGCATGCAGAAATAACACTGCCAATTAAGGATAACAAGGGTATCCAGAGCAAAGTCATAATGTAGGGCCTTTTATTATCATAAGTTTATCAGGGCATCTCTTTTTAATACTAAGTGATGCTTTTACTGCCTGTTTTTAAACGACATTAATGACTATAGTTATACTGAAAAACACTGATTTTGTCTATAAAAAGCGGTTCTGAATGGTTTTTTTTTAAACAATAACTAACAATTTATTAAGCCTAAAAAACAATTAATTAATACTGATAATTGTTAATTCAATATAGCCTTATTTACAAATGTAAGCGCGCTAGGATGGCGATGAAAGTTACCATTGGTCATATCTAAATGTTTCAACCAAAGTTGCCTATACTGCGCTGAGAGCCCTAACTGCTGATATTGCATAATAGACCAATTTTCACTAGGTTTATAAGCAGTACCCCCTACCTGGCAACTCTTTGCTTTATGCCAACCTGTTGGCGGTGACTCACCATGAGAAATAAATAAATTAGGTGCAACAAAACCCGTTTTTACACACAACCATGCTTGCTTAGTTTTAGGCAAAGCGTATTCATCTTCAAAACCGTTAAAATGCATCAGCTCATGCAAAAATACACTATATTTTGCTTTTGAGTTTATTAGCATTGTCCCATTCGTAACATTAGCCGTTCCATCTTTAGGCATCATCACTATAAAATCAAAATTGTTAGGAAGCTGGTTATTAAGTTTAGATAATTGCCAGTCACACTTTGCTATTTGACTAGTACTACTTTTGCACTCAAGCATACCCGCAACGTAGATTGGTTTTGAAAAACAAAAAACATTTTCACGGGGCTCTGGTTGTTTATTATAAGCATTAATAAACTCTGTAAGTTTATATAAGCCACTACGATGATCGCTCATAGTCAGCACATTAAACATACATTGCGCATTAGGCTTACTTATATTTTTTAAAGATGAAAAACCAAGATCATGAATAAACGCGGTAGATATTTTACTCTGTGGTGTTTTTAATTGAAGTTTAAGATGATTTAGCACATCCCCTGCTGGTAATTTGTTTTTACTAGCGAGTAACTCTAAATCGCTCCAACGTGATTGCTCAAGTAACTTTGTTGCTAATATTTTACGCTCAGGGATTGTTAAGTCATTTATAGCGGAGAGCCAAAATTGTTTTGCAGTATCACTCTGACTACTTTTAATAAGCTTAAGAGAATACATATATTGCGCTGAGGAAATTTGATTGCGAGCAAGTATAGCCAAAGAGCTATTTGGTAACTGCTCTAGGTGAGCAGAAAAGTAAGCGGGTGAATTCCAATAACTTTGTAGAACATTGGCTTTTGTATTTAAAACATGCCAAAAGCCAATAGCGCCAAGGTGATTACTCGAGCCTGTAATTAACAAACAACATAGTAATACACCTATTAATTTAAAACGCTTAACTTGCGTCAACACCTTCCATCAACTCAAGTTCTAAACGGGCATATTTGTATTCAATATACTCGTGTACATTGGTTGCTAGCGCAAGCCTAAAATAGTCTGATGCTAAATACAGCTCACCTGCTGCTTGATGCATTTTGGCTAAGTAAAAATAAGCTTCGCATAAACGCTGCGCATATTCTTGCTCAGTTCTAACACCATCACTAATGCCTGATAAAAATGCATGTTCACTCATATCGCCCGTATAAAGAGAAATTAACTGATACGCCCATTGTGAATCATCAAGCGCAGTCGCATTTTGTTTAAGTGCATCAAGTGCGATTACTTTATCCTCTTGTGCCTGGGCTAAATAAACCCATAAAACACGGTACGGATCGTTAGGAGAACGGGCTAAAAACTCGTTAAAGTCATTTTTAGCAAGGCCTGCTCTATCGCCGTAATACAGTGCGATACCTCGATTCAAATAGGCGTATTCATGCTCTTCATCAAGTTCTAGAGCTGAATCGAAAAACTCATAGGCTTTTTCGTACTGCTGCATAAGCGTATGTTGAATACCTAAAAAATTATACACTTCAGCTAAATCAGGCTTAAGTTTTACTGCGCGGTTAAAATCAATACGCGAAAGAGTGGTCATACCTAGACTATCGAAAAGTACACCACGGTCGTAATAAAGCTTAGCTTGTTGCTCTTCGCTTAAGTCAGCCCTATTCAATAACTCTGAGTAGCGTGCAATAGCAATTTCACTTCTAAAGTCAGAGGCTAAAGGTGCAGTAAATGGCACATTAACAATCGGGGTTGGTTCTGATTCTGTTGTAGTTTGGCAAGCGCTTAAAGACAAAATAGCAAAAGATGCCAAAGCTAAATGTTTGAGTATCATTAAAATCCTTAATACCAAGATATATCGCGATTAATATAAGACAGACCTTGTCCAATAAGGTTTCATTAAAGCATAAAAAAAGGGGCTAAACAGCCCCTTTTTTATCATCTAGCTAATATAACTAGATTAATAAGTTAACAATTACGCGTCAGTTGGCGCGTCAGCTGCAGGTGCTGCTGATTCCATTGCTTCTTTAATACTTAGACGTACACGGCCTTGGCGATCTACTTCTAGTACTTTAACTTTAACTTCTTGACCTTCAGAAAGGTGATCAGCCACGTTATTAACGCGCTCAGTACTAATTTGAGAAATATGTACTAGACCATCTTTACCAGGAAGAATGTTTACAAACGCACCGAAATCAACAATACGTACAACTTTACCTTCGTAGATAGTACCTACTTCAAGTTCAGCTGTTAATTGCTCAATACGGCTAATTGCATTAGCTGCACTTTCGCCATCTGTAGCGGCAATTTTAATTGTACCGTCGTCACCGATTTCAATCGTTGTACCTGTTTCTTCAGTAAGCTGACGAATAGTTGCGCCACCTTTACCAATAACTTCAGCGATTTTCTTCTGTGGGATTTTCATTGTGTATATGCGAGGAGCAAACATTGATAGCTCTTCAGAAGGAGCAGAAATTGCTTCATCCATCACTTCTAAGATATGTAAACGTGCAGCTTTTGCTTGTTTAAGCGCAATTTGCATGATTTCTTGAGTGATACCTTCGATTTTGATATCCATTTGAAGTGCAGTGATACCTGCAGCTGTACCAGCAACTTTAAAGTCCATGTCACCTAAGTGATCTTCATCACCTAAGATGTCAGAAAGAACAACGAATTTATCGTCTTCTTTAACTAGACCCATCGCAATACCGGCAACAGACGCTTTAATTGGTACACCCGCATTCATAAGTGCAAGTGAAGTACCACATACAGAAGCCATTGAAGATGAACCGTTTGATTCAGTGATTTCAGATACTACACGGATTGAATATGGGAATTCAGTCAATGTTGGCATTACAGCAGCAATACCACGCTTAGCAAGGTTACCATGGCCGATTTCACGACGCTTAGGAGAACCAACAAAACCAGTTTCACCTACACAGAATGGAGGGAAGTTGTAGTTAAGCATAAAGTGGTTTTTATGAGTACCAGTTAAATCGTCGATTAACTGTGAATCACGTTCTGTACCAAGTGTAGCTGTTACTAACGCTTGAGTTTCGCCACGAGTAAAGATAGCAGAACCGTGAGTACGTGGTAATACGCCTGTCATTACATCTAGTGCACGAATCATATCTGGTTCACGACCATCGATACGTTTTTCGCCAGAAGCGATACGGCCACGAACGATTTTCTTCTCAAGTGAACCGAAGATTTTACCAATTTCTTGCTTATCTAAAGACTCGCCTTCAGCAAGTTCAGCTGTTAACACTGCAACAACTTCATCTTTAGCTACGCCAAGTGCTTCTTTACGCGCTACTTTATCAGTGATTAAGTAAGCTGCGCCTACTTTATCAGCAGCAATTGCTGCAACTTTATCTTCTAGTGCAACGTTTTTAGCTGGTGCAGTCCAATCCCAAGTAGGCTTGCCTGCTTCTGCTTTAAATTCTTCGATTGCAGTGATGATCGCTTGAGATTGCTCATGACCATATACAACAGCGCCAAGCATTACGTCTTCTGCAAGTACGTTAGCTTCTGATTCAACCATAAGTACCGCTTTATCAGTACCGGCTACCACTAAATCAAGTTGGCTTTCTTCAAGCTCTTTTAATGTAGGGTTAAGTACGTATTCGCCGTTGATGTAACCAACGCGAGATGCACCAATTGGACCACTGAACGGGATACCAGAGATAGCAAGTGCTGCTGAAGTACCAATCATCGCAACCATATCAGGTTGGATTTCAGGGTTGACAGAAACAACAGTAGCAATAACTTGTACTTCGTTTACAAAACCGCTTGGGAAAAGTGGACGAATTGGACGGTCAATAAGACGTGCAATAAGTGTTTCGCCATCGTTAGGACGACCTTCACGCTTTAAGAAACCACCTGGGATACGACCAGCAGCGTACATACGCTCTTGGTAGTTAACTGTTAGTGGGAAAAAGTCTTGGCCAGGTTGTGCTTCACGCTTACCAACAACAGTTACTAAAACTGAAGTGTCGCCAATGCTTGCAAGTACAGCGCCGTCTGCTTGACGAGCGATTGCACCAGTTTCTAGAGTCACTGTATGTTGACCTAGTTTGAATTCTTTAATAATTGCTTGCACTTAAAATATTCCTTAAATGTATTCTAATAAGTTGTCATCAAAGTACCAATTACAGTACATAATTGTATTCAGTTGGAAATCAATTAAGTACTACAATTGGCAATGATGTGAATAAGCGTAGATAAACCTTTTTACCTACGCGCATAGTATATACCAAAGCTGCTTCAAAATGCGAGTCTAGGGTGTGTTGATCTTTGTGGATTGAAATTTGTTCAATCTAGGGTCGATTTAATCACGGCGCGAGATTTGTAACCTAGTGGGCTAAGTAAAAATCGAGCAACAAAGAGTTAATCGCCCCTAGGATGAACCCGCAGGGCAGCGCATGTTTGGCATTTATGCAGCGTTATCGCCTATTTATGGGGAATAACCACACTACATAAGCGCTGCCTTGCCTAAAGACCAAACATACAGCTGCAAAATTAATCACGAAAGGTCAACACACACTAGCTACTAGATTTAAGCTGGGCTAATGAGTGGGTAAATACAACGATGCTTGATAAGCTATGAAATAGGAGTTTTACAATATAATTCAATAGGTTTATATATTTGTTTTATTTTCAAACACAAATTTTAGGCACAAAAAAAGGAGCTAAAAAGCTCCTTTTTCTATAATCTAGTTCTTAGCGACGTAGGCCAAGTTCTTTGATTAACGCAGTATAACTAGTGATGTCTTTACCTTTAAGGTAATCAAGTAGTTTACGGCGAGTGCTTACTTTACGAAGCAGACCACGACGTGAGTGGAAGTCATGCTTGTGATCAGCAAAGTGACCTTGAAGCTTGTTAATGTCAAAAGTAAGTAATGCTACTTGTACTTCTGATGAACCTGTATCGCCTTCTGCACGTGCAAATTTAGCAATGATATCGATTTTTTCTTGATTGCTTAGTGACATAGTAACTCCAAAAATTAAATTTAAAAGGTGTCTTAGCCGATCACTAATTCAGCCAAAACGATTAAGCGGGCGTATTCTACCAACTGTAGGAATAACTACAAGCTAATTATCCCCAACTACAACTAATAAGCCACCGTTAGGCACATTAGTTGCTTATTCAGGCTTCACGTAATCGTCTTGCTGACTAGCAAGACCACGTTTAACCTTTAAATGACCGTTTGAGTTGCGCTCACCAGTACCAATAAATATATTATCCGCAACAACTTTAATTGCACCATCAGGTAAAGCGATTGATAATTCTACAGCTTGCCCGTGACTAAAAATCCCCCCTTGTTCTTTTGTAATTTCAACAACGGGTAAATCAGTTAAAGCAGTATCAATTGGTAGCAATAGCGAGTCTAAATAAGTTGAAGGCGCAAGCTCTTCTTCTTTCGCTTTAGCAAGCAACGCTTCAATCTCATCAAGCGAGACCATTTTATCTGCCGGATACTGACCAACAGCGGTTCTATGGAGCATAATAACGTGTGCGCCACAGCCTAGGTTTTCGCCTAAATCATCAACGATTGTACGAATGTAGGTCCCTTTAGATACATGGGCCGTCATTTGTAATACGTTGCTTTGTTCATCAAATTCGTCAAACGATAAGCTAAACACGTTTATTTTTCTGCATTTGCGAGGGACTTCAATACCTTCGCGCGCGTACTTATATAACGGTCTACCTTGGTATTTAAGAGCTGAGTACATTGACGGGTATTGTTCAGACTCACCAACAAAAGCAGCTATTTCTTTTGTTAGCTGTTCACGCGTAACGTTCACATCTTTAGTGCTAACAATTTCGCCATCAGAATCTGATGTTGTTGTGCGCTCACCCAGTTGTGCACGAACGATATAGGTTTTATCTGTATCGAGTAAAAATTGCGTAAACTTAGTCGCTTCACCAAAACAAATTGGCAGCATACCTGTGGCAAGTGGATCTAAAGCACCTGTGTGCCCAGCTTTTTGCGCAAAATAAACACTTTTTGCTTGCTGTAATGCCTTATTTGATGAAATGCCTTCAGGTTTGTTTAACAACAAAATACCGTCAACTGCACGGCCTTTACTGCGCTTTGCCATCTGTATCAGTGCCTTCTTCGCTATCTGTATCGTCTACGTGATCAGTACCTTCTTCGCTATCTGAAACATCAGCAGCATCAACACTTTCTACGTCTTCATCTACATGCTTTGCGTTATCTTCGCGGATAATAGAATCCACTAAATTAGAAATACGCATACCTTCCATTAATGAGTTATCAACTACAAACTTTAACTCAGGCATTATACGAGCACGGATACGCTTACCAAGTAACGAGCGAATATAGCCCGTTGCTTCATTAAGTACTTTTGCGCTTTGCTTTGCTGCGTCTTCATCTTGTGTGTTAAACACAGTAATGAAAATTTTGGCATAAGATAAATCGCGCGATACTTCTACCGCTGACACTGTCACCATACCTAAGCGTGGATCTTTAATTTCGCGTTGTAAAATTACAGCAATCTCTTTTTGGATTTGCTGTGCAACACGATCAGTGCGAGAAAATTCTCTCATTATACTTGTCCTAAAATAATAACTTATTGAAATTAAATAATAAGTTAACTAAATAATGGATATGCAAATGGGGGCTAAGCCCCCATTTAAAATCTTAGCGTAGGGTGTGTAGAACGTCCGGCGTTAACCTGAGCGTTCAATACTCCCTAGTAACAATTATAGAGTACGTTGTACTTCAACTGTTTCAAATACTTCGATTTGGTCACCAACACGTACGTCATTGTAGTTCTTAACGCCGATACCACATTCCATGCCGTTACGAACATCAGCAACATCGTCTTTAAAGCGACGAAGTGACTCAAGTTCACCTTCATAGATAACAACGTTTTCACGTAGTACACGGATTGGAGCGCTACGTTTAATAACACCTTCAGTAACCATACAACCAGCGATTGCGCCAATTTTTGGAGACTTAAATACGTCACGAACTTGAGCAAGACCAATGATTTCTTGTTTAAACTCTGGCGCTAGCATACCTGACATTGCTTGTTTAACTTCGTCAATCAAGCTGTAGATTACGCTGTAGTAACGTAGGTCTAAGTTTTCAGTCTCGATAACTTTACGAGCTGAAGCATCAGCACGAACGTTAAAGCCAACTACAATTGCGTTAGACGCTGCAGCGAGTGTTGCATCAGTTTCGGTAATACCACCAACACCTGAACCAACAATCTTCACTTTCACTTCATCAGTAGAAAGTTTAGTTAGTGAATCAGAGATTGCTTCGATAGAACCTTGAACGTCTGCTTTAAGTACCACGTTAACTTCAGAAACATCGCCTTCAGTCATGTTAGTAAACATGTTTTCAAGCTTAGCTTTTTGCTGACGTGCTAGTTTAACATCGCGGAACTTACCTTGACGGTATAAAGCAACTTCACGCGCTTTACGCTCATCTTTAACTACAGTCGCTTCGTCGCCTGCAGCTGGAATACCAGAAAGACCTAAAATCTCAACTGGGATAGATGGACCAGCTGACTTAATGTCTTTGCCGTTTTCATCGCGCATTGCACGAACACGGCCATACTCAAGACCACATAATACAATGTCACCTTGGTTAAGCGTACCAGATTGAACAAGTACTGATGCTACTGGACCACGGCCTTTATCAAGACGAGATTCAATAACAACACCAGCCGCCATACCTACAGTAGGTGCCGAAAGCTCTAAAAGTTCAGATTGGTTCAATACTGCTTCAAGAAGGTCGTCAATACCTAAGCCAGTTTTAGCTGAGATATGAACGTACTGCGTATCGCCGCCCCACTCTTCTGGGATAACGTCTAGTACAGCAAGTTCGTTTTTAACGCGATCTGGATCTGCACCTTCTTTATCCATTTTGTTTACTGCGATGATTAAAGGAACGCCAGCTGCACGAGCATGCTGTACCGCTTCTTTAGTTTGTGGCATAACGCCATCATCTGCTGCAACCACTAGGATTACGATATCAGTCGCTTTAGCACCACGAGCACGCATTGAAGTAAATGCAGCATGCCCTGGAGTATCTAAGAACGTGATCATGTGACCATTTACGTCTACGTGGTATGCACCAATGTGCTGTGTAATACCACCGGCTTCGCCAGAAGCAACCTTCGCAGAACGAATATAATCAAGCGTAGATGTTTTACCATGGTCAACGTGACCCATTACAGTTACTACTGGAGCACGAGGCTCTGACTTACCATCTTCGTGGCGGTCATTAAGTACTGTTTGCTCTAATTCGTTTTCTTTAACAATGATAACCTTGTGACCCATTTCTTCTGCAACTAATTGTGCAGCTTCTTGGTCAATCACTTGGTTAATAGTAACCATGTCACCCATTTTCATCATTGTTTTAACAACTTCAGCGCCTTTAACGGCCATGCGTGATGCAAGCTCAGCTACTGTAATTGTTTCGCTAATACGCACTTCATTTTTAACATCAACAGTTGGTTTTTGGAAACCATGTTGTAATGATGCAGGTGCTTTTAACTTAGACTTGTTACGGCCTCTTGACGCTGCAAATTTATCTTTTGCTGGCGCTTTTTTCTTTTTCTTAGCACGGCGTGTACCTTGCTCATCACGAGCATCGGCAACATCTTCTGCTTCACGTGCATAAGTAGAAGTCGTAAGATGGTGATCCGCTGTTTCTTCGCGTTTCTTACGTTCTTCTTCTTCTTTCTTCCAGCGTGCCGAGTTTTCTTCAGCTAGCTTTCTTGCTTCTTCTGCTTGACGTTTCGCTTCTTCTTCAGCTTTCTTCAATGCGGCCTCTTCTGCTTCTTTTTGCAGACGCTCAGCTTCTATGCGATCTTTCTCAGACTTAGCACTTTGCTCTGGGGTCATCTGCTTTTGTTTCGCTTTACGCTCTGCATCAGCTTTGCGTTTAGCTTCTTCTTTGGCTTTACGGTCGGCTTCTTCTTTCGCTTTGCGTTCTGCCTCTTGTTTCGCTTTTAATTCTGCGGCTTCTTGGTCAGCTTTTTGCTGCTCTTCAAGACGCACTTTTTCTTCAGCAGCTAAGCGAGCTTGCTCTTGTTCTTGTTCCATTGCGCTTTTCTTCACGTAAGTACGTGTTTTGCGAACTTCAACTTGAACATCTTTTGCTTTACCAGTAGAGCCCGTAACACTTAAAGTGCTTTTGCTCTTACGTTGTAAAGTCATACGCGCTGGGCCATCTGAACCTGTACCGCCATGATGCTTGCTTAAATGATCAAGTAACGTTGCTTTTTCGGCTTCTGTTACGTTATCAGTTGCTTGCTTAGTGATACCTGCTTGTGAAAACTGCTGTAGCAATTTATCAACAGTCGTACCTATATCGCCGGCTAGTTTTTCAACATTTACTTCTGCCATAGTGTGTAATACCTCCGTTAATAAATTACTCGTCTGCAAACCAACAAATGTTTCGTGCAGCCATAATCAGTTCACCCGCTTTTTCAGATGAAAGTTCTGTGATATCAACTAATTCGTCAATACCTTGTTCTGCCAAGTCTTCAAGTGTAACAACACCCTTGCTTGCCATAACAAATGCTAAGTGACGCTCTAAGCCTTCAAGCGCAAGTAAGTCTTCAGCTGGCTCTGCGCCATCTAAGCTTTCTTCCGTTTTAAGTGCTTTAGTTGTCAATGCATCTTTTGCGCGTGAGCGCAGTAAATCTACAGTCTCTTCATCAAGACCATCAATTTCTAAAAATTCAGACGCTGGTACATACGCCACTTCTTCAAGTGTCGAGAAACCTTCGTTGATAAGTAATGATGCAAACTCATCATCAATTTCTAAATTTTCAGTGAATAAGTTAAGTAACTTATCAGATTCAGCTTCATTTTTAGTACGCATGTCTTCAACAGTCATTACGTTTAGTTCCCAGCCAGTTAACTGACTTGCTAAACGAACGTTTTGACCATTACGACCAATTGCTTGCGCTAGGTTATCTGCTTCTACAGCGATATCCATTGAGTGAGTGTCTTCATCCATTACGATTGAAGCAACTTCTGCTGGCGCCATTGCATTGATAACAAATTGTGCCGGGTTGTCATCGTAAAGTACGATATCAACACGCTCACCGCCAAGTTCTGACGATACAGCCTGAACTCGTGCGCCACGCATACCAACACATGCACCAATTGGGTCAATGCGTTTGTCGTTAGATTTAACAGCAATTTTAGCGCGTGAACCTGGATCACGTGCAGCGGCACGTAATTCAATCATCTCTTCGCCAATTTCTGGCACCTCAATGCGGAATAATTCCATTAGCATTTCAGGTTTAGAGCGCGTTACAAATAATTGTGCACCGCGTGCTTCAGGCTTAACTTCATATAAAAGACCACGGATACGGTCACCCGGGCGGAAGTTTTCACGTGGTAACATGTCATCACGGTAAATTACCGCTTCTGCGTTGTTACCTAAATCAAGTACGATTGCATCGCGAGTTGCTTTTTTAACAACACCCGTTACCAGCTCGCCTTCTTGATCTTTGTATGCTTCAACAACTAAAGCGCGCTCAGCTTCACGTACTTTTTGTACGATAACTTGCTTAGCCATTTGTGTTGTAATACGGTCAAATTTGATTGAGTCGATTTGCTCTTCAACATAATCACCCATTTGCAAATCAGGTTCTTCAACCTGTGCTGCTTCTAGAGTGATTTCGCTGTATGGGTTCTCTAAAGAACCATCTTCTAATACAGCGGCAATCTGCCAACGACGGAACGTATCGTAATCACCGGTTTTACGGTCAATTGCTACGCGTACTTCAATTTCGCCATCGTGTTTTTTCTTTGTAGCTGTCGCTAAAGCGAACTCTAGAGCTTCAAAAATCTTTTCTTTTGGAACCGCTTTCTCATTGGAAACGGCTTCAGCAACCAATAATATCTCTTTTGCCATGGGTAATGCCTCGCTTGCCCTATTCCTTCGCACTCGAATTTAAAACTTCGCGATTAAATTCGCACGTTCGATGTTACTAAGCATGATCAGATGCTCTGCACCATCGCTAGATAGTGTGATCATATCGCTGCTAACTGCTACTAAGTCGCCTTTAAAATTACGACGACCATCCTGTGGAAGTTTAGTACGCACGCGTACTTCCTCTCCTTGCGCCTGCTCGTAGTGATCTTGTTTGAATAATAGACGATCAACACCAGGAGACGATACTTCCAAATCATATTCATTTGTAATTGGGTCTTCGACGTCTAAAATCGCACTAATTTGGCGACTTGCATCCGCACAGTTATCAACTGAGATCCCATCCTCATGAGCAATATATACTCTCAAGGTAGAATGGCGACCCGCTTGCACAAATTCAAGACCATGCAATTCAAAGCCTAACATTTCTACCGCAGGCGTTAACATGGTTACTAAATCTTGTTCAAGTTTTGTCACGAAAATCCTCCATACAAACAAAAAAAGGGCTTATAGCCCTAAAATACTGAGTTTAAGTTTTAATTTGATGACAATTGCCACAAATCGCAAGGTGCAGATACAACAACGCCCCGAACCAAGCGGGGCGTCACACCAATAAAGCATAAAACTGTGTGGCCTAGGGCCAAGCTTGGTTGCGAGTCAGTAAACTGACCTAATTAAACTACATAGTCTAAAACGCAAAACGCGCATTACTTAGAATGCGCGATATAAATTAGTAAGGTAATACCTACTAGTAGAATTGGTTGCGGGAGCCGGATTTGAACCGACGACCTTCGGGTTATGAGCCCGACGAGCTACCAGACTGCTCCATCCCGCGCCAATAGATATCAAACTTTAAATTTAATATCGCTGTTAGCTGTTTTACAACATGCTAAACAATGGCAGCTATTATAAGGATGTACGGGATGATTAGCAACTATAATACGCAATTAGTTTATAAAATTTCCAATTCGTCAAGATGCTAATTTAATGTATATATAAGTAACATAAGTAATCAATCAATTTTATAATATGCTTGTCTCTAAATTATTAAATATCACAGCTTACTACTTTTGAGCAGAAATCAAGCAAACTAAATTTGAGCAACCTTATTACCCTCTAGATCCTTACAATTTACCAGAAACTAAATTGATATAACTGAAACCCATACTTTAACACTAAAAAAACGTGCAGAATTTCAACTGCCCGCTATAATCAATTTTATAACACTTAATAATAATAGTTATTACTCACTGCATCGAGATAAAAAATGAACCAACAACAATCAGCATTGTTAAATAACTTAACAATTATTAAGCCAAATTTTCATGCATTCACGGCTCGATTTCACAGTAAATTGGCTGAATCTAGCATTGAAATGAATTACCCAACAGCCTTACAATTTAACGAAAAGAGTTTTACCCTTTTTTGTGTGTTAGAACGAATTGTTAAACATTTAGATAAGCCAGCATCGGTAGCTCCTTTTTTAGCACATCATTTAATGTACCTAAAAAAAAGCAGTGTTTCACAAAATGACATTGCACTATTATCTGATGCGTTTTACGAGACCCTTAAGGAGCACCTTGGTAAGCACTTTACTCCTGAGAGCCAGCTCGCTTGGAAAAAAGCCCTTAAATATTTTGAAAACTTTGCCAGCAATATTCTATTTAATGTATCTAATGTGATTTCGTTACAACAAAAAATGCAGCAAAAGCAAAGTAATAAAATTTAAATATACAATTTTTAGGGGTGGCAATTTAACTTACTTAACCTCCCCATTAATTAAACTCATTTGCACACCATGATCCAACACGCCTTTATTGCCTTGATAATCGGTTAAGCCTTTTTGCTCTATTCACTCCTAGTTAAATAGTAAAACGATCCTTTAATTAAATACGTCCGTATAAAAAAATTTGGCTTTACTATGACCCATCACAAAACACTCAGACTAATACTGGGCGATCAGCTAAACCCATCTCATTCATGGTACAAACAAAAAGACGACGATACGCTTTATCTCATCGCAGAGCTAAAACAAGAAACTGACTACGTTAAACATCACATTCAAAAACTGTGTGCTTTTTTTAATGCTATGGAAAACTTTGCAACTGCATTAAACACGGCAGGTTTTAATGTTTTGCATTTAACACTTGATGATACCGATGACGACAAAGACTTGATTGAATTACTCAAGCGAGTTGCCGATAAATACCAATGCGACTCTATTGAATATCAATACCCTGACGAGTTTAGGCTAAAATCTCAATTAGCTAAGTTTAAAAGTGATAGCTCATTAAATGTAATTGCTACAGATGCTGAACACTTTTTATTACCGTTCACCGATATAAAAACACGCTTTACAAAAAACAAGCATGTAACAATGGAGCACTTTTATCGTGCTATGCGTAAGCAATTTAATATATTAATTGATGATGCTAAGCCAACTGGTGGCAAATGGAATTTTGATAGTAATAATCGTAATAAATTTTCCAAAAAAGACTTAGCCGACATCCCAGAGCCTAAGTTATTCAATACTGATGTTAGCAGCATTATTTCTCGTTTAAATAAACACAACGTCGCTTATTTGGGTGAAATAAATCAACATTCACTGGAGTGGCCAACAACGCGTAAACAAGCGATTGAATCTCTTGAATACTTTTGTGAGCACTTACTTAGTCGCTTTGGTCACTTTCAAGATGCGATGACAGATCAAAGTAAAAACAATACCAGCCTGTACCATAGCCGTTTATCGTTTGCCCTAAACGCAAAAATACTCCACCCGTTATATGTAATCAAACGTGTAATAAGCGAATACGAACAAAGACCTAATGAAATATCCCTCTCGCAAGTAGAGGGCTTTACTAGGCAAATATTAGGCTGGAGAGAGTATGTGCGTGCCATTTATTGGATTAACATGCCCGACTACGCAGTTAAAAATCAATTACAAGCCAAAAATAAACTGCCATCTTATTTTTGGAACAGCTCTACAAAAATGAATTGTCTAAGCCACTCACTCAAACAAAGCCTTGAAACCGCTTATGCCCATCATATTCAGCGTCTAATGGTTATTGGGAACTTTTGCATGCTTACAGGTATTAACCCTGATGACGTAGACAACTGGTACTTAGGCGTTTATATAGATGCCATAGAATGGGTAGAAATGCCCAACACTCGAGGCATGAGCCAGTTTGCCGATGATGGAATAATTGCAACAAAACCCTATGCTGCAAGCGGTAACTACATTAATAAAATGAGCGATTACTGCAAAAGCTGTCAGTACGATGTTAAACAAAAAGTAGGAGATAAGGCCTGCCCGCTAAATAGCTTGTATTGGCATTTCATGAATAGACACAGAGACAGGCTAGAGAAGAATCCACGTATTGGTATGGTATATAAAAACTGGGATAAACAAGATAAAACACTTCAAGAACAAACGCTGCAACAGGCAACCTACTACCTTAATAATTTAGAAGCGCTTTAAGTAAAAAAACCGCCTCAAATGAGGCGGCTAAATAATCAGGGGAATATGTACTTTAGAAGACTATTTACCTTCTATTAGATTGCTATTACCAATTTCTATTTTACGTGGTTTAAGTGCTTCAGGAATTTCACGCTGTAACTCTATGCTCAATAAGCCGTTAGCTAAATCGGCACCAAGTACTTTTACATGGTCTCCAAGCTGAAACTTACGTTCAAAGTTACGCTCTGCTATACCTTGATGAATAAACTTACGTTCATTATTTTCATCTTTATTAGCTTTAATACCTGCAACTTTTAATGTGTTGTTTTCTGACTCAATGGTCAATTCACTATCACTAAAACCGGCAATGGCCATAGTGATTCTGTATTTGTCTTTATCGAGTGCTTCTATATTGTAAGGAGGAAAACTCGGCTGCTTGTCTGTATTAGCTGCCGCATCCATAAGTGATGCTAAATGTTCGAAGCCGATAAATGAACGATAAAGTGGTGACAAGTCTACTGTACGCATAATAATATCCTCATATTTAAGCGATATTTTGCATGTGCTTTTCTATTGAACAAGCTCAAGCAAAGTTTAATTAATAATATAAATTTCAATTGTTTAATTTTAATTTAGGACCCATAAGGCGTCCTACTTAACTACATATGGACGGTAAAATTGTTTTCAAGTAAATTTATTAAAAATAAATAAAAAAGGCACTGAAGAGTGCCTTTTTTGAAACCATGTAAAGTGAATACTATTTAATAAATGTGCCTCGGATTGGATAGTCGTTTTCTCTTGAAAACTTAATCCCACCTAGCAGTTGCTCTAAATCAGGACGAACAAACGGGCTGTTTGATATATCTACCATTTGAAGCTGATTTTTTTCATTAAGCACATAAATTCCTGGTTCAGCAAATGGATGATCAGTTTCTGCACCACTGCGAGGCTCGCTAATATGTAGCCCTAAATCAGTCATTTGTTCGATTGTTAAACCATAGTAAATTGGGAAGTTAATATCTATTTTTTCAAGATGTTTATTAAGCTGCTCATGGCTATCACCACTTACTGCAACCACTTCAACTCCAGCCTCTTTAAAGTCTTCATGAATTTTGGCAAGCTCGTTGAGTTGCGCAGTACATTTAGGGCAGTGCTGGCCTCGATAAACAACAATCATTTTCCACGGGGAGTCACTTATCCTGTCAACTAAATCTACCTTTTTCCCATCAACATCACTCACTACTAGTGATGGCATAATATCCGCAGGTTTTAAACTAGTGTTACTCATTGCGATCTCCTTTTACTATTTCAGATTAAAAATTAATTTTGCCCTTACACATAGAGTTTAGGGTAACTTTTATTAATTCAACCTAAAATTGTAATTAAAAATCTATTAAAGCTTTAAGACCATCCCTTTATTTTTCTATAAATGGTAGATGCACTTACCCCTAAATAAGCAGCAGCAAGAGGAATGTTGTCTTCGCAGCTTTTGATTGCGTTTTCAATAGCCCTTTTTTCAACTTGCCATAAAGGTTCTATATCGTGAACCGACATAGGAGATAATTGAACACTCTGATCGTTTGTATTGTGAATTGACTTAGCTGAGCTAGAGTGTTTTACAGCGCCTAGACCAAATGAATTTGGTAGCATATCTTTTTCTATTACATCGGCATCATTAATAACGACTGTATTTTCAATTACATTTTGCAGTTCGCGTATATTTCCTGGCCAATCGTAATTACAAAAAAGCGTCTTAACTTCATCAGAAAAGCCAATAAAATGTTTAGCGTTACTATCGCTTTTTTGTTTTAAAATATACTCAGCGAGCAGTAAGATATCGTTT
The DNA here is from genome assembly GCF_011378845.1 of Pseudoalteromonas sp. Z9A4. Classification (NCBI taxonomy): domain Bacteria; kingdom Pseudomonadati; phylum Pseudomonadota; class Gammaproteobacteria; order Alteromonadales; family Pseudoalteromonadaceae; genus Pseudoalteromonas; species Pseudoalteromonas sp. Z9A4. The sequence continues at coordinate 111,143 of NZ_WTLA01000004.1, forward strand.
CCGCGTTCTCTTAGAGGGGGTAGCTTTACGGGGATAACATTTAAACGATAATATAAATCTTCTCTAAAGCGCCCTTCTGCTACCTCTATTATTGGATTTCTGTTGGTTGCACATACCAAGCGAACATCGCTGTGTAATACTTCGCTGCTACCAACCTTGCTAAATATGCCGGTTTGTAAAAAGCGTAATAACTTAGCTTGTAAGTTATGCTCCATTTCACATAATTCATCTAGAAATAGCGTACCGCCGTTAGCCACTTCAACAGCGCCCTTTCGATCGCTTAACGCCCCACTAAACGCACCTTTAACATGACCAAAAAATTCTGATTCAAATAACTCTGCAGGGATCGCAGCACAGTTTATAGCAATAAATGGCCCTTTATTTCTGGGGCTTGCATCATGAAGGGTTTGTGCACAAACTTCTTTACCGGTTCCACTTTCACCTGTAATAAATACGCATGCTTTGCTTCTAGCTGCGCTATCTAGCAATCTAAAAACGGTTTTCATTGCGAGAGATTCACCAACAAAATCTTGGCTTTTATCATTGCTTTCAACCAAAGGTTGTACTTTAGTTTGCTCTTTGGGTGTTAACGCGCTTTCTACTGAGCTAATAAGTCGCTGACTTGTGAAGGGTTTTTCTAAAAAATCGAAGCCACCTAAACGCATAGCTTCCACTGCAATATCAATAGAACTATTTGAGGTGATCATGACTACATTAGCAGGATTTTTTTGTTTATTTACAAATTGTAAAACTTCAAGCCCACTTATATCAGGCAAGCATACATCTTGTACTATCACCGCAGGCATTTTTTCTTTAATACCGACCAAAGCAGAATATCCATCTGCGAAATGCTTACATTCAAAACCTACTTGCTCTAGCTGACTTGCGTACAAAGCACCACTTGCGATGCTATCCTCAACAATATAAACAAGGCCTTTACCCATTGTATCTGACACGGCTTTCTCCTAGATAGCTATACTCTTACTCATTATTTGATATGCATCTCGGGTTTTATCCACGTTATGCTTAATAACAAGCGCTGCGTGCAAATTTTCTTCTGTAGTTGGTGGTGGTGAATCGTGTAACTGTGTTGCCAATGCAGCTAGAGGAGCGGCTCCATATAAAGCAGCCGAGTTTTTCAAAACATGCATTATTTCTCTAATTTTTATAATATCTGCATTACTAATTGCCGTATCTAATTGGTTTGCCATAGTAACTAATTCATCGATAAATAAGTTTACTAATCGGGCTAAAACACTTATTCCAACATCCTTTTCAAGTTGAATTAAAACGTTTAGATCTGTAATACTTTTATCGATAAACTGCTCTGATATAGGCATAGATGACCTTTGTGTAAGTTAAAGCTTCGTACACTAGTAAAATGTAATAGTTGTAGTTTAAGAGTAATTTATTTTTTGCATTTTGCAAATCAAAATGAATATAAACAATCATAGAGCCCAGGTATCAATACTTTTTGTTAATGTTTGCGGCTTATCGAGCAAGTACCCCTGAGCAATATCACAACCAAGTTGTTCTAATATTTGTAATTGCTCATTCTCTTCAATGCCTTCTGCTACAGTTTGTAAGCCCAATCGCTGAGCCATCGCAATAATTGCACTACATAACGTAAAGTCTTCATTATTAGTTGCAATACCACTTACAAAACTGCGATCAATTTTTAAACCATCAATATCAAATTGACGAAGTAGACCTAAAGACGCATACCCAGTGCCAAAATCATCAATCCACACCTTTACGCCTTCTTTATGGAAGTTTTCAAACGCCTTAGCTATTTTATCAGGACTATGAATGAGCGCTGTTTCTGTTAATTCTACTTTAATAGCCTGTGGTGGTATTTGGTACTTTTCTAGCAAAACCATTACTTTTGAAAACACATCACCATCTAAAATTTGTACCGGTGAAATATTTAAAGAAACAGCAATATCTGTCATACCAAAATGTCGCATCTGCTTTAAATCAGACAAACATTGCTCAAAAATCCAGTCACCTAATTCTAAAATCATTCCTGATTGCTCTACATGAGGGATAAACTCATCAGGGCCTACGATACCAAAGCGCGGTGATTGGCACCTTATTAGCGATTCAAAGCCGACCAACTTACCCGTTCCTAATGATACAAGCGGTTGATAAACCATTTTAAAATAATTATTTTGCATTGCATCCGACATGATTCTCTCTAACTCATGCCATCTTGCGAGATTGACTGTGCTTTCTGATTCTAGGTACTTAAATGCATTCATGTTTTGCTCCGATTCTCACTCTTAGTGACTTATGTAATCAAGAGCAAGTTACAGACCATTTAAAAAGTAAAAGCGTAAAAATAAAAACAGTAAATTCAAAAGGTTAAGTTTAGTTATTTGAGTGTTTAAATTTTTCCATTTTATTTGCATTTTGCAATTCAATTTACAATGCACCTAAATTAATAAATGAGAGCTTACTCAAGCCCAAACAGCACAGAGAAACCAGTTAATAATTGTTGGCTAAAAGTAAGGATTAGTAATTGAAAATAAGTATAAAGAAAGGCTTGATAAACTAATTAGGTTACGCACAGCTTGAATTAAAAAGCGTACACGTAATTTTAAAGCTAGGGATAAAAAGTTAAAACGGTGGTAGGAAACATAAAAAAACGCAGGCAACAATAAATAGTTACCTGCGCAAAAGTCTCTAGTTTGAAAGAGTGTCGTTATTTTCGTTTTTAGGGGCTGTTACATGTTGTGCATAGTTAGTATTTTGCGAGTCAAATGTATTACTCATCGACTGTGCATTTTCAACATCAGCTTGTGTAAAGGTAATCGGCTGTATGTCCGTTAACGGCTCTACAGAATCACTACCGCGCAGAACTGTAATACCTATTACTAAGGTAGCTACAAGCAAAATAGACAAAACCATGATTTCAGGTGTAAGTACCCAATTATTACTTTTAGGTTGTTGTTCGGCTTTTGTATTTGTTTGCATATTGCACCTCTTAAAAATTTAACTAAATTGTCTTGATTTGATATTTAATATGTTGCGAAAGCCGTGCCAACTAAACAAAAACAAACGAAAGATAAAATAAACAACAAAATCAAAGTATTAAAAAAATTAAAAATGTAATTTAGAATCCAAAAATAATTTGTAACGTTGTATTTTTATTTTGAATTGCAATTTGCGAATCAAATTGAAAAACTATAATAAAAACACTCATTAAATACTAAAAAATAAATTTAACTTACTCCTAAAATACTAGGTTAATTTTTTCGTTTATCAAGTTTTATGCATCACAAACCCATTTTTTATATTAGGGTCTGTTGATCTTTGCGGATTGAAATTTGTTCAAACTAGAGGCGGTTTAATCGCGGCGCGTGGTTTGTAACCTAGCGGGCTCGGTAACTGCTCCTGCGCTACCCCCTACTGGCTTACATCCATGTAAGAATAAGTAAAAACCGACCAACAAAGAGTAAATAGCCCCTAGGAAGAACCCTTTCGGCAGCGCCTGTTTGGCATTAATGCTTCGTTATCGCCCATTTATGGGGAATAACCACACTGCATACGCTCTGCCTGGCCTAAATGCCAAACAGACTGCTGCAAATTTAACCCTGAAAGTTCAACAGACCCTAGCCTTCATTGCTCAGCTCAGCTTTTCCCACACTTGCGCTAAACGAATGAGCTTTAAATGCTTAGATTCAATAGCCTGTTTTGGTGCATATTTATCAAGCAATAAATAAAGTATTTCACTTACAATTGGTTTAGCTAAATAATCATTCATCCCCGCTTCAATAAATCGCTCTTTATCACCATGAATCGCATTTGCAGTGAGCGCTATTATAGGGGTGGCTATACCTAACTTTCTGATTGCTTTAGTTGCAGAGATCCCATCTAGTATTGGCATTTGGATATCCATAAAAATAATATCAATTTTATTGTTTTTAGCCTTGGTTATTGCCTCTTGCCCATCACTAGCGATATATACCCGACAACCTTTTTGCTCTAAAAACTGTCTTATTACTATTTGATTATTAGTATTATCTTCAGCAACCAATACATTGGTCCCATTCAACTGAGTTAACCCTGAAGGGCTTTCTAAGGCTTCTTTTTGTTCACGATTAGTAAATATAATATCTAAATGAAATAACTGCTCTTCCAATAAACTAATTGCTCGCGGTACATGCGATACTTTAAAAGGGCCATTTAACCTAAGCTCTCTGTCGTTAAGATTTTGCGGTAATAAGCTTTCACCTAATAAGTCTAAGATAAGTAAACACGGTGAATTAAGAGAGTTATATGTATTTATACACTCGCGTGTTTGGGCTAGCATTGGAGGATCAGTTAATACAATTGCATCAGGAAAACTATCATACTCAGGGATATCTGGGCATATTTCATAGTGATCAAAAGCGATAGAAAACCGAGTGAGTGTGTGCTCCAACGCGGTTTTTAAAATTTGGTTATGTCCTACAATCCATACTCTTGGCTTTTTACTTCGTGCTGCAAACCCTTCTCTCAATGTTGAGTCGGTTGTGTCTATTTGTAACGGGTAATTAACGATAAACTCACTCCCTTTATTGAGCTCAGAGTTAACCGAAATATCTCCCCCTACTACATCACAAATTTGCTTACATATCGCAAGGCCTAAGCCACTACCACCATGTTTTCGGGTAATTGAATTATCTGATTGAATAAAAGGCATAAACATACTTTCTATTTTATTTTTTGCGATTCCCATTCCTGTGTCTTTTACTGATAAATGAAGATTTAAATTATTGGCTCCAATGTAAGTACATCTAACGGTCACCGTTATTACGCCTTGCTGAGTAAACTTAATCGCATTGGCTAATAAATTAATGGCTATTTGCCTTATACGTGCATGATCACCAATTACTTGAGCGGGGACATCAGGGTAAAAATCAAGAACAACCTCAAGCCCTTTTTGCAAAGCACTTTGGGTAATAATATCTACTGCTTCCTCAATACACGTATCTATACTAAATGGTTGATTATCGAGTGTTATAGCTTGTGCTTCAAAACGCGAATACGTTAATACATCGTCCAATACACTCAGTAATGCATCAGAGCTTGTTTTAATCATTTGTGTGTAACGCATTTGCTCAGAAGTTAAACCGGTATGATGCAAAATATCTGCAGAGCCAATAACGGCATTTAATGGCGTGCGAATTTCATGGCTAATATTTGCCATAAATCGGCTTTTAGACTCAGCTAATGTTTCTGCCTGATGTTTAGCTTCAAGCAATATTTGCTCGCTTTCAATACGTTCTTGTATATCAACAAGTGTTGCGGCAATAGATAACAAATCGCTTTCGTAGCCACCCACAATGGGAGTAAGTGTCATTTCAACCCAATTATTTATCCCTTGTGCATTAATCAAACGTATATCAAAGCGACGTATATCACGCTTACCTTGTTTATAATCAAGCAGAGTGTTACTAATTTTTTCTACATCTTCTTTTGCTATAAACTTAATTATAGGTAAGCCAAGGCTCTCATCTACATTGCTATGTAAGACGCGTTGCCATGCTTGATTTATAAATAATAAATTGCCAAATGTATCAAGGCGTAAAACAATATCAGGAATATTATCTACAACAGAGTGGTAGTTATATTCTATCTCTGCCATTGCTTGTTCAGCTTTAACTCGCTGCGTAATATTAGTTTCTATAGCGATAAAATGCTTTACTTTACCTTCATCATCTCGCACTGGGTTTGCATCAATAGCAACCCAATAAACGTTACCATTCTTATCGTAATTTGTAGTTTCAACTTGAAAAGGAAGCCCATTTTTTACAGCGTGAGACATAACCTTACGACTCTTTTCACATGTTTTTGGCCCTTGTAGCAATTGACCTGGGCTAGTGCCTATAACCTCATCACAGGTGTAGCCTGTAAGCACTTCAAAACTATTGTTAACCCACTCAATCACACCAAACTTATCTGTAATAATTACTAAGTTATTTGTATGGCTCGCAACAAGCGATAAACGTTTAACATATTTTTGCTGTTGCGTTAGCAAAAATTGAGAATCTTTATGACGTTGAATGTCATAGAACGAGCCTATAAAGCCGCTTTTTTCGTCATAAACTAACCTTAACTCAAACCAGTTCATGAGCCCGGTGCTGCTTTTAATTTGTATTTCTACACTGGGAGCCTGCTTCCCTTCTAGTAAACAACAGCTATATGCAACAAAATGCATAATATCATCGTAATTCATTAACTTAGTAATATTGGAGCCAATTAATGAATCGTTTGAGTAACCTAGTTTTTTCTCCCAAGCTTCATTGATGTAAGTGAGATTTAAATGTTTATCACACTCAAAAATACACTCATCTAAAATAGCTAATAGCTTTGCTTGACGTTGATTACTATTGGAAAGTTTTTCAACTAGTGCATATTGGATTTGAACTTGTAGCTCATCATTATTATTCATGGTCTCTCTAATACTTCATAAAAATATTACTCTCACAAACTCGTGTATAAAGAGAGGAACCTTTTCACAGTAGAATGTTTGTTCAAAAGGAGTGCGTCTCGGTGTGCAGACGCTTAAAATAGTGACATTAGAACCAAATGCAACAGCAGTGCGCACAGTTGAATCAATACAGATAGAAGACACAGTACCCGCTAAAATTATATTAGTGGCCCATGTTTTTTAATGTTTTCGGCTAAACCTATATGTGTAAAAGCATTTAAACCTCTTTTCCCTAGCACCACTTCTATAATATTACTAAAAGGTCTAGCTGCTTAATAGTTTGAGCGCCGTACGAACCCGTTTTAAATGCCCCCACCGCAATGGCTTTTAATATACCAATTCGATTTTTCAGCTCGCTGTAGTTTTGCGTAAAGTGAATGGGTGTATTAACAACTAAAGCAAATTGCTCTGCACATAAGGTCAATAAATAGAGTGTATTTTTTACCATGCCAGTAATTTTTGATGACTCTTCAACCGCGTCATAAAAAATGCCTTTTGGCAAAAAAAATTGTTTTGAAAACCAATTAAAATAAATGCTATTTTAGAGAAATTATCCATAACTCTCTCTTTATTAATCAATTTAAGAGGCTAACTGCCAAGGTTTAATAAATTTCTCAAGTACCGCTTTTGTCACTGGCTTTTGTAAATAGTGAGTAATTCCTTTATCAAATAACTCAGCTATTTGCTCATCGCCTGTTAACCCCGTTAAAATAACTTTAGGAGTATCGTTATTAGGTGTATTTTGCCTAACTAATTGCTGCGCCACATCGCTACCAAACATTCCTGGCATACGCTCATCTAAAAGTAGTAAGTCAAATTGCTCATTTTGAGCAAGCGTTAATGCACTAGCACCATTTTCTGCACACGTTACTAAGCAGCCCAGCATTTCAAGCATTACTTTTGTAGCAATTTGGCTCGGTAAGCTGTCGTCTGCAACTAATACCGATAAACGTGTTTGTGTGTGAAATGTTGTTAAAATAGTAATTAAGTCGGTATCAAAAAATGGCCAGCCTAATATTTTTTTAGAGAGTTTATGAGCTTGGCTCAGCTCATAAACATCGTTAATAGAGCACAACTTTATATGTGTATTTAAGCTGTCACTATTTAATTTATCAATTAATGCGTCACCACTAAGATGGCGTAAATCCTCGAGCTGTGCAGACTCTCTAAGCGTGCTATTGAATAATTTAAAATTTAGACCAAAACGGTAGTGAGTATCAGCTGACATTTTTAAACAGCTTTTGAGTAACGCCTCGCAATCAGTTAAAACGTCTACATTTTGTCTAATATCAAGCGCTAAACTAACAGATTTTTTAGTTACTAAAAGCCCGTGAAAATCCAACGTATTTACTTGTTCAGAATCATCAACCTGATAGTGAATACTAACCCCATGAATATTTTCTTCGAGGTTAAGTAAAAAGCACTGCTTTACAGCTGCTAGCGCCGGAATAAGAAACTCCTCGCATTGTGCAATCATTTGCTCAGGCGGAATTTGCAAACAGACATAGTTACATTGCAATTTGTTGATCAAGGTAATAGAGAAATTTCGACTTTGGGTTTCACAATATTTACCTATTACCCCTTGGATAATTTCTAAAACGTGACTATTGATATTCATAAAGTATTCTCGTTGACCCAATGTATAACTCTAGATTATCAAGTTATGTGCCATAAATTAATTCTTGTAAACACACCTGCATTCATAGACTTAAGTATTAGGCGAACAGGGCTCTGATTTGTTATTCGCATTTTGCAAATCATATTGCTATGCATAATATGATTTATGTTTTTATTAGAATGGTGCAATCGATTTTTTCCGCTTTAAATAATTTTTCAATCATTTAAACTGATATTAATCAAATTGAGGAGAAAACTATGTTAACCGTAATTTTTGGCCGTGAAGGCTGTCCATTTTGTGTTCGTGCGAAAGATGTTGCTGAGCAATTATCAAATGAACGTGATGACTTTAAATTTCGTTATATCGACATAATTAAAGAAGGCATTAGTAAAGCCGACCTTGAAAAGTCAGCGGGTAAGCCTTGCCCTACTGTTCCACAAATTTTTGTAGACCAAAATCACATTGGCGGATTTACCGAATTTGAAGCTTACGCAAAAGAAAACCTAGGCTTGTACAAATAAGCTTTGTATTAAATATGTTAACCAGTTTAATAAACCCTGCATTGGACTGGTTAAATTTCATCCAACATCAAACACATACAAATTAGTTTCAATTTATACAAGCATTTGCCTCGCGAATCCTATATAATGCGCGCCTCTTTAAATTCGTTGAGGCGTATTAATGTCAGAACCAGTCACGTTTGAATCTCTAAATCTTTCTCCTGCAATTTTGAAGGCAGTTGAAGAGTTGGGTTACAAGACACCATCTGAAATCCAAGCTCAATGTATACCGTTATTGCTAGAAAGAAAGGACGTACTGGGACTAGCTCAAACGGGTACAGGTAAAACCGCAGCATTCGCACTGCCATTGTTAAATAATATTGACCCGTCTGTAAAACAGCCGCAGATCCTTGTACTTGCACCTACACGCGAGCTTGCGATCCAAGTTGCTGAAGCATTCGAACAATTCTCTAAACACATTCGTGGTGTTGAAGTATTGGCACTGTATGGTGGCCAAAGCTACAGCATCCAATTAAGCGCACTTCGTCGTGGCGCACAGGTTATTGTTGCAACACCTGGTCGTTTAATCGATCACATTAACCGTGGTACTATCAAGTTTGATGCTTTACAAGCACTTGTACTCGATGAAGCCGATGAAATGTTACGTATGGGCTTTATCGATGATGTAGAAAGCATCATGGAAAAAACACCGCGTGAAAAGCAAACATGTCTTTTCTCTGCAACCATGCCTAAGCAAATTCAAAACATCAGTAGCCGTTATATGAATAACCCTGAACAGGTTCATATTTCTGCGCGTAACTCAACAGTATCATCTGTAGAGCAGGTTTTTTGGAACGCTAGTGTACATAAAAATAAAGCAATTGTTCGCTTTTTAGAAGCTGAACAATATGAAGGTGCCATTGTTTTCGTACGTACGCGTAACGATACAGTACAACTTGCTGAGTTATTAGAGCGCGAAGGTTTTTCTGCAGCTCCACTTAACGGTGACATGAACCAGCAAGCACGTGAACGCACTGTAGAACGCTTAAAAAGCGGCATGCTTAATGTTGTTATTGCAACAGATGTAGCAGCACGTGGTCTAGATGTTGACCGCTTAAGCTTAGTTATCAACTACGATATTCCACAAGATTCTGAAGCCTACGTTCACCGTATTGGTCGTACAGGTCGTGCTGGTCGTACTGGTAAAGCAATTTTATTCGTAAAACATAACGAACGTTATTTACTTAAAAATATCATTCGCCATACGAAGTCTGAAATTGCACAAGTTGAATTACCAACTGCAAAAATCGTTGAAGAAAAACGTATTGAAGCGTTACAAGCAAAATTAACTATTGCGCTTGAAAACAAAGATATAATGTTCTTCAATGACGTAGCAACTAACATGGCTGAAAAACTTGACCTTCCTCTTGAAAGCTTAGCGGGTGCGTTACTGTGTTTAGCACAGCAACAGTCTCCGATTAAAGTTGAAGAAGTTAAGATTCAACCTCGTGAACGTAACGAGCGTAACGATCGCAACCCACGTAGTAACGACCGCAATGATCGCGGTGGTGACCGTGGGCGTCGTAACGAACGTGGCGGCGAACGTGGTGGTGAACGCGCTGAGCGTAAACCTCGCGAACGTAACAGCCGTGATGCAGGCCCTATGGATACTTACCGTATCGAAGTAGGTCGTGAACACGGTGTTCAGGTTAAGAACATTGTTGGTGCTATCGCTAACGAAGCTGACATCTCAAGCAAGTTTATTGGTGATATTCGTTTACACGACAATCACAGTACGGTTCAATTACCGCAAAATATGCCTAAAGATGTACTTGATCATTTCCAAAAAGTGTTTATTTGTAAACGTCCTATGGGCTTAACAATTACACAAGATCAAGGCCCTGCTGAGCCACGTGCAGAACGCTCTGAGCGTCCAGCTGGTGACAAAAAGCGCACCTTCAGTAAAGATAAAGACGACAGCCAACGCGGTGATAAGCGTACTGGCCCTCGTAAAGAACGTCGCCCAGTAAGCTTCACAGCTAAATAAGCAACGACTCTTTAATAAAAAAACCTTGCCACGAAAGTGACAAGGTTTTTTTGTGTCTGGGATAAACTCCCGCTTACCACATGTTAAGCCAATAAACAGTAAGCCTTTGCGTCGCGCACATAAAATAAAACCAAGCTAAAAATAAAAAACACGATCGCGCTAAGCAAGTCGTGTTTGTGTGTTGTGCTAAAAGAGCTGTTAAGCGAGGGCTTTAACTTCTTCCCACAAGCGTGCAACTAATGTCTTATCTTCTTCGTTAAGCTCACCATTACGATACGCTTTAACTAAGCTCTGCTCTACAGTTTCGTTTAGCTCATCTATACTGATTGTCAGCTTTTCTACTTCGGCATAACCAACTGCAAGATCAAAATGACCTCGTAAATAGCCGCCTGCAAATAACTCATCGTCAGTTGCTTTTATTACTAAATCATCGAAGTACTGCTGGGCTGCATCGATATAGTTCACTAAACTCATTTATTAATCTCCTGGTTTTGCAAAGCACCTGTATTTTCAAGGTTTTGGTGCCCTACTGCATACATAATATGGTCGTTAAATCCGGTGGTTACTTTAATATAACCCGTTAATTCATCATCTAATTCGCCATCGCCTGTATCACAAATAAGGGGGCGACCATTAAGCGCTTGTAGTTTTGTTTTAGTTGCTACTACAATAATGTTTTCTTTTCCAATTGCGCGTATAAGCGCAGGGCTCAATTGCTGATTACCACGGCCAAATATATGCCCTTGCCCGCCAATGAGCGTAATGACTAACTTAGTACTTTGCTCATGAGTAAGCTCAAGTAATTGCTTAGCCGTTAAATCTTGAGCAACTAAGGTTTGATCTTTTATTAAATCAACGCCAAGCAACGTATTCTCAAGTCCCATTTCTTCCATTATGGCCTCAACCGTTGAGCCGCTACCCATTATATAAAATGTGTCTTCATCCATTTGCGATACAATATGCGCAGCAATGTCGGCAAGTACGAGTTCGTCGGTTTCTTTGCCGCCATTTTTAACCGCTTGCATATAGCGTACTTCGCTAGGTGTTTGCATTTCGCCGTAGCGCTTTGCTTTTACTGTGCCTTGTCTAAAGGCATCTTCATCTATATCCATTACATCTGCATCAGCTAAGGTAACTAACTCCCCCTTAACCAGCATTTCGACTACGCGCCCTGCAGCTTTTGGTGTAATAGCGTAAACACCAGAGTGAATTTTACAGCCTGCAGGAATACCAAGTACGGGAATGGTATCCTCTATTGCATGGCAAATATTACGCGCTGTACCATCGCCTCCAGCAAATAAAACTAAATCAACACCAAAGTCTTTAAGTACTTTTGCTGCTTGTTCTGTGTCATCTGGGGTTGTTATTACTGCAGAGTTGTATACAACCTCTACATTAAAGCCCAAGGCTTTTGCTGTTTGCTCACCCATGTCACCGTTAACGGTGTAAATGGTTAAGCGTTCTTTATAAGGCAATAGCACTTCAAGCGCTGCTTTTGTTCGGCTATTTGCTTTTGGTTCTGCACCTAATTCGATTGCTTTAGCGGCTGTGTGTGCGCCATCACTACCTTTTAAAGCAACTGTTCCGCCTAAACCCGCTACTGGGTTTACAATTAAACCTAATTTAAACGCCATTACAAAGCTCCTTCGGATGTTGCCAATTAAATTGCTGCGCTGTTAATGGCCACTGTGTATTATAAAAATCAGAGAGTGCTTTTAAAAGTGACTCTGTACGAGAGTTAAAGCCATTTTCGATTAACGATAATACACGTGCATGTACTCGCTGCTGAAAATCAAACCGACATGTTTGCTCGCCGTTTAAGTTATCCACCGACACATTAAAATTAAACCCTGCTGCGGTGCTTAATAACCACTCTATAGCTTGAGGCTTTACTTCTACGTTTTCAAACTCAGCTTGTTTTTGTTTGTCGCGCCCATCAGGACAATACCAATAGCCGTAATCTTCTAATAAACGACGTTCATCGCCTGCAACCAACCAGTGTGCAACCTCATGTAATGCACTAGCATAAAAACCATGCGCAAATACAACTTGGTGATATGGCACGTGCTCTGTTGCTGGTAAATACACAGGTTCAAAATTGCCTTTTATCAGACATGTATTATGACTTTGATAAAAAGTGCGTTCAAAAATTGAAATTAGATCAGCTATTTGATGCATAAAATTAGGCTAATTTTTCTCGGTTGCAGCGCTATTTTGCGCAGTAAAAACGAGACGAATTGTACGGGCTTTTACAACTAAAGTAAAAATAAGGCGTGATAGTAAAATATAAGCGGACTAATCTTTCACTTTATTGATATTTTTAATAATACCTAAACAGTAAAGAGTATTACCAAGTTTTTTACGCTGTGTTTTTTCACCTGAGGTTTTATTGGCTAAGCTAGTTAACATATCGTACCGTTTACGTAGAGTTAGTATATATCTGGCATGTCTACGGCATTCAAAGCAATGAGTACAGTGTGAATCGACCCAAAATCTTAATGTTTCAAACCAATATTACTGCTCTTGAGCAAAAAAAATAAATGCCTTAGAGCAAGTCCCGCACTTCTCTTCAATATCAACATAAAGTGCCCGAGGATAAATGGCATAGTTTTGCTTTTTTATATCAGCCAATATTACCGTATTAGGGAAGTATTTAAGGCTCGAGTAACGCCAGTGCGCATTCTCTATCGCCTCTATTGTCACTGGGGTATTGGTAGTTATTGGTGTATTGCCATACCTTGGGTGATTTAGATACATGAGCTGCCTAGTTTAAACTTATGATTTTAAGGCATAAAACATGCCATATAAGAAAACAATAATTATACAGGCGTTCCTGCTTCATCACACTCTACTATGTCGGTCTCGGTTAATGCCTGAGTGATCCATGCTTGCAATACTGGGCAGCGCATAACAAAGTCACAATATTGCTGTGCCTCTGGCGATAACGTAATTTGATAGGTTTTTAAGCGCAGTACAACAGGCACATACATGGCATCAGCAATACTAAAGTCACCAAAAAACCACTCATTTGGAAACACATCTTGTTGCTGTGCAAATATCTCGTCTATACGGGCTATGTCTTTTAGTGCTTCGCTCGATAGGTCTACTTTACGGGTTGCTCTTATATTCATTGGCATTTCACTGCGCAGTGCCATAAAGCCTGAATGCATTTCAGCGCTTAGCGCACGCGCTTTAGCTCTTTGGGTAATATATTTTGGCCATGCAGCGCCTGATAAGTAAGCATCGTTAATATATTCACAAATTGCTAGCGAATCCCATACCTGTAAATCGCCATCAATTAACGCTGGGACTTTTTGCAAAGCAAAGGTCTTTTTTAGTTCATTGTAAAAGTCGGGGGTGTCGAGTACCAGCTGGGTTTCACTAAACTCAACATCAAATTTACTCATTAAATACCATGCACGTAATGACCAGCTAGAGTAGTTTTTATTACCGATAAATAATTGCATATTGTAGATACCAAAGTGAATAGACGCTCCTACCTTACTAGGTGATTTAACAACCAACAACATTTTGTTTAAAGTCTCTTTGCTAACTGTTACTTAAAGCTATTAATTACTCACTCAACTGCTTGTTTAAATGCTTTTTTAATAGTTGTGTATTACGCGTGTTAGCTTTAAAAAAGGCATCAAAAATATCACCAAAAAATGGCACTAAACCGCCCACAAAATCTATGAGCATATTGATAATCATCTTAGTTTTTATACGTTTACTCACACCTAAACGCTGGGCTTCTATCAGCACATAACTTGATAAAATTAGCCCTGCGGCATCACCTATAACGGGAATTAAACCAATCACAGCCTCCAAACCTATATTAAATTTAGTAAAAGGAATGCCAATGCTGCTATCAGTTAACTTACTGAATCGCTCTAAGCGGGCTATTGCAGCTTGGGCTTTTATTTGTGAGTGTTCATTAATATTATCGTTCATGATTGCTACCCTCCTTCTTGCAGTATATAGGGCTTACTTGAACAACTCCTGAAAGGCTTTAAACTAAATTACAGACATAAAAAAACGCGGTAATCCGCGTTTTTTATAATTATAAATACTTACACAGAGCCGTTGATTGGCCCGTGTTTGTGGTTTACATGTGGATTTTGTCCGCGTTGACGCAGTAAATGATCCATCAGTGTAATGGCCATCATTGCTTCAGCAATAGGCACGGCACGAATGCCCACACACGGATCGTGACGACCTTTAGTGATCATCTCTACCGCTTCGTTTCTTGTATTAATGCTGTTACCTGGGATGGTAATGCTCGACGTTGGCTTTAGCGCAATAGAAGCAATAATGTCTTGCCCTGTCGAAATACCGGCAAGTACGCCACCCGCATGGTTTGATGTAAAACCTTCAGGGGTTAACTCGTCACGATGCTCAGAGCCTTTTTGCTCAACTACGTCAAAGCCATCACCAATTTCAACGCCTTTAACTGCATTAATACTCATTAATGAGTGTGCAAGTTCGGCGTCAAGGCGGTCAAATACTGGCTCACCAAGACCTACAGGTACGTTGCTTGCCACTACTTTTACTTTAGCGCCAACTGAGTCACCTTGCTTTTTAAGGTCACGCATATATTCGTCAAGCGCTTCAAGCTTACTTGCATCAGGGAAGAAGAATAAGTTATTTTCAACTTCATCCCAATCAAACGTTTCCGCCTTAATAGGACCTAGCTGGCTTAAGCATGCTTTAACTTCAATACCATGAAATTGCTTTAAGTATTTTTTAGCGATAGCGCCTGCCGCTACGCGTATTGCGGTTTCACGTGCAGACGAACGACCGCCACCACGATAATCGCGCAGGCCGTACTTATGCCAATACGTGTAATCGCCATGACCTGGGCGAAATACATCTTTAATTTTGCCGTAATCTTGCGAACGTTGATCGGTGTTTTCAATTAATAAACCAATGCTAGTACCTGTGGTTTTACCTTCAAAAACGCCTGCTAATATTTTTATTTGATCGCTTTCGCGGCGCTGCGTTGTATAACGGCTTTGGCCTGGTTTTCGGCGATCTAAATCAATTTGTAAGTCGGCCTCTGTGATTTCAAGACCTGCGGGAGTACCATCAACAACGCCGCCTAATGCAACGCCGTGGCTCTCACCAAAGGTGGACACTTTAAATAACTGTCCAATGCTATTACCTGCCATTAACTTTCCTCATTCCTAATGACTACCAATAGCCAAGCACACGGCTTGGCTATTCATTTTTTACTTATTTTACAAAATACTCATCTAGCTGCTTTTTGCTAATTACAAATACACCTAAGCCGCCTTGTTCAAATTCAATCCATTCAAACGGCGCGCCCGGATACAGTGCATCCATATGTACCATAGAGTTACCAACCTCTACAAATAACAAACCGTTATCAGTTAAGTGTTCACTCGCTTCACTTAAAATAGTACGGGTTACATCTAAACCATCGTGGCCTGATGCTAGCCCAAGCTCTGGTTCATGATGAAATTCACGTGGCAGATCAGCCATATCTTCTGCATCAACATACGGTGGGTTTGCAACTATTAGGTCGTATTTTTGACCTGGCACACCGCTAAATACATCAGACTGAATGGGTAACACACGATCGTTTAACATGTAATCGTTAATGTTTATGTCTGTGACTTCAAGCGCTTCATACGATATATCTACCGCATCAACTTGGGCCTGCTCAAAAGCTTGCGCAAGTGCGATTGCGATACAACCCGACCCCGTACATAAATCTAATATGCGGTTAACCGATTGTGGCTCTTCAAGCCAGGGGGTAAAGCGATTACTAATAAGTTCAGCAAACGGTGAGCGAGGTATAAGTACACGTTCATCCACATAAAATGGCATACCCGCAAACCACGCTATGTTTGTTAAGTAAGGGACTGGTGTGCAGTCATTCATACGCTCTGCAATAAGACCCGCAAGTCGGTTTTTTTCTGTGCTTGTTAAACGCGCGTGCATTAATTCTTTTGGCGCATCAACAGGCAAGCTAAGCGCAGGCAGTAATAAGCTTACAGCTTCATCCCATGCGTTATCTGTACCGTGTCCAAAAAATATACTACTACTTGCAAATTGGCTTGTAGTCCAACGTAACCAGTCATGTAAAGTTGACAGTTCTGCAACGGCTTCTTCGAGTGTTGCTTCTTCTATTTGTAAATCGCTCATATATTTTTACCTGTATTAGCTTACTGACTGTTTTGAGTCTTTAAGACGATTGCATTGCCTATCTGCGCTGGGCAAATTACAATTGCCCCTCATTTAAGTATTGTACCGCCTTTTGCGCTGCGTTTTTACGTTTTTTTGTTTAGGTAATAGTTATGAAAAAAGACACTCCATCACATTCGTCCCTAAGCAATGACGACATAAGCTTATTTCGTCAAACGATCACAGGCGCCAAAGTATTTAAACAAGATACTCATCGTTTTGATACAAAGCCTAAGGTGTCACAAGCTAAGCAATTTGCCCAGCAAAAAAAGCAGGCTCAATCTGAATTTTTCTTCTCAGACGTTTATATTCCCGATATAGACACCCACGGCACGGTTAAATATGTAAAACCTGGCCAAGATACCTTCCTAGCTAAACAGCTTCGCCGTGGTGACTTTGCACCCGATTTGACGCTAGATTTACATGGCTTAAATAAAGAACTTGCTAAAGATGAACTCGCTGGACTCATTCACGAATGTAAAAAGCAGCATTACTATTGTGCATGTGTAGTGCATGGTATTGGTGGCGGTGTACTAAAACACAAAGTACCGCAGTATTTAGTACAGCACCCTGACGTAATAGCGATGCACCAAGCCCCTCTCGAATATGGTGGAAGAGGCGCTGTACTTATTTTAATTAATTTACCGCAAAGTGATGAATTTAGACGCTAACTTTAGCTATTACTAGGATGTAACTACGTGCATATTTTTTCAATTATTTTTCCGCTCATTTTTATTGTTGCGTTTGGTTACAGCTGTTGCCGATTAAAATTTTTCGAAAAGCAGCATATTGCAGGCTTAAGTAAATTTACTTTTTATATTAGTTTGCCTGCTTTTTTATTGTTAAATATGTCGCAAATTAACTTACAGCAAAGCATTAGCCTTTTTGCATTTTTGAGTTTTTACATACCCGTTCTGAGCGTGTTTGGGGTGGGTATTTTAATTGATCGCTTTTATTTAAATAAAAAGTATTTAAAAAATTACCAACAACACGGCGTCTTTGGACTTGCTTCTAGCTATTCAAATATGGTGTTAGTGGGTATTCCTATTGTTATTGCATCGCTTGGCAAAGAGATGATAGCCATTGCGTTTATGATCATTACTTTTCATAGCACATTGTTATTTGCACTTACTTTTTTAATAGGAGCTAAAGGCAGTAGCGATAAATTTTCGTGGTCGCACTTTGGAAAAAGTATGGTGTTAAACCCAATAGTACTAAGTATTGGATGCGGGCTTATATTAAACATATTAGGAGTAACATTGTTCATCGACTTAGCAAATAGTTTGGAGCTATTAGCTAAACCAGCAATTGCCTGTGCGCTATTTGTACTTGGTGCAAATTTAGCTTTTTATAAAATAGCTGCAAATTGGCAACCCGCGTTAATAGCATCAATTTTAAAAATATTTTTATTGCCTGCGCTAGTTTTATTGGTAGGTACTTATCTATTTAAACTAGACACGCAAATACTTAATGTATTGGTACTTTTAAGTGCGTCCCCTGTTGGCGTAAATGCTTATCTTATTGCGAATCAAATAAAGCAGCATGAAGCCACTCTTGCTGGGGCTGTCGTGCTTTCTACTATTTTAAGTGTTATTAGTTTTACACTTTGGCTGACTATATTGTTGTGACAAAATTAAAACTATGCGCTTTAACTCTTTTTAAATTAATTTTAGTAACTTGACCATAAATACATATACCTAACCTTAACCAGTTAGGATATAACAAAACATTCCCCGATCTAAAACCCATCATAAAGCACTGCAAAAAAAATAAAAAACAATTAAAACGAAAAAACTAACAAGATGTTAATTTCATATGAATCATTCTTATGTCCTTATTAGCTCCTGAAAACTACAAATAAAGAAACCCGTACAAGACTTTAAAGGTAACGTCTTTGAAGTGTACCCCTTCAGTTGGAGTCGCAAAGGATGCATTACGAAATTTTTGGTGCAATTTATACGAATAAAATAAATCATATGAATGAGTTATATATTTTTTATGAAGATTATAAGGTTGAAGTACTTGCCAGGCTGCCCTTTTTCTTATCCGAACTTGTAGAACTATTCACTGCCAATGAGTTTTATGATTTTATAGAAAAGCACGGTGGTAAAAAAATTTACTTAGGTAAACATAAGTCAAAATTAGAAATGAGTTTAAAGATAAGTTTAACAGAATCTCATTACCGAAAACTTTGCTCTCTTGCTGACTCATCTGGCTATATTGAAATTCCAAATAGGTGGGGCATATTTAGTTTACTTAGAAAAATAGCGTATGAGAATTCAATAAAAAACGGCATGGCAAACGATGAACTAATCAGAGTATTTGGCATTAGTCAGCGCACTATATCGACAGCAAGGAAAAGGATAGCCATTTCAAAACAATCATAAGATCAACTCTTATTAACTTATCTTCTTTTAATACCTATAACTGACATAACAAAGTCACAACGGAATACAAAGATGATTAAATTTAGATCGCTTATACACGAACTTCACTCAAGCATTAAGCAAGCCGCTAATGAGGTTGAAGCTCAAGGTATAAAACATATCAATAAGTTTTTTGAAATTGTAGAAATACCCATTGAAAACGTAACTGATCTTGATGATGAATCGATTCAAAAAGTTAAAACATTTATCGATAGTGATGATACAGAGTCAGCGCTTAACATTCTCAAAAACCACAATGAAAAACTAGCATCTAATAATCAAATTCGACGCGTACTTAAGCCCAAAACAATGCAAATGGCCTTCCCAGATAAGGACCATAATGGACCTAAGATCAGCTATGTTGATGTACCTATTATAACTCTGACACCAATCAGCTCACAAAAAATACACGAAGTTAGCATAAAAGCAAACCTAGAAGTAACTGCTAACGATCAAAACGAATTATTTGTCGCATTTCCAAAGCAAACTCAAAGAGGTATTTTTTCTAAATCACAAGAAAGAAGCACTTCTAATGTGGAAATCGAAATAAAACTTCAAGGAGGTGAAACTCCTGAAGGCCTTCAAAAACTTATTGAGGGCTATGAGCGTTCACTTAGGGCGCAAATTCCTGGGTAAAAAACGAACATTAGAAAAAGGATACTATAATGGAAAATTCACTAGTAAGTATGGCTCAACAATTTTCAGGTTTACCAATGAAATCTTTAATTGGTGCTCCTTTAAATGCAGCAGCTGATGCCAATGCAAACATGGCAATTACGCAAACGCAGTTTTTATTAGAAACTTGTTTTCAACCAATCGATGATAAAGATAAAGAAGGAGGTGTACGTAGACCTATTATGGTCAAGCTTGAAATTACTCGTCCTGTTATTAATCAAGATACAGGTGAGTCATCAACGCCTGCAGTCTCTACTTTAAATTTACCTATTTTAACTATTTTACCGTTAAACTCGCTTGCCGTTAAAAATGTTGATGTTAGTTTTGAAATGGAAGTGAAAAGCTCTTATTCACACGACACTGAAAAGTCAGATAGCCAGAGTGGAGAAGCTAGTGGTAGCTTTGAAGCTGGTTTTAGCTATATGGGATTTTCTGCCAAAGTAGAGGGATCCGTTAAATCAACTAGCCAGTCATCATCCTCAGATAAAGAGCACTACGAAAAGTCAAATTCCGCTAAATACACCGTAGCAGTTAATGCTGGACAGTTGCCACTTCCTGAAGGAGTAACAACAATAATCCAGGCATATACGGCAGCTATTCAGCCTATAATGATCAAAAATCCTAAAAATGAGGATACAAAACCTGGATAACAACTCATAAGCGCCTTTTAATAAAGGCGCTATTTAAAACATGTAGGAACTACTATGAATTTAACAAATACCATTAACTGTCCTCACTGTCAGCATTCTAAAATTATTATTAGTATTGAAGCCTTATGTGCAGGAGAAAAGTTTTGCTGCCAATTATGTAATACTGTAATTAGCTTAGCGGCAGAAGATAGAGTTCAAGTAAAATCCGCCAGTGAAAAGTTACAATCTAGCTCTGCAATAGGAAACTGTAATAGCGATTATGCTAAATTTAGTTAATAGTGCCTACATTTTATGTGACTTCTTTTAACCTCTCTCATTTATATACAATCCAATCTTAAAGTTGATCTCAATAGTGGAATCAACTTTTAATATTTCTATTGAACGCCTCTGCAATGCACTACATAGCTCATTGAAAATCATATGAACCACTCTTATACCTAAAATTGTTTATTGTTGCTATTTTTACTTAGCAACTTAATGCAACAACAAAGGTGAAAAATATGAAAACCATTAATATAAAATTGATTAAACTCATTGTATGCTCATTAAGCTTATTATCACTTAGTAGCTACGCGGAATGTATAGTCAGTGACGATGCCATTTTCCCTCAAGATCAAGGTAGTATCACTTTCTGGCAATGGTTAATCCGAAATTCAGATGATAACGCACTTGCTATTTTTTGGGATCAGGGTAATTGCTCTATCTCAAAAGGCCCTCACTATGGTGGGACAGCGCCAGCTACGGGCGATGGTTCTACATTGCATATAACGGTTAAAGACAGCTTTAGAACATGCCACGTTTTTAACCAAAAAAACAGTGAATCAAGAACACTGACAACTTGCAATCCATAGCTGAGAATAAGGGTATTTATCCTCAAAGCTTAACAGTCCAACATAGTGTCTCTTACTCAGCAAAATAGGTGACACTTACAAGCCACCAGCTACATCAATAAAACCACCTGTAGTGAATGAAGCGTCACTGGAAGCTAAAAAGTAAATTGCTGCAGCAACTTCCTCGGGTGTACCGCCTCTGCCAAGGGGTAATTTACTTTTAAGACGATCGACTCGATTTTTTTCACCGCCATCACTATGCATATCAGTGTAAATAAGCCCAGGTCTAACAGAGTTAACACGAATACCTTTACTTGCCACCTCTTTGGCCAAGCCAATAGTAAATGTGTCCATTGCACCTTTAGATGCTGCATAATCAATGTACTCATTAGGAGAGCCCGTTTTAGCGGCCCCCGATGATACATTAACAATACTACCGCCATTTCCCATTCGCTTTACTGCTTCACGACTACATAAAAAAGCACTAGTAATATTTGTTGTCAAAACTTCGTTTATTCGCTCAGCACTCATATCTAACAAAGGCATTTGTGGTTTTAAAATACCGGCGTTATTTATTAGTACATCAAGTCGACCAAAGACTTTATCTATATGCATAAATAAAGCTAAAACGTCAGCCTCTAGTGATACGTCACCTTGAATTACTTCAGCCTCAACGCCTAATCGCTTTACTTTTTCTGCCACCAATATCGCACTAGCTAAATCAGCTTTATAATTAATGCAAACATCATAACCATGCTTTGCAAAATATAGTGCAGTAGCTGCGCCAATACCTCGACTAGAGCCTGTGATAAGTACAACGGGGGAGCGAGTCATTAAAGCTATTATTCTTTTAAAGCTGCGACTACTGAAATTTCAACAAGCAGTGCATCACGTGCCATTTTAGCTTCTACGCAGGCACGTGCTGGTGCATAACCCTCGGTTACCCATGCATCCCATACTGCATTCATATCAGCAAAGTATTCCATGCTCTTTACATAAATAGTCGCGCTAAGCATATGTTCTTTTGAACTTCCCGCTTCATCAAGCAATGCCTCTACTTTATCAAGCATAGTTTGAGTTTGTTCTTTGATATCTTTTTGCGCGTCGGCGCATACCTGCCCACATAAATACACAGTGCCGTTGTGTTTTACAATGCGGCTCATGCGCGCACCTGTTTGTAAACGTTCTATTGTCATTTTACTTTACCCAATTATTTATATTTAAACGTTTTCTGGGGCATTTATACTTAAATAACTACTACGCTGGGTTTGCTCATCGTAACTAATAACAGCAACAGCACCCGTATTAAAAATGGGCATATTGCCAGGACTTAATTGGTCCACTAAATAACTTACAATAGGCATATGTGATACAACAAGCCATGTATTGCATTGGGGGTGAGTAGCAATAAGTGTTTCGATGTAGTCAGCAGCAATTTGAGGTTTGCCTTCGGGAATTATATCAGACGTGGTTTCGCTAAATTTAAATACGTTATTTTTAGCCACACCTGCAGCTGTTTGCTGTGCTCGAATGTAAGGACTAACTAACAGTGCATCAGGGTAATGTGCTTTACTGAGCCAAAGGCCCATTTTTTCAGCTTCTTCATGCCCTGCTTGGGTTAAATTTCTACCTGCATCATCAGCCTGCATGGGTGTTGCTTCGCCGTGGCGCATTATTAGGATTGTTTTCATAAAAAATCAACCGATTAAAGAATATAAAACAGTAGCCAGTTTGCCCGTTTGTCAGCTATATTAACAATATAAATCTATTTATTTCTAAAATAGTTCTTTCATGAGATTCAGGTAAATCTTTAAGCTGTACTTCGCTTTCCTGAAGCCATCATCTGTTGTTAACAAGTAAACGTTTAGTTTCAGGAGCATCATTTGAATATCAGCCGCAATGATAACAGAGCATACCGCGCCTTTACACTGGACAATGGTCTAAAAGTACTATTAGTGCAAGATAAAGATTCTACAAAAGCGGCAGCATCAATGGCAGTTAATGCCGGACATTTTGACGACCCTCTTGATAGGCAAGGCCTAGCACACTTTTTAGAGCACATGCTTTTTTTAGGCACTGACCAATACCCAGATTCAGGCAGTTTTAATAATTTTGTTTCGCAAGCTGGCGGCAACACCAATGCGTGGACCGGCACTGAGCATACCTGTTACTTTTTTGATATTAACAATCAAGAATTTGAACAAGCACTTACCCAATTTAGCCGCTTTTTTATTGCGCCTCTTTTAAATTCAGCCGAAACAGAAAAAGAACGTAACGCAATTGAAGCCGAGTTTAAACTAAAAATAAAAGACGACGGTCGCCGTATTTATCAAGCCCACAAAGAAACGGTAAATCCAGCTCATCCATTTGCTAAATTTTCTGTAGGAAACCTACAAACCTTAGCTGACAGAGAGCGCTGTATTAGTGATGAACTTCGTGACTTTTTTAATAGCCAGTACCAAGCTCAGTGGATGACTTTAGTTATTTGCGCAAACGAAACACTAGACACACTACAAAGCTGGACTCAAACTTACTTTGGCGCAATTAACGGCAACAAAAACCTTAAAAAGCCAGAGATCAGTGAGCCACTTTATCGCAAACAAGACATAGGAAAAATACTCCATATTGAGCCACATAAGCATATGCAAAAACTTATTATAAGTTTTGCTATGCCTAATATTGACGACTTTTATCGCCATAAAACAGTAAGTTTTATTGCCCACTTACTTGGCTATGAAGGCGCGGGTTCTCTTTATTCTATTTTAAAAGAGCAAGGCTGGATCAATGCACTTTCTGCTGGCGGTGGTATTAATGGCAGCAACTTTAAAGATTTTAATATTAGCTTAGCGCTTACCGATGAGGGTATTGAATACTTCGAAGACATTATTGAAATGGTGTTTGAATACATTTGCTTAATTAACGATAACACCGAAAAATTGCCACGCTTATACCAAGATAAAAAAAATCTATTACAAATAGCATTCGATAACCAAGAAAAGTCACGCCTGATTGATTGGGTCAGTAATTTAAGCATTAATATGCAGCATTACGATGAAGCAAACTACGTGCAAGGCGACTATTTAATGGAAGGCTTTAAAAAAGCGACCCACGAAATGGCCATGCAGTGGTTAACGCCACATAATATGCGCATCGTACTTATACATCCAGATGTAGAGCCTGAACATAAAACGGCATGGTACAACACACCATATAAAGTAGAACATATTTCACCTAGTTGGCTTGATGCCCTTAGCGAGATAAATAAGCCGTTGAGCGAAATGCTGCTACCTACAGCTAATCCTTATTTAACAAAAGAAGTGGTGTTATTTGATGTCGTAAAACCACAAACAAAACCCGAGTTATTAGTAAAAGAACCCGGTTTTGACTTTTGGTTTAAACAAGACAACACATTTCGTGTTGCTAAAGGCCATTTTTATTTGGCCATGGATTCTGATTTTGCCGTAAAAGATGTAAAACATATGGCACTCACCCGCTTATTTACAGATTTATTTATGGATAGTGTGGGCGAGCAATTTTATCCAGCAGAACTTGCGGGACTTAGCTACCACTTAACCTCGCATCAAGGTGGATTAACTCTACATACCGCGGGGCTTTCATCTAGCCAGTTAGAGCTTGTTGATCAATTAATAGATGCTTTATTTAATGTAGAGATCTGTGCAAAACGCTTTGCTGAATATAAAAAACAGCTTGTAAGGCATTGGCGCAATAGCAACCAAAACAAACCAGTCAGTGAGTTATTTAGCATTTTAGGCGCAAAAATAATGCCTTGGAACCCACAACCTGGGGAGCTTGCATCGGCATTAAAAAACACCTGTTTTCAGCAATTTAATGAGTTCAGAACAGACTTTTTTAAAGCACTACATGTTGAATCATTTTTACATGGTAACTGGCAGCAAAGTGATGCAATAGCCTTTCAAAAAAAGGTCGCAAATCACTTAAAAAACGCAACCATAATTGAAGATTTAAGACGCCCTCTTTTTGAAATTAAAAAAGTAACTCGCTACGAGTTAGAGCTTCCTTGTAACGACCATGCAATGGTTATTTACTATCAAGCGCAAACGGATTGCGTGGCCGAAAAAGTAAAAATGATGGCGTTAAATCATTTAATTAATCAAGATTACTTTAATGAATTACGAACTACACAGCAACTTGGCTACTTAGTAGGCGCAGGTTATGCACCATTTAATACGCGTGCTGGTATAGCATTTTATGTGCAGTCACCTAAGTTTGATGCAAAAACTTTATTGCATCGACATAACCGTTTTATTAAAAACTACCTTGATAACATTGATGCACTTGATGAAAACGATTGGCAACAGCAAAAACACGGCCTTAGTACTCATATTGCAGAAAAAGATAAAAACTTGCGCCTGCGCTCACAACGGTTATGGCTTGCTATAGGCAATAGAGATCATGAATTTCATATGCAACAACGACTTTTAGATGCCTTAAATGCGCTAACCCTAAAAGAACTAAAAGTTTATGCACTAAGCCTATTTGATGATAATAGACCAAGATATGAGCTTTTAAGCTCGGCAAAAGTCAATAAATCTCAAAATATGCCCGTTTACTCTCAATCTCTTTGACACTAGGTTTAGCTTGTTTTAAATTATCATTTGTAAATTAGAAGTAATAAAAAAATGATAAAAATAATAATAAAGCTAAGCATGCTTGTAGTACTTGCTTACTCATTTGAGCTTTTTGCCTTTGAGTCATCACTTAATTACAACTCCGACAATATACTTATACTAGCAAGCGCCATTATAGCGTTTGCTTTGCCCTACCTGTTATTTGTAATCCACAAACTTAGACGCTCACGCTGCCAACTCCATCTTTCTGAAAAACGCCTTAAAAGTACTGTTGAAGGTAGTGGCGATACACTTTGGGACTGGAACATAAAAACAGGCGAAGTTATTCGTATTAACGATAAGTACTTAATGGATTCAACTACCTTAATGGGGTTTCCGCCAAACAAAGGCCTTATTCACCCTCACGATATTAATAACGTTGAGCACTTGTTAAAAGTACACTTTGCACAGCAGTCTGCTTTTTTTGAAGCCACTTACCGGATAAAAGATACATTTGGTCGTTGGCATTGGGTGCTCGATCGCGGAAAAATAATTGAAAAAGACGCTAACTTATCACCTCTTAGAATGACAGGTACCGTTCGCGATATATCACAGTTAAAATCAACGGAAGAGCGCCTAAACCTTTTTGCTAAATGTGTTGAGTCGCTCACCGATGCCTTAGCAATTTACGATAAAAACTTTAAACTGGTTGATACAAACCCTAGCTTTTTAACCTTGTTTGGTGGCGTACGCGAGCAATACTTAGGAAAAGATTTTAACCTACCTGGGTATGAGCCAAGCTATACAAAAAAAATTATTGAAATAGTAAAAGAGCGCGAACATATCCAACAAGAAGTGAAGCTTCGTAATAGTGAGCGCGTTTTATTGCCTATAGAAATATCTATAGATGAAATTAAAAACGATCAAAATCAAATAACCAATTATGTCGTGGTTTATTCCGATTTAACAGAGCGTAAAAAAGCCGAATCGCAAATGCATAATCTATCGAATCGAGATCGTACAACCAGTCTGCCTAACCGAAATTTATTTTTTACTGATTTACATAAACTAGTAAAACTCAATTCGCACCACGCATTGCTTGTATTCGATTTAGATAACTTTAAAAAAATAAATGACTCGTTAGGGCATCAACTAGGTGACAGCCTATTAGCTAAATTAGCGATGCGCTTAAATAAACTAACCCGCGAAGATGATGTGTTTTATCGTTTAGGCGGCGATGAGTTTGCTCTGGTAATGTCTGACACTAACGACATACATGTAATTACACGCATGGCAAAACAGTTTTTAGCCGCCATTGCTACACCATTTAAAATGGCTGGCCACGAACTGGCAATCACCTCAAGTGTAGGTATTGTATTATTTCCAGAAGACGGTAATACACCTGAACTGCTCTTAAAAAATGCAGATACCGCCATGTATCATGCTAAAAAGAAAGGTAACAGCTACTTATTTTTTAACGACACGATGAACCGCCAAGCAGTTAAACGATTGCAAATTGAAAACCTCATGCGCTTTGGTTTAAAAGAAGACCATTTTGAAGTGTACTACCAACCAAAAATGAATATTCGCACAGGCAAGCTAACAGGAATGGAAGCATTAGTGCGCTTTATTACACCCAAAAAAGGCATTATTAGCCCAGGCGTGTTTATACCCATAGCCGAGGAAACAGGCCAAATAATTGAAATTGGTGAAGTGGTATTAAATAAAGCCTGCAGAGACGTAAAAGAATGGCTAGATAGCGGTTTATTTAGCGGCCGAGTAGCTGTCAACTTATCAGCAAAGCAATTTAGCCTCCCCGATTTAACTTCTCGTATTGACGTTATTTTGCAAAAAAACGAATTACCTTCTTACTTTTTAGAGCTTGAAATAACAGAAGGTACTGTAATGGACGACCCTAAAGAAGCCATTGCAATTATGCGTTCGTTAAGTGCCCGAGGTATTCATTTAGCAATGGATGATTTTGGTACTGGTTATTCATCATTAGCGTATTTAAAGCAATTTCCGCTTAATACACTTAAAGTAGATAAAGCATTTATAGATGACATGACCAACGAACGTGGGCGTAATATGGTCGACTCAATAGTCACTATTGCACATAACCTTGATTTGCATGTAGTTGCTGAAGGTGTAGAACAAGCTCATCAAATTGATATACTTAAAAAGCTTAATTGCGAAACAGTACAAGGTTATTACTATTCTAAACCACTATCAAAAAGTGAATTTACTGAATTTTTAAAGCAGCAACAAACTAAAGCAACCCCAAGCTTAATTAGAAAAAATAAAAATGTGGCGTCGATAAATTAAGGGCGCCATATACATGCATTTATTCCTACATTTCTAACTAAAGCACGACGATAATGTAGATTAAACAAGCACCAGGCCACAGGGCCAAGTATACCGCCTAAAATGAGCCATCGCTTAATTGGCATACCTTTTTTAATGGCTTCTAAATACATTAAAGCTATAAATGTAATACTTAGTAAAAATATAAACAAAGTCACCTCTTAAAGTTGCTCAAAAATACGGCGGTTATTCTAACGCTAACGTGATTAAATTTAAAGTCACAAATCCCCCGCGCGCACAAAAAAGCCGAACCTGTTAAACACAGATTCGGCTTTTAAAATTATAATTTATACCAATCTGCTTATATATGGGGTCTATTTAACGTTAAGAAAATTACGCTAGAACTAGGCAAAAGTTTTTATATCTAGTTGTTCTCGGCAATTGCTCCCTGCATTGCTCTACCTCCTGCATCCATGCAGTCGTAAATAAAAAACTTTTAACGACGTTATAGTGCAATTTAATTCGTTAAATTGATCAAAGATTTATGCAGGTTGGTATTACAAGTTACTTTTCAGCACGGCCCATAAATTTGTGTTCAACAGTATTAATACGGATACGGTCACCTGTTGAAATATGCTCTGGCACAGAAATATTTAAGCCAGTTGACATACGTGCAGGTTTTGAACGAGCACTCGCAGATGCACCTTTGATAGATGGGTCTGTTTCTTCAACAACAAGTTCAACACTTGACGGTAAATCAAGCCCTACTGGCGCGCCATCAATAACAATTACGTGTACGCCTTGTGTTTCTTCATTAACAAATAAAATTTCTTCGCTAATAGCATCTTTGCTTAAGTTGTAAGGCGTGTAATCTTCATTATCCATGAACACATACTCGTCACCATCAATGTACGATAGCATTACTTCACGGCGGGTTAAATCAGCCAGCGTTAGCATGTCACTGTCTTTGAATGTTTCGTCAACTTTACCACCTGTTACCACATCGTATAAACGCATACGGTATAAACTACCACCAGCACGACCTTGCGGCACAGAGCGCACAATATCTTTTACAACTAAAACGCGGCCATTGAAGTCAATAGCCGTACCTTTTTTAACATCACTCGCCTTTGGCATGTGTGAATTCCTATTATTTTTTTGATTGCCAGAAACATACCACGAACTGGATTTTGTTCAACTAAAATTACGTTGGTTTTACGCTACATGTTGTATTAGCTTGTAAAATTTTAATTTATACTAAAATACATATAATCAAATGTGAAAAAAACTGCTATGGTAGCTTTACCGAGTATGACTTCAAGGAATGGATCATGGACCAGAAAAAAGTACATGAGTATTTAGTTAAAAAACCACTTGTTCAGGTTACAAAACCATTTGCGCAAGAGGTTGATGTATATAAAGTGAATCATAAAATGTTTGCGACTCTTGCTATTGGCAATGACGGTCAAACTAATGATGATGGTGAGGTTATTTGGTGGCTTAACTTAAAGTGCGATCCTGATGAAGCAATATCATTGCGTGATATTTTCCCGGCAGTGATCCCTGGTTACCATATGAATAAACGCTTATGGAACACAGTAATTTTAGACGGCACAATTGCACAAGGTGAAATTGAGAGAATGATTGATAACTCATTTAATTTAGTCGTAGAAAACATGCCAGAAAAAGACCGAAAAGCTATTTCACTTCACTTGTAAACACTTTTTGGGCTAGGCTACTAGCCCATTAAAACCCTACACCTTAAGCGTATAAATTAAATCGTCATATAACTTTTCGCCTATTGTATGCACTTTAAAAAGTGTATCGGTATGGGTTAAACCGCACTTACCAAGCACCTTTTCAGAACCAATATTGCCACGCGTTACGACTGCTTTAAACTGCCTAATACCACATTCTTTCCAAGCCCAGTCAATCACAGCTCTTAGGGATTCTGTCGCGTAGCCTTTATTAAAATACTCTGGCAATAATAAATAACCAAGCTCTGCGGTTTCTCCGTCATAGGCAAAACCTGTAACACCCACAGGTTGTTTTGTTTGATTATTAATAATGAGTAAACACAGGGGATGACGTGATTTAGCATTCCACTTAGGCAAGCGTATCTCAAAGCGGTTTCTTACCAGTGACTCCATTGGCATATCAAAACAAAACTTAAGGACTTGAGGATCGCGATGAAGCGCTAGAAAAAGAGGCCAATCAGATTCTTCCATTTGGTACATGCTCAATCTTTGTGTAAATAATGTCATTAAGCTCCTCATTTATTTATAAAAACTATAAAAAAACCGCATTTAAATGCGGTTTTTTTATATAGCAGAAACTTTATTCTTTCGCTTCAATCTCTTTGGTAACTTCAGGCTCAGTTACACTTTGCTCTTGTAACTCAGTGCTTTGTACTTCAGGAGCTACAACCTCAACATGTGTTGCGTTATAAAAAGTAGCACCAGAGCTTGCCATTGTTACCAGTGATTCACATGGTGCAAAGTTAGCATCGCTGTTAGCTAATGTAGACATATCAGAGCTTATTTTACTCGCGCCTAATTTATCCATATATCTAAACGGGCCACCTAAAAATGGTGGAAAACCAATACCAAATATTGCACCGATATCGCCATCACGTGGGCTGGCAATAATGCCATCATCTAAACAGCGTACTGCTTCGTTAAGCATTTGCGATACACAACGCTTAGCAATTTCGCTCTTGTTTAAACGTGGAGCCGGGGTAACACCCAATAGTTCGTAAACTGACTCATCAACCTTTTTGCCTTTTTTATCGTATTCATAAAAACCACGACCCGATTTACGGCCAAGGCGTTTTGAATCAATCATACGCATAAATGCATCAGGGCCTTTAAAACGCTCGCCTAATTCTTTTTCAAGAATTGGGGCAATTTTAGAGCCAATATCAATACCTACTTCATCAAGTAGAGCCAGCGGTCCTACCGGAAAACCAAACTCAACAAGCGCTGCATCAATCTTTTCAATTGGCTCGCCTGCTAACATTAAGTTAGCAGCTTCGTTTAAGTAAGGCGCTAAAATACGGTTGACGTAAAAACCGGCCATGTCTTTTACAACAATTGGCGTTTTGCCTTGCTTACGTGCAAAGTTAACAACGCGGGCAATGGTCTCTTGAGACGTACCTTCGTGTGGAATAATTTCCACTAATGGCATTTTTTCCACTGGTGAAAAGTAATGCAAGCCAATTACATTTTCGGGACGTGCTGCCTGGGCTGCAATTTGCGATATTGGTAATGATGACGTGTTACTTGCAAAAATTGTATTTGCTTGGCATTGCTGCTCTACGTCTGCAACCATACCTTGCTTAAGAGCAAGATCTTCAAACACCGCTTCTATTACTAAATCAATGTGTTTAAAGCCACTGTAGTCAGTTGTACCTGTAATACGGTTCATTGTTAACTGCACATCAGCTTTAGACATAATACGACGCTTAAGGCGCTTGTCTAAAATTTTATAGGTGTAGCTCATTGCATTACTAATGCCCTGCTCTGCTACATCTTTAATACGTACCGGTACTTTAGCTTTAACAGCACTTACGTGCGCAATGCCTGCGCCCATTAGTCCACCACCTAAAACAGCAGTTTTGCTTATTGCGGGTGCGTCATCATTGCGCCACTCTTTTTTCATTTCAGTGGTTGCAAAGAAAATACCGCGAAGCGCTTTAGATTCGTCACTCATTACAAGTGTTGCAAAGCTTTCAGCTTCTGTTTTATACGCTTTTAGCTCATCAAGCTCTACACTAGCTCGCACTGCTTTAATAATAGCTAGTGGTGCTGGGTAGTGCCCGCCCGTTTTTTTAAGTACGTTTTCTTTGGCTTTTTTAAAGATAAAGTTACGACCAAACGGGTTTGACTCTAATAATTTACTAATATTGTCGAGCTTTGGCTCTTTTGCTTGTGGCTTTTTCTTAGTCGCAAATTCT
Source organism: Pseudoalteromonas sp. Z9A4 (assembly GCF_011378845.1). Lineage (NCBI taxonomy): Bacteria > Pseudomonadati > Pseudomonadota > Gammaproteobacteria > Alteromonadales > Pseudoalteromonadaceae > Pseudoalteromonas > Pseudoalteromonas sp. Z9A4. The sequence continues at coordinate 143,422 of NZ_WTLA01000004.1, forward strand.
TTTGCAACTTTTAGCAGCACACTGTGCGGTACGCAATCATCAAGCACGCCTGCTTTTTTAGCTTGCGTAGGACGAATTTGTTTACCGGTTAGCATCCACTCAAGTGCTTTTTGAATGCCGACAATTTTAGTTAAACGCTGGGTACCGCCGCCACCAGGTAGTAAACCAAGTTGCACTTCTGGTAGACCAATTTTTGTTAAATCACTGTCGGTACCAATACGGTAATCACACGCTAAAGCAAACTCTAAACCACCACCTAATGCAGCACCATGAATTGCACTAACTGTTGTATATGGCAGCTTTGTCATATCAAAAAATGCTTTATGGCATAGCTCGCTAATAGCTAAAGCATCTTCACGCTTTTGAACGCTATCAAGCATTTTTACATCGGCGCCAGCAATAAAGTTATCGCTTTTTCCGCTTATAAATACCATGCCCTTTACATTTTGCGACTTAGCGTCTTCTAGTAATACTTTTAAATCATCGGCAAAACTGCTGCGCAGGGTATTCATTTTCTCACCCGGCACATCAATCGTTACCACGGCGATTTTATTTTCATCTACCGCTAAATTAAATACTGAATCTGTCATTACGCGCTCTCCAATACAAAGGCTGCACCTAAACCACCAGCAGCACACGCTGTTGTTAATGCTAAACCGCCACCACGACGTTTAAGCTCGTGTAAGCTCTGCGTAATTAAGCGTGCACCTGTTGCTGCAAATGGGTGACCATATGCTAAAGAGCCGCCGTTAACGTTAAACTTATCCATGTTAATTTCGCCAATTGCTTTGCTGCGACCTAAATGCTCTTGTGCAAATTTGTCTGAAGCAAACATTTTCATATTGGCAAGTGTTTGCGATGCAAACGCTTCGTGCATTTCAATTAAATCTAGATCAGCAAGCGTAATACCCGCTCTATCTAGTGCAATAGGCGTTGAATGAGCTGGGCCCATTAACATATCTTTTTCTACGCCAATTGCCGAAAATGCAAAGCTACGTACGTAACCTAGTATTTCGTAGCCAAGTGCTTTTGCTTTGCTTTCGCTCATCATAAGTACGGCCGCTGCACCATCAGTTAATGGTGTTGCATTTGCGGCAGTAACAGTACCGTGCTGACGGTCAAAAACAGGTTTAAGCTTGGCGTAGCCTTCAACCGTTGAGTTTTTACGAATGTTGTTATCTTCTGAAATAAAGCTTTTATATGGCGGTAAATGTGCCGTCATTACTTCATCTTTTAACTTTCCATCAGCCCATGCTTGCGTTGCAAGTGAGTGAGAACGATGCGCTAACGCATCTTGATCTTCACGGCTAATATTATGTGTTTTAGCCATTTGCTCAGCAGTTTGCCCCATTGAAAGGCCTGTTGAGTACTCTGCAACAGCAGGAGGCACTGGTAATAAATCTTTTAAGCGCAGTTTTGAAAATATTTTTAAGCGTTGACCAAGCGTACGCGCTTTATTTAAATCAACTAAGCTGCCTGCTAGCTTTTTACTTACACCAATTGGCAATACTGATGACGAATCTGCGCCGCCTGCAATACCTACACTTACAGATCCCGCCATAATAGACTCAGCTACATTAGCAATAGCCTGAAAGCTGGTAGCACATGCGCGCGATACAGAATATGCATCAACCGATACCGGCATACCTGTGCCCAATACAATTTCACGTGCAATATTTGGCGCTTCTGGCATTTGTACTACTTGACCAAATACAAGTTGATCAATTTCTGACTTGTTGAAATTTAATCGTTCAAGCATTTCGTTAACCACCAATTTACCCATATCAAGTGCAGGTACATGGTGAAACGCTGTTGCTTGCTTTGCAAAAGGTGTACGTAAGCCGCTAACTATGGCAATACGGTCGCCCTTTGGTGTTTTTAGTATGTTTTGCTTAGACATTTATGCTCTCCCGCTGACAGGTCTGACCTGTTTGTTTTCCTCGATTCTAAACAACCCGTGTGCTAAAGCCAATAGAAAAACACAAATTTATATAAATAGTGTTTAATTACGACTATCACAATAGGCTTTTTTAGACGCATTTACAAAGTTTTGTGGTACGCTAAAAATCGTTAAAAAATAACGAACTATTTTAAAAAATACAGTCTAACTCTTGAGTTACCCAATTATAAACCTTATAAATAGGTCAGTATTTATCACCTAACACTATTAGGTACAAACCCAGCTGACGAGGACAGTCCACTTATTATGGCAGCTAACGCATTTTCACAATTAAAAACGTACTTAGATACACAAATCATTGGCCAGCCAGAGCTTACACAAGCGCTACTTATTGCTATTTTAGCTGATGGTCACTTATTAGTAGAAGGCCCTCCTGGGCTTGCAAAAACACGTGCGGTTAATGCACTTGCTAAAGGCATTGAAGGCTCATTTCAGCGCGTACAGTTTACGCCAGACTTATTACCGGCTGATGTAACAGGTACCGATATTTACCGCCAACAAACCAGCGAGTTTGTATTTGAAAAAGGCCCTCTTTTTCATAACCTAATTTTAGCTGACGAAATTAACCGTGCACCAGCCAAAGTACAATCAGCATTATTAGAAGCCATGGCTGAACGCCAAGTTACCGTAGGTAAAAACACCTATCCGCTTAGCGAGCTGTTTTTAGTTATGGCAACACAAAACCCGCTAGAGCAAGAAGGGACTTATCCGTTACCAGAAGCCCAGCTGGATCGTTTTTTACTGCACCTAAGTATTGGTTACCCTGGCGCAGAGCATGAGCTTGATATACTGCGTTTAACGCGCGGCGAAGCACTTAACGAGCAACAGCCGGTATTGCAAAAAATTAGTCAAAGCGATTTATTTGCAGCTCGTAAAGAGATACTAGGCCTTTATTTAGCAGAGCCGCTTGAGCAATATTTAGTACAACTTATTATTGCCACCCGTGAAGGCGCTAAATTAGATGCGCAACTAGGTAGCTGGATTGAATTTGGTGCAAGTCCGCGTGCAACAATAGCACTTGATAAATGTGCTCGTGCTCATGCATGGCTTCAAGGCCGTGACTTTGTAGCACCTGATGACATTCAAGCTGTTGTGCATAACGTACTGCGTCATCGCATTATTTTAAGTTACGAAGCCCAAGCCGATGGCATTACTAAAGATCAAGTAATAAGCCGTATAGTTGAACTTGTAGCCGTACCATAAGTTATGCAAAAACAATTGGAATCCCAAGCATGGCTCAAACAGAGCCATAGCCACGGTGTTAATTTAGCACTCAAAGAGCTGATGTATTACAAAGCCAAAGCGCAATTGCTTGAACTTGCCCCTAAGGTAAAAATAAAAAACACCTTAACAGGGCAATACCTTGCACCGCACAAAGGCCGAGGAATGGAATTTGCCGAAGTGCGACATTATCAGCAAGGTGACGATATTCGCTCTATTGATTGGCGAGTTACTGCGCGTACCGGCGAGACTCACACAAAGCTCTTTCAAGAAGAAAAAGAGCGCCCTGTGTTTGTATTTACTGATTTTTCTAACTCAATGCTGTTTGGTTCAAAGTTACTGTTAAAGTCGGTGCAAGCTGCGCATATAAGCGCTCTTGTTGCATGGTCGGCGTGTCAGCGCGGCGATAGAATTGGCGGTATTGTGTTTAATCAGCACTCGCATTTGGAGTTAAAGCCCAGCGCCCGTGAAAAAGCAGTCCTTAAGCTTTGTCATAATTTATGCGACAACCACCAGCAAGCACTCAACAACATTGATAAAACAGCCCCTAACAACTTTAGCGATAACCTAAAGCGCCTAAATCATTTAGCAAAACCAGGTAGCTTAGTGTATTTAGTGTCTGATTTTAATGCTCTGGATGATGCGAGCTTTAAGCAACTCGAAATATTAAGCCGCCACTGCGAGCTGATTGGTTGCCATATAAGCGATCCATTTGAGCATCAGTTACCTGCGTTTAAGCAAGCAGTCACCGTTAATGCAAATGGTCAAGACTTTGCCCTACCATTAATGGATAACAGCTTTAGAGAACGCTTTGCTAAAAATGCTGAGCAAGCATTTAGTACGCGCTTTAATCGCTTAACTAAATCGGGTCTTAATTTAATATCATTCAATGCAGCAACACCGCTTGAGCTGCAATTAGTGAGAAAATAACCATGCAAACCAATCCACTCGATGGCCTGCACGATATAATAGCGCCAAGCCAAGTTAATTGGTGGCCACTCGCCCCTGCTTGGTGGGTTATTATTGCACTGCTGTTTTTAGCACTGTGCGCAGCTATTTATATATTTTACAAAAAACATAAATTTAAAAAGCCTAAACGCTACGCAATACAATTGAGCCAAAGTGAGCAAAATCCTCAGCAACTGCATATTATTTTAAAACGTTTAGTGATTGAATATTACGACAAGCGCCTTGCTGCGCAATCTACCTCTAAATGGTGCACAACACTTAATACACTCACCGGTTTGAGCTTTACAGAACAAGAAATACTAAGCTTGTATAATCCCAGCCAAAAAGATACAACACTGTGCGAAAAATTTCGCCAAGGTATTAAGCAATTTAAAATAAAGGAGTCAGTAAATGTTTGAATTTAGCTGGCCATGGTTATTTTTATTACTGCCCTTGCCTTTATTACTTTTACTATTAAAACCCGCGGCAAGTAATGCCAGTACGCGTTTACGTATACCCAGTTTTGCAAAGCACAATTTAACCAGCCAAAGCATTGAGCCACACGCACGACGTTTAAATCCTTTCGAATGGATAATTTGGTTATTACTTGTTACTGCCGCTGCCAATCCAACATGGTTAGATGAGCCAATCTCATTACCAAATGAAGGGCGCGATATAATGTTAGCAGTTGACTTATCAGGCTCGATGACCGAACAAGACATGGCTTACAATGGCCAATATGTTGACCGCCTTACCATGGTAAAAGCCGTACTCAGTGATTTTATAGAGCAGCGTCAAGGCGACAGGCTTGGGCTGATATTATTTGGCGACACCGCATTTTTACAAACCCCCCTCACGCGCGACGTTAAAACAGTAAGTAAAATGCTCAGTGAAGCGCAAATTGGTTTAGTGGGGCGCGCAACAGCCATTGGTGATGCATTGGGTCTTTCGGTAAAACGCTTTGCCAATAAAGATGAAAGTAACCGAATTGTGGTGCTATTAACCGACGGACAAAATACCGCTGGTAATTTAAACCCAGAAGATGCACTACTGCTAGCTCGCGAAGAAGGTATTAAAGTGTACACCATTGGCGTTGGCTCAGATAATCCGCGCGGCTTTAGCCTCTTTAATATGGGTGGCTCTAGTGGCAGTAATTTAGATGAAAGCTTACTTAAAAAGATTGCCGAGCAAACTGGCGGATTATACTTTAGAGCCAAAGATGTAGCAGGCCTTCAACAAATTTACGCAGAGCTTGATAAACTTGAACCTATTAGCGCTGATGAACAAACATTTCGCCCACAAAGCTCATTATTTTACTACCCGTTACTTATCGCTATTTTACTTATTAGCTTAAAAGTAATGCTTAGTACACTGCGTGCATTAAAGGAGCCAAACTAATGGATTTTGAATTTATTCGCCCTGCTCTTTTATGGTTACTCATACCTGCTGTGGCATTATTTTTTGTTGCCTTAATTAAGCATAAAAAAACGACTAGTGAGCAGCTAATTGCACCGCATTTAGCACAATTTATAATGAGCGAAGCAAACACTAAAGCCAGCCAGCCACTTTGGTTAGTTGCTTTGTTTTGCAGCCTTGGCATTTTATTTAGTGCTGGGCCTAGCTTTGAGAAAAAACAAGTTCCTGTATTTCAAAGTAAAAGTGCCCGTGTAATTGTTATGGATATGTCGTACTCAATGTACAGCACTGATATTTTACCAAATCGTTTAATGCAATCACGCTTTAAAGCGCTTGATATGATTGAGCTATTTAAAGAAGGTGATACCGCGCTTGTAGCTTACGCAGGCACGGCCTATATAATATCGCCACTAACAAACGACGCCACAACACTTAGTAATTTAATTCCAAGCTTAAGCCCTGAAATAATGCCAGACAAAGGCTCAAACGTTTTAGCCGGTCTTGATATGGCCAAAGAGCTATTAACGCAAGCGGGTTATATTGATGGCGACATTATTTTAGTGACCGACGGTATTGACCAACAAGAACAAAGCGACGTGAGTAGCTTTACCAGTAACACCCAATATAGATTAAATATATATGGCGTGGGTACCGCTCAAGGCGCTCCAATTAAGTTACCTGAAGGTGGTTTTTTGAAAGACAGATACGGCCAAATTGTAGTACCTACTCTCAATGCCAGTCAGCTTAAAAATTTAGCATCGAGCAGTGGTGGTAAATTTGCTAGTTACCAGCCTAGTAATAACGACATAAATACGTTTGCCCCAAATGCACAGAGTGAATTATTGAAAGACGAAAAACAAAGCCACGCACTTTGGCGAATAGATGCAGGTATATACGGACTCTTGTTATTACTGCCATTTGGTTTGTATTTATTTAGACGCGCTGCCTTGCTGGGGGCTTTTTTAGCCTTTAGCTTTTTACCGCAGCAAAATGCGTATGCCGTAGAGCTTCCTACTCTTTTGCAAAATGCAGATCAACGTGCATTAGAGGCTTACAAAAATAAAGAATACGATGCAGCAACACAGGCGCAATCGAGTGAGTTAAAAGGCGCGGCGCTTTACCAGCAAGGTAATTTTGATGCTGCACTTAATGAGTTTAGTAATGATAAGTCGGCTAGCGGTTTATACAACTACGGTAATGCCCTCGCCAAAGCTGGCAAGCTTGAGGACGCCATTGAAGCCTACAAACAAGCCCAAACCTTACAAGACGACTTTACACAAGCAACTGACAACCAAGCTTTAGTTGAACAATTACTCAATCAACAAGAGCAACAAAACCAGCAAGATCAGCAAAGCGACGGCGACGACTCTCAAGACCAAGATGATAGCCAGAAAAAAGATGAGCAAAACCAAGGGCAAAATTCTGATGAGTCAAAACAGGATAAGCAACAAAATGGTGATAAAAGCGATTCTGAAAAAGGCGAAAACGAAAGTCAAAGCTCAAGCGATGAAGAATCTGATAAAGAATCAGATAAAGAGTCTGAACAATCAAAAGATCAACAAGGTGAGCCTGGCGAGCAATCAGACAAGCAAAATGAACCTGATATGCAAGCTCAGCCACAAAGTGAGCAAGGGCAAAATAAAGACGCTGACCAGCCTCAAGACGAGCAACAACAAAGTAAGCCACAAACAATGAGTGAGCAACCTGCTACTGATGAGCAAAAACAAAATGCTCAGCAACAAGCTATGCAAGCCCAAGCAAGTGAGCTCACTAATGAAGAAAAAGAAAAAGCACAACAGCTTAATCAACTACTTAGAAAAGTCCCGGACGATCCGGCTATTTTATTACGGAATAAAATGCAATTAGAAGCCCAAAAAAGACAATATAAACGTCGCCCTACAGGAGTCGAAAAATCATGGTAATGCGATTATTTTGCTGTTTATTGCTATTAAGTGCGATGCCTTCGTGGGCTGCCACCAAATTAGAAGCCAGCGTAGATAAAAACCCTGTTTTAGCGGGTGAATTTTTTATGCTTAATATATCCGTAGACGATACAGTTAAAGGCGAGCAACCAGACACCTCATCGCTGTTAAAAGACTTTGTGGTAGGCCCAACAAGCTTAAGCTCTCGTACCAACATTATTAATGGCAGCATTAATAAACAAACCACGTGGTCGGTTAAATTAATGACCCGTGCAGAGGGCGATTACACTATTCCTGCATTTAGCGTTGCAGGGTTAACCTCACAGCCTATTAAATTAAAAGTGGCAAAACGCTCAGTTGATGCAGATAAAAATAATGAAATATTTTTAAAAACGTCGCTCTCGAGTAATTCATTGTTTGTCCAAGAAGCCGGTGTTTACACTATTAAGCTTTACCTTGCGAAAGAACTGCTTGATGGTAGCTTAAGCACACCAAGTATGGAAGATGCTCAGCTAACCCAATTGGGTAAACAAACTGAAAGCTATGAGCTTGTTGATGGTAAACGCTACCTTGTTATTACTCGCGAGTATTTGATTCAGCCACAAAAAAGTGGTGCGTACACTATTGCAGGCCCCGCTTTTCAAGGACGAGTACAACAAAATTATCGTCAATTAGAAGTATCAGCTCTTGGCGACGATCAGCAAGTAGAAATCAAACCAATTCCGAGTGACTATAAAGGTGCATGGTTACCAAGCGAGCTGGTTAGTCTTGATGAAGAATGGCAACCTAACGACAACACCGTAGAAGTAGGTACGCCTATAACACGTACTATTACACTTACAGCGCTTGGGGTTACAAAAGAGCAATTACCTGAAATCTCTATGCCTACCATTGATGGCATACGCAGCTACCCTGATAAAAAAGAAAATAACAATGCAGTACGTGACGGACGCGTTGTATCGCAGCAAACTGCATCGTATGCATTACTGCCGCAAAAACCAGGTACTTACACTTTACCTGAAATACAGCTGCCTTGGTTTAATACTAAAATGAACCGTATTAGCGTAGCTACATTGCCAAAGCGCACTATAACGGTAACGCCAAGTAGTACCGCACCTAATACCGCCGTGGCAAACCCACAATCAAACCCAAACAATTTACCTGCTATTGAAAATATTTCGAATGAAGCGACAGGCACACAACGTATTGAAACTAAAAGTGATACTCCTCTTTGGTTAATAGTTGTTGCCGCTTTAGGGTATATTTTATGGATTGGTACTGTAATTTTTTACTTAATGACCCGTTCTACTAAAAATACGACTGAGAAATTACAACCAAACAACCGTGATATTTCTCAGCCGAGCTTAAATGAGCTTAAAACGCTCGCTAAAACACACGATGTGAAAGCTTTTTACACCGCATTAAATAGTTTTTCTGTAAAGGTGACTCACAAAAATGTTGGCGCTATTGATGAACTTTGCATCCGCGTAAACAGCAGCGAGCTTAATGGCCTCATTAGCCAATTGCAGGCACAACTTTATAGTAATAAAGGCGCAAACACGGATCTTAATGCTATTATTAAAATTCTTGAGAACTATCAAACTCAAGCATCAAAGTCGCAACAAGCTGTATTAAAAGACCTTTATGATTAATAACTACGATACTCAGGTCTTTTTTTGCAATAAATAATAATTTTTAATTAAAAAAGTGCTTATGCTTGGAAAGAAAAAATCAAACAATCAGGTCTTAATCGATATGGCAGAGAAACAAAAGCGTTATGAAGCCTTGGTCCACGTTTACAATAAAGAGCTTTATCGCTTTGCTTATTGGTTATGCCGTGATCCGCACATAGCAGATGATTTAGTACAAGAAACGTTTTTACGCGCGTGGCGTTCTCTCGACTCTTTACTTGATCAAAAGGCAGCTAAACCTTGGCTGCTTACTATATTACGAAGAGAAAATGCGCGCCGATTTGAACGTAAACAGTTTGATTACAGCGACGTAGAAAACGATACGCTTGTTGATGAAACCAGCCACTCATTAGATGATGAAATGGAGCAAACGGTTATCCAACGCCAGATCGCCCTGCTATCTGATGAATACCGAGAGCCATTATTACTACAAGTTGTAATGGGCTGCTCTGGTGAAGAGATCGCTGGCATACTTAATTTAAATAAAAACACGGTAATGACTCGTTTATACCGTGCCCGAAATCAACTTAAAGAGGCTTTAAGCCGTGATGATGAACAACTTAAAGGGGCATCAAAATAATGGATGAACTTGAGTTTCGTCGCCGCACTATTGCGCAGCCAAACGACATTGACAAGGAGCTCATGGAGTTTGCTAACAATAACCCAGAGCGACAAAGTTTTATTAATGATATGAAAGATTTTGATAAATTTATTCAAGACTCTTTAGATATACCTGTGCCTGAAAACCTTGCAGACCGCATTCTTTTAAACACATCGTTAAAAGAAAAAGCACTACAAGAAGAGCAAGCAACAGGAAAAAATGTAGTTGATGCCCGCTCGCGTTTTAAGCTTGACCGCGTGCATCTTGCATTAGCTGCATCTTTTGTAGTGGCTATTAGTGCCTTCTTTTTTAGTACAGAGCAAAATATTGCACACGAAGCGGGTGAGCATGCGCTTGCCCATGTGTACTACGAAATTAGTGCGCTTGATAAAAAAGAGCCCATTAGCCTACAAAGCGTTAACGACAAGCTTGCAGTATTAGGTGGTCATCTTGATGAGCTTCCTGGTGATGTAACTTACGCTATGTTTTGTGATTTTAAAGGCGAAAAAGGGCTACATTTGATATTTGAGTCTGACTTTGGTCCTATGACGGTATTTATAGTACCTTCTGAAAATAAATCATTTGGTTTTGGCGATGATAATTTCCGCGATGAGCGCTTTGAAGGTCATATTAACCGAGGCTCACAAGCAGATACTATTTTAGTGGCAAGTGTTGGAGCACCTCTAAATACTTATAACGAACGCGTTACTGGCGCTATTCGTTGGCTTTAAAATAAACAAATTTACCGCTTAGTCCCTACTAAGCGGTTTTTTGATTATATACCCACCAATAAACTTTTTCTTTTATACTCAAAACCTCTGATTTTTAAAGTAATTAATTAAACTCCTTAAGAAAGTAAATTATAATCGCGGCTCGATTTTAATTAGGGAATTTCATGAAGAACATCATCGTTATTTTTTCATTATTGGCATTATTATGTACTGCCAGTTTTGATGCACACACACGTAAAAAGTTTGGCAGTAGTAAACGCGGACAAACTCCTGCAACACAACAAACAGCACAAAAACAAAAAGCAGATACAACAACCCCAACAGCAGCACCTAAAGCCACATCAAATAAAAAAGGCATTATGGCTGGCGTTTTGGGTGGTCTTTTAGCGGGTGGCTTAATTGCAGCAATGTTAGGCGACGATTTTGAAGGTTTTCAGCTATTAGAAATGATTTTATTAGCTGGCGGACTATTTATTTTATTTAAGCTAGTAACAGGCTTTTTACGTGCTAATCGTGCCCCACAACTTGCAAATGCCAGTGCAGGTACAAGTGCTCAGCAAAATGCTTTTAAACAAGCACCTATCGAGCAACCAACAAGTACAGGCTTTGCTAACAGCGCCCCACAAGATGAAAGTGTCCCTTTTAATTTACCACCTAACTTTGACGTTAATGGCTTTTTGCAAGGTGCCCGTAGTCATTACCATACGCTACAAACTGCATGGAATAATGCCGATTACACCACAATGGCTGAATACTTAAGCCCTGCGCTTGTTGCCGAGTTTAAAGCTGAACGTGAAGCTATACAGAGTGTAGACACTGAAGTAATGTTTATTGATGCCGAACTTGTGCGTGCAGATACAAATGCGCAATCGTGGCAGGTTAGTGTTCGCTTTAAAGGTAAGTACCGTGATTTAGGCGATAAAAAAGAACAGCCTATTTTAGGAATTTGGCACTTAGAGCGTCTAATTTCAGACGATGCTCCATGGCTAATAGTGGGTGTTGAAGATTTAATTGATACTCAATAAGCTTTTATTATTTTAAACACCGCGCTTTTTAGCGCGGTGTTTTTTTATTTAAAAAACAATTGATTTACCGCGCCCTGATGCTTCAGAAGCAGCATCTAATTGCCCATTTTTATTAATAATAACGTGTAAGTCACCAAAGTGTCTCTCGTCTATGGTGTAACCCATTTTTGTAAGCTCTGCTTTCACGCTATCGGTTAAACCTATGTGCGTTCTAATTATATTTTTAGGCCACAATTGATGATGAAAACGAGGGCTATTTACAACCTGCTCTGCACTCATATCAAACTCTATCGCATTTAAGATAGATTCGTACACAGAGCTAATAATGGTTGTGCCACCAGGCGAGCCTGTCACCATTTTAACGGTGTTGTCTTTAAGTAATATTGTAGGTGTCATAGAACTCAACATACGCTTGTGTGGCTGTATTTCATTAGCTTTACCGCCTAACATTCATAACGCCTGGTTTGGCGCTAAAGTCGTCCATTTCATCATTTAAAATAAACCCCGCACCTTCAACAACGACACCGCTACCAAACCCTAAGTTTATTGTGGTGGTATTTGCTACAGCGTTACCCATTTTATCAACGATTGAAAAGTGCGTAGTTTGCTCACTTTCTTTAAGGCCCGGTTTAATATTTTCGGTAGTCGAGATAGCGGTCAACGAAATGCCATTACTGCGCTCTTTGAGGTAATTAATATTAGTTAACGCGTTTACTGGTACATCAAAAAAATCAGGATCGCCTAAATACTCTGCTCTATCTGCAAATACACGTTTACCTATTTCAGAAAGTAAGTGCACATACTGAGTCGAGTTATGCGCTAAGCCTGCATCTGGTTTTTGTAACTCATACATTTTGAGCCACTGTAAAATAGCAATACCACCTGAACTCGGCGGTGGCGAAGTAAGTACTTCATAGCCATTCCAACTTGCTTTAATGGGTGTACGTGATTTAGCGGTATAATTTTTTAAATCATCTTGATTAATAATACCACCATGCAGATGCATAAATTTAGCAATAATATTTGCAGTTTCGCCTTTATAAAATCCATCTTGGCCGTTATCACGAATACGCTTTAGCGTTGCCGCTAACTCTGGTTGCTTAAAGACTTTATTGGCTTTTACATCAGCAAAATATTTTTCAAAGTTTACATTTATTTTTTGCTCTTTTAGATGAGCTATATAATGGCTAACACCTTTTGCTAACTTAGGCGGAACTACAAACCCTTGCTCAGCCAACGTTACAGCAGGCTGTACTAGTGCTTCCCACTTTAAAGTGCCATGCTTTTGATGGGCAAGCCACATACCCGCTACACTGCCAGGTACACCGCTTGCGTGAATGCCATATATTGATTTGTTTGCAATAACATTACCTTGCTCATCTAAATACATATCACGATGAGCCGCTGTTGGCGCTGTTTCGCGATAATCTATAAAATCGCCTTTGCCATCTTTTTGAATAAGCATAAATCCCCCGCCGCCAATATTTCCAGCTTCAGGAAGCGTCACTGCAAGTACAAATTGTGCCGTAATAGCCGCATCAACAGCATTACCGCCTTGCTCTAATATACTTTTAGCAGCATCGGCACTGAACGAGTCAGGCATTGCGACCGCGCTTTGCGCTAAAGGTTCTGCTGCGAGATTAAACACGCTTAGCTGTAAAATAAATAAACTTTTAGCAATAAACTTGCTTCTAGAGAAAAATAGTCCCATGGAACATCCTTAATTTATTGTTTATGGCAATCTGTATTGATATTTTCTGATACGAAATAACGTTCACACGCTCTATTAATCTATGCTCTTTGAATAATGTACTGAAGCTACATCAGCACCTTGTTCTTTTTGTGTGTAGTTTTTAACAAATTGCATGCCTAACTTTTCCATAACCTTTATAGAGGCTAGGTTATTTTTATTAGCCGTCGCACTGATTTTTTTTACATCTTGTTGCTTAGTTATCTCATTAAACATGGCACAGGCAGCTTCTGTCGCATAGCCATTGCCCCAGCTTTCTTGTTTTAATCGCCAACCAATTTCTATATCACTAAAATCAGGTAATTCACTAAATAAATCCATTGGTTTTACAATTATATAGCCAATAAAAATATTACTTTTTTTTATTGTTACTTCCCATAATCCCCAATACGTTTGCTCATATAATTGTGAGCCTGTATCTTTATGCATTAATTTTAAATTTAATCGTTCTGTTCCGAGTGTGTTCATTTTCATTGTTGTATAGTCCGCCACGAATTAATTATCAGTCTCTAAAGGGGATAGCACATGAATAAATTAGCAGGTTTAGCTTTATTAGGCACTTTAATTACGTTAACTGGTTGTGAAGATGCCAACGAAGTAAAAGAAGATGCAAAAGATAAAAGCGCACAAATGCAAGAAAAGCTTGGTGATGCATGGAACGACGTTAAAGAGACAACTAACGATCTTAAAAATGATGAGTCTTTAAACGAGCTATTAGAGCAAAGTAAAACAATGGGCTTAGACATGTACGACGACGGCAAAGAGATTGCGGTTGATGCGTGGATTAAAAGCAAAGAAGCTGCTGGCGAGTTAACTGAAAAAACTAAGCACAAAGCGCAAGAAATTGCTGACGAAATTGAGCAAGCACGTAAAGAACATAACGAAGGTTAATTTAACTTTCGATAATAAAAAAGGAAAGCCTCGGCTTTCCTTTTTTGTTTTAAGCTATTTAGCCCAGATATGTGTTTACATATTTAGGGCTTATAAGCTCAAATTAACCTTTGTACTTACTCATAACTAAAGTCGCGTTTGTGCCACCAAAGCCAAAGCTATTAGACATTACAGTATTTAACTCAACATCACGACGCTCAGTAATAATATCTAAACCTGCCGCTTGCTCATCTAGCTCATCAATATTAATTGAAGGCGCTACAAAGCTGTGCTCTAGCATCAATACTGAGAAGATAGCTTCGTGAACACCTGCAGCACCGAGGGCATGACCCGTCATTGCTTTAGTTGCGCTGATCATTGGTGACTTACCACCAAACACTTCTTGAATCGCACCAAGCTCTTTAACGTCGCCTACAGGTGTAGATGTACCATGCGTGTTTAGGTAATCAATGCTGTCTACATCTTGCATAGCTTGGCGCATACAACGTGCTGCACCTTCGCCAGATGGAGCAACCATGTCGTAGCCATCTGATGTTGCACCGTAGCCAACAATTTCAGCGTAAATGTGCGCGCCACGTGCAAGTGCATGTTCAAGTTCTTCAACTACAACAATACCGCCGCCGCCAGATATAACAAAACCATCGCGATTTGCATCGTATGTACGAGACGCTTTTTCTGGTGTTTCGTTGTACTTAGTAGAAAGTGCGCCCATAGCGTCAAATTCCATTGCCAATGTCCAGTGTAGTTCTTCACCGCCACCAGCAAAAACAACATCTTGCTTACCTAATTGAATTTGTTCTACTGCATTACCAATACAATGCGCAGATGTTGCACATGCAGAGCTAATTGAGTAGTTAACACCTTTAATTTTAAAGGGTGTTGCTAAACAAGCAGATGTAGTGCTCGCCATAGTACGTGGCACCATATAAGGCCCTACACGTTTTACGCCTTTTTCACGTAAAATATCAGCAGCTTCTACCTGCCATTTAGACGAACCACCGCCAGAACCAACAATAATACCCGTGCGCTCATTTGATACTTGGTCGTCAGACAAACCTGAGTCTTCAATTGCTTGAGTCATCGAAATATAAGAATATGCAGCAGCATCGCCCATAAAGCGCATTGCTTTGCGGTCAACATGTGCTTTAACGTCAATATCAATTTTACCCGATACGTTACTACGTAACTTGTAATCGGCAAATTCTTGGTTAAAAGCGATGCCGCTTTTGCCCGTTTTTAACGATTCTAATACTTCTTCTTTGTTGTTACCAATGCTTGATACAACACCGATACCTGTAATTACAGCTCTTCTCATGGGTAATTCCCTTAGCTTAATACTTAATTGCATTCTATTTTACGCGAATTTAATCACCTAAGTGGTCAGCTTTCTAGCGTACACTTGTACTCTGAACTGCTAGCTTATAAATAACGCCAGACTATTACAAAGAAAACCCGTAAAATAATTAAAAATATATCTATAAATTTAAAAAATTATGATTAAGAACGCACATAGTCACATTAATAATTTAGGTACACCTTTGACTAATGACTCCGGTGATATTTATTTTTCTAATGACGATGGCTTAGCTCAATCGCATTATGTGTACTATGAGCAAAATAATATAGATGTACGATTACAAAATCATGACCAATCACATTTTGTTATTGCCGAAACCGGTTTTGGCACCGGTTTAAACTTTTTAAATACGTGGCAACGCTTTAAAGACCACCTTGAGCGGATGCAAGTTCAAAATGAATGTGAAAAAAGCGTAAAACGCCTACACTATATTTCGTTTGAAAAGTATCCCTTAACATTAACAGACTTAAAACAAGCATTAACCGCTTGGCCTACCTTAAGTTATTTTAGTGAGCAATTAACAGTAAACTACCCAATTAATTTAGAAGGATGCCACCGGCTCGAATTTAATAATGGCAATGTTGTTCTCGATTTATACTTTGGTGATGCGCTTGAATCAATACAAGCAATGAGCTACCCGCAAACAGGAATTGTTGATGCTTGGTATTTAAATGGGCTTGAGCCAAGTGAAAATCCTGATATGTGGCAGCAAAGTTTATTTAACTCCATGGCTAATATAACAAGAGCTAATGCAACCTTATCGACTTTTACTGCCGCTGACTTTGTTCAACGAGGATTAATAGAGGCTGGCTTTAGTACTAAAAAAGCCAAAGATTTTAATCAAAAAGAAGATATGCTTACTGGCCAACTTAAACATGTTAATAACGCTCAATCAACCCCCGCTTATTTTAATCAAGATAGCAGTACTTTAAAAAATGTAGCGGTCATTGGCGGTGGTATTGCCAGTAGCTGTATTTTATACAGCTTGGCTAAACGTGGCATAACCAGCCAATTATTTTGCCAAGATGAAAAGCCTGCAATGGGGGCTTCGCACAATGTGCAAGGCGCTATTTACCCTCACCTACAAGCTAAAAACTCGCCGCACAGCGAATTGTTTGCACATAGCTTTTTATACGCCAAACGCCTATATAACAACTTACTTAGCAGTGGTTTTAATTTTGATTACGATTGGTGCGGCGTATTACAACACGCAGTGAAAAAACCTCTCGCTGATAAGCACGAAAACTTAGCACAAAAGCAACTGTGGCCAACCCAGCTAATGCGTAACGTAACCGCAGAGCAAGGCGATGAAATAGCCGGCGTAACAACAGGTTATTCAGGCGTGTTTTTTGAACAAGGCGGCTGGGTTAACCCGCCACAATTAGTAAACGCTATGCTTAGCGCTGCAAATAGCATAAACCCATTTAAAAGCGTATTTAACTGCGATATAAAACAGCTTAAAAAAACTGACAACGGTTGGTTTTTATTAACGAATGATGAGCTGTTAGGCCCGTTTAGCGATGTAATTATTTGTGCAGGTGAGCACAGCGATGCATTTGAGCAAACAAAAGCGCTACCTATAGTAGGCGTACGCGGTCAGGTTTCACATATTGAGGCAAGTGAGCAATCACGCAAACTTAAAACAGTGCTATGCCATAAAGGCTATTTTACACCGGCTTATTTAGATCATCACTGTATGGGTGCCACGTTTGAAAAAAACACTAAAAGCCGCCAAGTTACCGAGCTAGACAACCTAACTAATAAAGAACAGTTACTTAGTTTTTACGACCAAAGTGAATTTGCCGCCACCCTTGGCAATATAACCTCAGCAAAAGCGGCTGTTCGCTGCACATTTATAGATCACCTACCAATAGCTGGGCAATGGTGTGAGCAAAGTGATTATACAATGGCTTTTGCTAATCTACGTTTAGGTAAACGCTACCAATATGAGCAACTCAATAAGCCACAACAAGGCCTACATATTTTTACCGGTTTTGGCGCACGCGCGTTGTGTAGCGCACCACTAAGTGCAGACCACCTCGTAAGTTGTTTAAATAACGAACCCCGCCCATTAAGCGAACGTGTAAGCCAAGCTATTCATCCTGCACGATTTATAGTGCGAGACTTAATTCGTAATAAAATTTAAGCAACAGCGGTGCTTTTTGGTAGGTTAAAAACATCGCTCAAAAAATTATAATTAAAAGCATTCCCGACAAAAACGCTACACCACCTAAAAATATAACTGCCAAAAAGTATTGTTAACTTACACCATCACGATAGTATGTAAAAAGCATAACAGCCAAATAAAAACTCTAAAAAACACACCAAAAGCAGTTAATTTTAATACTCAGTTAAGCATCGCACTTTAATTAAAGTATTTTTTGAAATTAGCTCATTTAAACTCTTTTTTACCCTTTAAAAATAATCCTCTACCCCAAGGTCTGTTTGTAAGCACATTACTTTTACTATTTATTGGAAGGAGTTAATTATGAGTAAGACCCTAATTATTGGCGCAAGCGGACAAATAGGTAAAATGGCAACTGAGCTACTTTTAGAAAATGAGCAAAATGTTGTGGCATTAGTGCGCGACAAAAATAAGTTAAGCGATTTAAACAGCTCTTTTTTAACTATTGTTAAGCAAGATCTTGAAGGCGATTTTGGTGACGCAATGAAAGGCTGTGACCAAGTGATTTTTGCTGCTGGTTCTGGCGGAAGTACAGGCGATGATAAAACTGTACTTATTGATTTATGGGCTGCAACAAAAGCAGCTACATTCGCTAAAGAGCACGGCGTTAATCACTTTATTATGGTCAGTTCGATTGGTGCTGACGATCCAGATTCGATTCAAGGTGATTTAAAACCTTACTTAGTTGCTAAGCACATGGCTGACGAGCATTTAATAAATAGTGGTTTAAATTATACCATTGTTCGCCCTGGTACACTGACTGACGATAGTGCTTCAATGCAAGTAACTACGCAGCGACCAAGTGATCGTTCAAAAGCCAAAGTTAGCCGCGAAAACGTAGCTAATGCATTATTACATATTGCGACCAACTCATTTATTAGTAACCGCATTTTTGAGTTGTTTGATGGCGACAAGCCAATTAAAGCCGCTGTTAAATAAGCTTTAATACCAATTTAATTAAACGTATGAACAATTATTACAAAAAATATGTAATTCATCGATAAGGCAAAAAATTACAGCGTAGTCGCTCTATATTAGTAACTTTTTGACGCAGTGAATTATTTAATCCGCTTAAATAATTTATGTTTAATAAAATTAAATTTACTCCACTAAGCAAATTAGTGGAGTAACATTTTTATACCTTGCCAACCTAGTTGCAGCGTTAATAACGTTAAAATCACCCTAAAAATACGCTTGAATTTATCCCCAGACATGCTTTTAAATAGTTTAATTCCGAACCAAGTTCCTACAGCACCACTTATTATCATAGCAATTACAAGCGGTATCCATTGCCAAAAACTAAAGCCAACAGCACCATAAATTATCGCTTTTAATAAATGCTGCACACTCATAATGCTCGAAAACGTTGCCGTAAATTTTAACTTTTCGTAATTATTTATATATAAACAGCTACCAACTAATGGGCCACTTGCCCCCACAAACATAGAAATAAAAGTAGTTATGCCACCGGCGACCATACGCCACACCTTAGAGGTTAATTTTATAGGTGGCGTTTTACCCCACAGTAAATAAATAACAAAAATAGCGACGACTAACTTCATAGCATCAAGTGATATATCATCAATTACAAAACTTGATAACCCCGCCCCTACTAAGCCGCCTAACGCAAAATATACAAACATGCTTTTATCAATATGCCTAAAGCTGAGTAAAAACCTATTTGCATTAGAGCCAAGCTGTACTAAACCATGCACAGGCACAACAACTGCCATTGGCATAAACGACGCCATAACAACAAGCAGCATTAATCCACCACCAGCACCAAATGCAGCAGATATAAAAGAAGTAAAGCCAGCGGTGATCATTAACAATAAAAACAAAAATAAAGACATGCTGTCGGGAAATAAAAAATCCATAAAACTCCACTGCCTATTTAAGTACTTTTAAGTCGCAGTATTTAAACAATAAAAGGTACTAAGCACATTTATAGCAACTTTATCAGCTTCTATCTCGTGCTATGTACTATGTTGCGTTGTTTTTGCACTTTGTTTGCACATTTAACAAATATTATACATTCAACTTCATTACCGGATATTTTTGATGAGAAGATTTAACACACCAACTTTGACACCGCTTGCAGTGTGTATATTTGCACTGGGTTTAGCTGCCTGTAACGGTAGCGATGCTGAAAGTACCGTCGTAACTGAAACAACCACCGATGAGGGAACTACAACAGATACTTCAACCGATTTTGTTGTAGAAGTTGACCCTTTTAACTTTGAAAGCGATGCACTCATTTCATCAATTACCACTCAAACATGTACGCTAAGTAATGGCGATGAAGCCTCATGCTACAAAATTGATATTGCCGGTGCGCCTTCAAATTACGAGATTGGTGTATTTTGCCCTCAAAATATCACCTCAACAGCAGACGAAGCCGGTATTTGGTTTGATGGCACCGGTGAGGTTTACGATATAACCGGCGACTTTATTTTAAATCTACCTACATTATATAACGATAGTCATTGGCAGCTATACGACGAAGGTACAGGCCTTGTAAATGTAACCGACACACAAGAATCGTGTGATGGCGCTGCACGTCCAAATGTAGAAGAACAATACCAAAACCACTGCGTAGAATGCTCTATTGATTATGTTGATGGCGGTATATCAGAATCATTTTTAATTCCAATAACGCCTGTTGCAACCACTCAAAATAGCAGTATTGGTAACGCCAATGTAGGTGTTGCTCTCAATGGTGTTGTACTTGCTGCACCCGCGCCTGTTGAGGCTATTTTAGGCGCATACACTATTGCAGCCTTTGATGATTGCGCTGGCCATATTAACTTAGTAGCAGGTTATCACTACCATGGTGAAGCAGGTTGTAGCCAAACACAAATTCAATCAGACGGTCATGCCGCCATGATGGGTTATGCACTCGATGGATTTGGTATCTTTGGCATGCTTAACGAAAATGGATTAGAACCCACTGATTTAGACGAATGTAGAGGCCACACCGACGATACACGCGGATACCACTACCATGCAGCCGATGTATCTGAAAACATGTTTATTGGTTGTTTTAAAGGTGCTACCGCAAGATAACTCGTATTCTAGCTAAATAATTAACTGAGATACTAATGAAAATATTTAACGTGATAAAAGCACTAACCACTGGCTTTTTACTTGCTGCCTCATGCTCAGCGCTAAGTCATGCAGGCCACGGCTCAAATGCGCCTTGGGAAGCATGTGAAGCAAAAGCCATTAATGAAGATTGCAGCTACACAAGCCATGATAAAAAAGCGACAGGCACATGCCAAGCAATGAACAAAGTACTTATGTGCGTTCGAAATAAACCACCTGAAACATTAATAGACAAAGCAATCCAACCAGCAAGTGATCAAAAGCAATCTGTAAAATCACTCGCTAAAAGATAAAGTAACAGCTACACGCCAAAGCCTTAACGCTGTTTGTTAGGGCTTTTTTAATCAAAAATTATTGAAAAGTGTAATCCTTATCTGTCGAATTAGTTTCATATAGCAAACAATACAACAATCAAAAAACTTGGATAATGACACATACAATGAGATCACTCAAAATACTGTCCTGCCAAAGTGCAGTGGATAAATGCTGTTGATTGGATTAGCCAAATCCATATTAGACAACATCAAAACACACAAGCCATAAACACCACTGCCAATGCAGTTTAGGTGAATAAAGCCAATACTTAATTTAACTTCATAATAAGCATACTGTCGTTATTTTGTATTTTAATAATTGTCATAAAAGTGAAGTTACGTGCTATAGCTATAAGAGAATCTCAACTTTCACTTTATGAATTCCATAAAAAAACCCGCAAATTTGGGTTAACAAATTTGCGGGTTTCTTATGGTTTTCGAATAACGAGTTCAAAAACCTTTATTGGTGGAGCTGGGGGGATTTGAACCCCCGTCCGAAAAGCCTCGACCGTCGGTACTACATGTTTAGTATTGTCATTTAATTAACCTTTAAGTCCCGGACAAACACGGTAAGTAAAGGCGAGGCCGCTTAGTTTTAGCGCTTCAACCCCGGCCAGGGTTTCCGTCGCGATCAGGTGTTAGGGTGACACTCCAAAATCCAGTCCACAAGAATACATGGAAGGAGCGCTAGCCAGCCTAAGCTGCTAGAGAGTAGTTATCGTCGTTTGCGATTACTTTAGGTTGCGGCTGTTTAACGAGGCAAACCGCACCTCGACATGCACCTTGGGCTTCTTGAATTCCGTCGAATCCTAATCAGCCCCTGAATTAGTAACTCAATTCAGAGCGTACAAACAGTATAACCGAGTAAAGTACTGATACTCAAGGCCTAGTAACGGTTTATTTTAATTGCATGCATCAATCGTACGTTAAACAACCGAAAATCACTTATCAAACAAAAATAGTCCAATTACTTGCCTGTCAGTCGCTATTTAAAAGTAAAATACTAATGCACTTTGATACGGAGCTTAGAATAGCGAAGGGTTCTAAACAATTTTCGCGTATTTATCCGCCCCACCTAGTTAAGCTAACTGAGGGTAAAATTACTCAGACGTTTTAGTTTATTCGTTATTTTGTGTCTCAGTTTCAACTTCGGCATTAGCGTCGCAATCGTCGGTTGGCGCTAATGGCCAACCACCTAATTGCTGCCAGCGGTTTACTATTAAACAATAAAGCTCAGCTGTACGTTCTGTGTCGTAAAGCGCAGAGTGCGCTTGGCTGTTGTCAAACTCGATACCTGCCGCTCTACATGCTTTTGCTAATACAGTTTGCCCTAACGCTAAACCTGCTAAAGATGTTGTATCGAAGCTTACAAACGGATGAAATGGCGTACGCTTAATGTTGTTACGCTCTATTGCTGCATTTAAAAAGCCATGATCGAATGCAGCATTATGCGCCACAATAACTGAGCGTTGGCACCCAGCGGCTTTTTGCGCTTTGCGTACTACTTTACATATTTCTTTAATTACTTCACCTTCAGGCACTGCGCCACGTAATGGTGAAAACGGGTCTATACCGTTAAAGTCGATGGCTGCTTGTTCTATATTAGCGCCTTCGAATGGCTGAACATGAAAATGAACAGTATGATCTATGCTGAGCAATCCTTCGTCATCCATTTTTAAAACAGAGGCTGCTATTTCTAATAAGGCATCTGTTTCTTTGTTAAAACCTGCAGTTTCAACATCAATAACAACAGGAAAAAATCCACGAAAGCGTTTTGCGAAAGGTGTTTGCTCAGTATTTGCCATAGTCTTCTTTGTTTATACGTGTAAGCTGACTATTATGTCAAAATTGATGCCCCCTAGGCTAGGGGATTTAAGTATTTATTGCTTTAAAATTGTAGGCACATAACTTGCTTTAACTTATGAGTTAGTTATATAGAGAACAAACTAATCATTGCAGTCGTTAATTTGCCAAATTATTGGCATTCCCGGATAGCTGGAGAGCACCATGAAGTATAAGTTGTTATTTATTAGCCTTAGTATAAGTGCAGTGCTTTGCAGTACTCACTCGCAAGCTGCTATGCGCCAATATACAGCAACCCAAGACAACTCCAACTGGGAAGTCGTTAAAACAACGCGCTTACAATGCCAATTAAATCATGAGGTTCCTTATTACGGTGAAGCTATTTTTAAAGCTTCAGCAAGTAAAAATAAAAACTTAACGTTTAATTTAGATATGGTTGTTCGCCCAGATAACTACGCAATTGCAGGTTTAAAAGCAGTGCCACCTACATGGCGTGCAGGATTGCCCGCTCGCGATATTGCAAACATGAAATTACTTAAAAAGTTTGATGGCGAGCTAGGCAATAAAACAGCATGGGAAATGCTTACCGAGCTTGAAAAAGGCTACTACCCTACTTTTTATTATCAAGACTGGCAAAACAGTGCCGATAAAATTGCCGTTGGTATATCGAGCGTAAACTTTAAACAAGCTTACTGGGCTTTTTTACAGTGCCGCGATGAACTACTCCCTTACAGCTTTGAAGATATTTCGTTTACTGTAATGAACTATCAATCTAACAGCAGTAAATTAACTAAATCGTCGCAACAACGTCTTGATAAAATTGCTGAGTATTTAAAAAATGATGCAAGCATAGAGTCTATTAGTATTGACTCATACACTGATAGCTATGGCGGACGCTGGAATAACTTAGATTTATCGCGCAAGCGCGCCAAAACTATAAAAGATTATATGGTGAGCTTGGGTGTTGATGAAGCCAAAGTACAAACAACCGGTTTGGGCGAAAAACGCTTTGTTGATAATAACGATAACATTTTAAGCCGAGACAAAAACCGTCGTTTAATTATTCAAATAGAAAAAATGTAGTAAAGCTAATTTGCGCTTACTTTACTGCGTTTTAAAAACTTATCACCAAATTGAAAAAAGCCCAGACTAATTAAAATAATAACCGCACCAATTATTAACTCTTGGCTTAATGACTCATTATTTAGCCAAGCTCCCAAGCCTAACGCAAAGCTAGGAGTTATAAGTGTAGTAAGTGATACCGTGCTTGCATTAAGGTTTTGCAGCACATGAAAATACGCCAAAGCCCCTACTAAAGATCCAAATATTCCTAGATAACCAATAGCCCACAATGATTTTGCACTCCAGTTTTGTATATGCAACTCACCATCTAATAACCACCAAGCAATAAAAAAGAGTGGGGTTACAAAAACTAAGGCACCAAATGTTGTTGCCATAGGATGAATCGCAATCTGCACACGCTTGATCATCACACCACTTAAACTAAAAAAGCAGACAGCCATAAACACATAAAGCAACCCAAGTCCTTGAGTTTGCGAGTTTTGTACTTGGTTATAACTAACAAAATATAAGCCAATTAAGGCGCACGCTAACGCAACTAATTTAATCGGGCTAAATTTAGGTTCATTTAATAACTGCTGAGCAAGTAACCCCGACAAAATAGGTGCAAGGCCAAACATAAGCGAAATAATACCCGAAGGGACTGTTTTAGCTGCCATATAGCTCAACAACATACCGCCAAAAATACCTATACTCGAATAAAAATAAAGTAAGCACGCATTTTTGCTCCAAGGTACTCTAATGTTTGTTATGGCAACAATTAAACCACCTAAAAACAACCCCACCAGCATACGCATTAATACAGCAAGCGTTGGCGATACTGTTTCACTGCTCCACACAATCCCTAGAGGTGTAGTAGACCAAATGAGAACCATAAAAAAATACGATGCTTTTACCGGCACATGCCAATCCTTAGCGTTTTATAACGCAATCCAACGTACATAAAATTATACCCTCACCACCCTATTTTAATACTTTTAAATGCATACAAGTCCTTAATAAATACAGTTGTAAATTGTAAGTTACATTTTAATACTGCTCTTTTATTACAAAACTATTTGAGATTTGAGTAACTAGTTATATCGTGCATGTATATTAATAATAATTAAGGTAATTAAGTGCTTAAAAATAAAACAACTGGAAGCATGTTAATTGTTGCAGGCACCACTATTGGTGCGGGTATGTTGGCATTGCCAATTGCATCTGCCGGGCTTGGGTTTAGTACTGCGCTTGCATTAATAATTGCTAGCTGGTTACTAATGACCTACACCGCACTACTCATGTTAGAGCTACACCAGTATGCACCACGCGATGCTACATTAAATACATTGGCTAAATTATGGCTTGGAAAGCGCGGACAATACATCGCGAATTTTTCGATGATTTTTTTATTTTATGCTTTATGCGCTGCTTATATTGCAGGTGGTGGTGCACAACTTCAAGCGCGTATAAATATAGGCTTTGATGTAGATATAGCCCCACAGTTTGGCTCTGTGATCCTCGCTGTTATTATTGCAAGTGTGGTAACACTAGGCACTAGCAAGGTAGATAAACTAAATAGAGTGTTATTTACAATAAAAATTATTGTATTAGCTAGTTTGTTTTACATGCTTACCCCTTATGTACAAGGTAAGCACTTATTAGAGATGCCCGTAGAGCAAGGATTAATCCTTTCGGCTATACCGGTTATATTTACTTCGTTTGGTTTTCATGGCTCTATCCCTTCTATTGTTAAATATGTTGGTGTAGAAATAAAAGTACTGCGCAAAGTAATGATTGCTGGAGCCGCCCTACCTTTAGTTATTTATATTTTTTGGCAACTACTTAGCCAAGGTATTATGAGTCAAACTGATTTACTCAACAGCGAAGGTCTTAATGGGTTTGTATCTAGCGTGGCTAGTATTGCGCATAACCCAAGTGTGGCAACGGCCGTTAAGTTATTTGCTGATTTAGCACTTGCGACATCATTTTTAGGGGTGAGCTTAGGGTTATTTGATTTTTTTGCTGATGCATTTAAAAAGGGTGACAATAAAACAGACCGAATTAAAACGGCTTTAATTACGTTTATTCCGCCACTTGGCTTTGCATTGTTTTATCCTCAAGGCTTTATTATGGCCTTAGGGTACGCTGCAATAGCACTTGTCGTCCTGGCAATATTTTTGCCTGTAGCAATGGTTTATAAACAGCGTACAACATCAAATAAAACAGGCTACCAAGTTAAAAGTGGGAATGTTGGGCTTGGTATAGCGGCTATA
The DNA here is from genome assembly GCF_011378845.1 of Pseudoalteromonas sp. Z9A4. Classification (NCBI taxonomy): domain Bacteria; kingdom Pseudomonadati; phylum Pseudomonadota; class Gammaproteobacteria; order Alteromonadales; family Pseudoalteromonadaceae; genus Pseudoalteromonas; species Pseudoalteromonas sp. Z9A4. The sequence continues at coordinate 169,677 of NZ_WTLA01000004.1, forward strand.
TGTGGCATAACTATTATTGCTGCGCAGTTTATGCAAATGGCGGGGCTTATTCCTGCTATCGGTTAAAGGTTGCTGCTGTTTGTTTAAATTTAGATAATAAAAAACCGCACATCATTAGTAATGATGTGCGGTTTTTTATATTAACTGCGTTTATTTACAAACGTCAGCTACAGCATTTGAAAAGTATTCAATATTTGAATGACTAACACCTGCAACATTTACGCGGCTAGAGCCAACTATGTAAATGCCGTATTCTTTTTGTAGGCGAGCAATTTGCTCTTTATTAATACCTAAGAAAGAAAACATACCGTTTTGGCGTTCAATAAATGAGAAGTCTTGAACAATATCTTTAGTTGCTAAGCTTTCTTTAATTAAGCTACGTAAGCCATTTATACGACTACGCATTTCATCAAGCTCAGAGTGCCACAATTGTGTAAGCTCTGTACTGCTTAAAATAGTATTAACAATGTCAGCACCATGTGCTGGCGGCATTGAGTAAATACTACGTACAACGCTTAACATTACCGAGTTTGAAATATCTGCTGTTGCGCTGTCTTTTGCAATTAGTGAACATGCACCAATACGCTCGCGGTATAAGCCAAAGTTTTTAGAACATGAAGAACAAATAATTAGCTCTTCCACTGCATCGGCTAAAATACGTAAGCCACGTGCATCTTCTTCAAGTGAAGCACCAAAGCCTTGGTATGCAATATCAACAAGTGGTGTAAAGCCAACTTCTTTTGCCAGTTCGGCAACCGTGTTCCACTGTGTTTCGTTTAAATCCATACCGCTTGGGTTATGACAACATGCATGTAGTAAAACCACATCGCCTTTAGGCACTTGTTTAAGTGTGTTGATCATTTCATCAAACAGTAAATCTTTATTTTCGTAATCGTAATATGGGTATTCTTTTACTGTTAAGCCTGCAGCTTCAAACAAGCTAATGTGGTTAGCCCATGTTGGGTTAGTTACCCAAACAGTCGCGTCTGTATTACAACGCTTAATAAATTCAGCTGCAACACGAAGTGCACCCGTACCACCTGGCGCTTGCGCAGTACGTACGCGATTTGCTAGCAATGCTTGATGCTCGCCTAATAGTAACTGCTCCATTTTTTGGCAGTAATCTAAATTACCCGCTAAACCAATATAAGATTTGCTCATTTCGTTTTCAAGACGAAACGCTTCAGCTTTTTTAACCGCTTTAAGAACCGGTGTATTGCCTTGCTCATCTTTGTAGACACCTACACCTAAATCAATTTTATTAGGGTTTGTATCTTGTTTATAGGCCGCCATAAGGCCAAGAATAGGATCTGTTGGTAATGGTTTTAATACTGAGAACATTGGCTATCTCTTATCGTTATTTAGGGGTTAGCTGTTAAGCTAAGCTTAACATAAAAGCACATCATATTGACTAGCGTTATTTACGCTAGAAAGTGAGGAATTTTAATACAACATGCAATTAAAACGGCAAGCGTCTTTTCATCAAAAAAATCATTTTTAAAGGCTTCTGCATCTACAATACCAACACATTCATTTTTTGCGTTGAATAAAGGTAAACAAGTTTCTGACTTAACTTTAGGATCGCATGTGTAGTATTCACCGCCTTGTGATAAATACGCTTCAACGTTATTAATAATGCGACCTTGATGAGATAGCGCAACTTGTACGTTATTACTCCCTGCTGCAAATGCTTGCGTTAAAGGAAACAACGGGCGACTAGGCGCACCATGATAAGCTAATTTTAATAGTTGATCACCTTCAGGGGTATTAGTTGATTGATAAATACCATACCAATCAACGCCTGTTTGCTGTTCGATGTAGCTTACAATACTTTGTAAATTAGCTAACTTAAGTTGTGTTTGCTCATCACCTTTAAGATAGTCAGTTAATTTGAATGGCTCATCTTGTAAGTAACCAAATAAACTACACGCTCCGCCCTCGCCAAGCTCAGGTATTTGATACTCCCAACGCACATCAGGTAAAGTTGAGTTTGTAAGATGCAGATCAAGCTTTTCAAGCTCTGTTGCAATCAAAGTAGGATTAGCACTTAATTGTGCTTGTTTTAGGTAAGAAAAAATCATTTGGCCATCCATACATCTAAAGTTTCGAGAATAATAGCATGGATATTTTTACAGAGCTAGCTCAACTTGTAGCACATTTCAACTTGGTTACCACTGGCGTTATAAGTAACTTTTTCGGCTATTTCTTCTAATAAAGACACGCCTCTGCCAAATTCGTTATTAGCCTTTGCCAACTCATCGTGCTTACTACTAAACCCTCGGCCTGAATCGCAAATAATAAAATATAAACTGAGCGTGTCGGGGCAATAGCGCATATCAATAATAATCATGGCATCTGTAAGTTTAGCAAGGGCAGCCTCTCTCAACTCGTAATATCTAAAAAAACCATCTTCTTGTTTTTTAATTTCTGAGTTAAGGCCTAATACACCATGATCAAGCGCATTGTTATAAGCCTCAGACAGCAGTAAAAATATATTAGAACGATGAGTATTTAGCCCCTCAACACTACTTAAAATATTAACGACATCGTAAACGGGGTCTGTTTTTTTTATTTGCTCTGAGTTTAAGCTCAAAGACAAATTAAAAGCCAAAGTAGAAAATGCTTCTCGCTCTTGTTCCTCAGGAATTAAAGGCAGGCAGTTTAGTAAAACAATGCTTAAATCGTCTTGCTGCTTAGTACCATCTGCAAACTTAGTAACATTAGCAACTATGCCTTCACTACTAATCATCGATTTACTTTTTAAGGTTTGTAAAAAACGCTCTTCCCCAAAAAATATATCCTCTTTGTTTGCTGTTTCTATAATTCCGTCGGTTGCTAATACTAGACGTGTATTACTATTTGTTTCAAAATGAATAACTTCGTATTCAAATTCTTGTTCATCTAAAATCCCTAGCGCCATATGCTGTGATTCTAATGTTTGTTTTACATTACCGTCTTTATCTATTAGGTAGGCATCGGGTAAGCCGCCCATCCATGCAGAAACACTTTTACCTGATGCACTAAGCTCTATAATGGTTGCAGCACAAAACATATGCCCAGGTAGTAGGTTGTACAGTAGTGTATTTAGCTCACAGGCAATATCGTTAACCGCCATGCCTTTTTGTACCATAGTATAAAAAACACGAGAAGTTGGTAATGCACCAATAGCTGCAGCAAGGCCGTGACCCGTAAAATCTCCCAACATGCAATACAAATTACCGATTGGGCTTTGCGCTACTAAAAACATATCGCCGTTAAACATAGAGGCCGGTGATAAATTAAAATCTAAATACTCTTTAAACTTACCTTGGTTTTCTAATGAGTTATTAAAGATATGTTCAATTATTTCGTGTTCACGTTCAATTTGATTGTGATGATATTCAAGCAGTTTTTTTTGTTGATTTGCTTTTTTACTCAGTTCTCTGGTGCGAATATGTGCTTTAAGTTTTGCATGCAGAATAACTTTTTCAAATGGTTTATGAATAAAGTCATCACCACCTACTGTAAGGCAGCGCTCAAAGCTTGCTTGATCTTCTAAGGAGGTTATAAAAATAATCGGTAAGTAAACTTCACTATACTGCTGCTTTATTTTTTCAGCAGCTTCAAAACCATTCATTACAGGCATTAAAACATCGAGTAAAACAACGTCTATTTGCTCTCTTTTAAGTACATTAAGCGCATCTAGCCCGTTATAAGCCACTGATATTTTATAACCCTCTTGCTCAAGCATTTTACTTAGTAAAATGCGATTGAGCGCCTGATCATCCACAATTAACACATGTATCATTAGCTAATATCAAACTTCTTATCAAAACGTGAAATTTGTAGAATTTTTCTAAGCTGTGGTTGGCAATTGCTTATTTCGATAGTTTTCACTTGGCTATCAATGGTTTTTTTCATATTAAGTAACATGCCAAGTGCTGAGCTATCCATGTAGTCAGTCTCTCTTAAATCGATAATAACCTTTACAGTTTTTTCGCTCATTTGGGCGTAAGCTTGGCGAAAAGATTGCACTAAATTAAAGTCAAATTTACCTTTGATTTGTATTGTTAATGTAGTGCCATCGACTGATTCATTCTTAGTTAAACTCATATTAAACTCCAATAATATTTCCTTTGAACTAAATATAACCTGTTAAAAGTATTTAGCAAAAAGAAAAACACACAACTTCAAATTTGCTATCATTTACGCCAATATTTAATTAATTTTTATCCATAAAGGTAAGGTATGAGTGATAGTCACTTAGTATATTCAACAAGTACTGGTCGCATTGACCAGCCAAAACCAGAAAAAGAGTTAGTAGCCAAGCTTTTTAAAGATGGTTTTATTCGTATTGAACGTCAAACAAAAGGGCGTAAAGGCAAAGGCGTAATGTTAGTTGTAGGCATTGATCCAAAAGATCACGATTTAAAAAAGTTAGCTAAAACTATAAAAAGCAAAATGGGCCAAGGCGGCGCAGTAAAAGAAGGCATTATTGAAGTACAAGGTGATGACCGCGATAAACTAAAAGCCATTTTAGAAGCGTTAAAATTTAAAGTTAAAATTGCGGGTGGTTAACCCGCATTTATTAATCATTTAATTTGCTATTTGGAAGCTCGCCTAACTTTTCATATAAACTTGGTAAGTCATACTCTGGTATTGGCGGACTAAAATAATATCCTTGCACAATGAAACAATTATTATTTTGTAAAAATTGCATTTGCTCTATTGTCTCAACCCCTTCAGCGACCACGTCTAGCTTTAACTTTTGTGCCATAGCAATAATAGCCGCAGTGATTTCCATATCATTTGTATCCTCAGGGATATCTTTGACAAATGAACGGTCGATTTTCAATATATCGACCGGGAATCGTTTTAAGTAACTAAGCGACGAATAGCCAGTACCAAAGTCATCAATAGAAATAGATATACCTAAGGCTTTAAGCTCATGGAGTTGAGTAATTGCAGCTTCAACATTTCCCATTAGCATACTTTCGGTCAGCTCTAAATGAAGGCGCTTAGCCGAAACACCCGATCTAATTATAATTTTACTCAGTGTTGAGACTAAGTTTGAGTCTTTAAACTGACGAGCCGATAAGTTGATCGATATATTATTTTCTAGGCCTTGTCCTGTTAACCTTACGGCAAAATCACAAGACTCTTTAAGCACCCATTCGCCTAGTTCAACAATAAGACCCGTAGCTTCTGCAATAGGAATGAATTTATCTGGAGGAATTACGCCTTCAGTTGGATGGAACCATCTTAATAGTGCCTCATAGCCAACTACCTGATGGGTACGACTGTCAACTTGGGGTTGGTAGTAAACTACAAACTGTTTTTCTTTTAGCCCTATACGTAGCTCATTTTCAATAAATAAACGCTCATTAGCAGCTGCGTTCAATTCTTGGCTATAAAAATGGAATGTATTACGCCCTTTAGCTTTTGCCTCATACATTGCTAAGTCAGCATGTTTTAATAACTGATCTTCCTCGAGGCTATCGTACGGAGCCATTGTAATACCAATACTCGCGCTCACAATAACTTCATTGCTACCTAGTTTAATTGGGACATTCAATGTTTTTTGAATTGTATTGGCAACATCTGTCGCGTGCTCTTGGCTTTCTATACCACTGAGTAATACTGCGAACTCATCACCACCTAAACGAGCTATGGTGTCTTCTACTCTTAAGCGTTTTTTAAGCCTATTTGCCACTTCAATTAATAATTGGTCGCCAGCATCGTGGCCTAATGTATCGTTAATACGTTTAAATTCGTCTAAATCAAAGTAAAATAATGCAAACGCATAGTGCCCGCGCTCAGCCAATGCCATGGATTTTCGCAATTGCATTCTGAAAAACGTTCTGTTGGCTAGGCCTGTCAGAGTGTCAAAATAAGCGAGTTGCTCCATTTTACGCTGGCTTTCTTTCACAAACGAAATATCTTGTGCAGATGCTACATAGCTGGTTATTTCACCGCCCTCTTCACGAATTGGCGAAACACTTAGAGACACCCAGATCGGCACTTTATTTAAGCCTGCTATTAACGTGTCACCGCGCCAGTAATTACGACTGCGCAATTCAATATCTATGTCTTCCACTAAAATAGACATTTCTGGAGCAATAATATTAAGCAATGGCGCTCTATTAAAGTGACTTTCTGGATAACCTGTCATTTCGAGCATTTTGGGGTTTACGTATTCAATTACAAAGTTTTCGTTAGTGATTACTACGCCAGTACCCGAGAATGCTACAGCTTTAGATAATCGGTTAGCTGCTTTTTCAGCAATTTCTTTTTCCGTAATTCTCTGGTTTAAGCCATCGATAAGTTTGCGAATTTCTACCGTCATGTCTCTAAATGAGCCATTAAGCGTGCCAATTTCATCTTTGTTTTCTGGTGGGAATTCTGTAGTTAACTGACCTTTGCCAAAACTTGTAACTGCATAGACTAATGTGTGTAAACGACGAAGTACTAATTGATAAAGTGCTTGATGAAGCAACAAAGCGACGAGTATTGCATATAAAATAAAGAGTCCAAAAAATTTCATTTTTAAGTCTTGTAATGCTGATAACGTAGATGAACGCTTTTTATATACGCCTATATACCAATCTAAGTCATCAATTTTACGGATATTAATAATATGCGCTTCATCATTTAGTTTAAATGAATTTGCGTATTCAGGTAACTTCACCGCAACTACATCATCAATAATCGACTGGAGCGCTGGGTTCACAAATTCGTTAGTAACGAGTGCTTTATTATCACGACCATAATCAGCTAATAAAGCAGGATTTAGATTAGGATGTGCTAACAATTGTCCTTTACTATTAAAAACAAGTAGATGCTTTTCTTTATCGCCAACAGGTAAAAACGAAATAAGCTTATTGAGGGAAATATCGCTTCCCGTTACACCTAAAAACTCATTATCTATATAAACAGGGACTAATAAGCTTATAACCCATTTTCTCCATACTGTATCGTAATAAACTTTTGACCATGTAGGCTCTCGTACTGTTCCTAATGTACTTTTTATGTGTTTATACGTTGTTTCATCCGTAACCCTAAACCCAGATGGTGCGTTTAGTGCCCAATTTGGAGGAGAAACACGAATAAAATCATCATCGGTTATTAGATAGAAGTTAAAAAAGTCATGTACCAGAGTCGGAGAAATTATACGCCACAACATTTCAGAATCATTAAATAGGCGTTTATAAAAAGGAGAGTAATTTTGCTGTGGTAAAAATGCGGCTGATAAACCGTCAGCTGAAGCGCTTCGAATTGTACCATCACTATTAAATTTTAACTGTGATTTACTACTTAAATTAATTGGTGAATTAGGTTGAAAAAGTTGCTCGATTACTACTTTATTAGCTTGCTGAGCAATATTTATTTTTGTTTTAATGCGCTCATTAAATTGCTTTACTAATAAATCTGTCGAGCTTTTCAACACCCCGTGCTCTTCAAAAACAAGTTGTTTTTCTTCTGATTTGAGCATTAAGGCAGCCGCACATACTCCCGCTATTAAACAAATAGCAGATATGAGTAGCGATAGTTTTACACTTAAAGAATTCAATCCAAAACGCGATGGAGGGCGTCTGTAAACCACAGGTCAACCTTAATCATTAGTAGTTGTTATTATTTGAACCAGTTAACGAAATATACCAGATCCGCATTCATATTTATAAATTATTTGTAAACTTTCTATAAAAACTAAAATGAAGAAATAAATAGTACTCTAAGCTTATTTAGATCTTTATTGACATTGTTAGCAACTCTCCATACATTAACTGTATGAACACATTTATCTCTCGCACTTTTTTTTCGTTTTTTAGCTTCTTTATATAGAAGAGGCTTCCCTGTTTGTGAGATAAAATCAATCGAATAGTAAAGCCTCCCAACCGGGAGGCTTTTTTGTTTTTGCTGTGTAATAACAGCTTACTTTTGGAATGAGGATACCAAAATGACAAATGATGTTTTAAATACCCTAAGACACGATATAAATGAAATAGACTCCGATTTACTCGTGTTATTAGCTAAACGTCGTCGCATTAGCCACGGCGTGGTTGAGTACAAAATTGCTAACAACAAACCAATTCGCGATGAAGTACGTGAACTCGCACTTTTAGAGAAACTGATTGGTTATGGTAAATCACTAGGTTTAGATGCTTACTATGTGAATAATGTTTTCCAAACTATTTTGGAAGACTCTGTTTTACACCAACAAGCAATGCTACAAAAAAACCTGAATCCAGATGCCCTTAGTGAAACACACCGTGTAACTTACTTAGGTGGTCAAGGCTCTTATAGCCAACTAGCATGTCATAAATATTTTAGCCGCCGCCCGGGTAAATTAGTTGAAATTGGCTGTACATCGTTTGACAAAATAACAGGTAAAGTAGAAAATGGGCAAGCTGATTTTGGTTTATTACCCATTGAAAACACAAGCTCTGGCAGTATTAACGAGGTGTTTGACTTATTACAGCACGCGCAAGTGTCCATTGTTGGAGAAGTAACTCACAGTGTAGAGCATTGCTTACTCGCAAACCCTGAGACTGAACTTAGTCAACTAACAAAAATATTTGCACACCCACAACCATTTGCACAGTGCAGTCGCTTCTTGCAAGGCTTAGGGGATTTACAACACGAAACATGTGACTCAACATCAAGCGCACTACAATCAGCTCTGAACACACCATACAGTGCTGCAATTGGATCTGCACAAGCGGGGAAAAATGTAGGGCTTGAGGTTATTAAATCAAACCTAGCTAATCAAAGCGAAAACCATAGCCGCTTTATTGTTGTTGCACGTAAGCCTCTACAAGTGTCTAACCAAATACCAACTAAAACTAGTTTGATCATGTCGACAAAACAGCAAGCGGGCTCACTAGCCGATGCGTTAATGATTTTTAAACAGCATAAGATTAATTTAGTAAAACTTGAATCTCGCCCTACTCCGGGTAATCCGTGGGAAGAAGTTTTTTATGTTGACCTAGAAGCAAACTTAGCCGAAAGCCAAGTAAAAGAAGCGCTGGAAGAACTTAAAGAGCACACCCAATATGTACGTATTTTAGGATGCTACCAAAGCGAGTCATTGCAGGCAGTAAGCGTTAATACTTAATAAGCAATTTTATAAATCAAAAAGGGCCGATACAGGCCCTTTTTCGTTAACTAGTACCAGTCTGCATAAATATTTTAGCAATTTAACGAATTAAATCCCCATACTTAAGCAAACGGTATAACAAATATTAATCTAAAACTTTTGAATCATTCGCTTTATTTAATAAGCTTCTGCTTTGCGTTAAAAAGTGTTCTGTCGAGTCAGAAAAGTAAACTTTCGCCTGCGCAAAAGAATCAATAAGCGCTGCTTTATCTCCCGCTTTTAATTTTGCTAATGTACTTGCAAAGGTATCTTGGTACTGTGCAAGTAAGGTTTCTACATCATCGAATTGTGCTAGCATAATATCTGAGTACAGCTCAGGCGACTGTGCAAATAAACGCCCTACCATCATCAGTTCTAATTGATATATAGGTGACGAGCAGCTACGTAATTCTTCTAGTGTATGACTTTGTTTTGCTAAAAATTGTCCGTACACAAATGTCGTTAAATGGCGCATTACCTGAATAATTTGCATTGCTTCATCATGCTTTTTAGCATCAAGCTCAACAAGCTGACAACCCCATACTTGTAACTGTTGTAACAAGCCTTTTGCCGCTTGGTGCTCTCGCCCTTCACATACAACCACAGTTTGTTTTACCCAGTGTGATATATCAGGCCCAAACATTGGATGCAAACCAACCACAGGACCACTGTGCGCAGCTTTTAATGCTTTAATAGGCGACTGCTTTACCGATGTAATATCTACAAGTAAACTGTCATCATCTAGTTTAGGTAACTTAGCAACGACAGCATCCAATGCATTAATAGGTACGCTAATCATTACCAGCTTGGCACCTTTTAAAATACTTTTAGCATCGTTTTGCTGATCTTTATCTAAGATTTTAACTTCGTAACCTGAGCGAATAAACTGCTGTGCAAATAACTGGCCCATGGCACCTTGACCACCCACAATTACAATTGGCGAAAGCTCTGGCGCTGCGCATGCAAGTTTTGCTTGTTGGTTTTGATAAGCTTCTCGCATCATGCGTCTTAGTATATCTTCCACGAGATCTGGGCTTACATTTTGATTTATTGCTTCTTGTCGTCTTGCCGCTAATAGCTCTGCTTCACGGACAGGTGCATGTAAAGGCGCGCCTGTTTGTTGTTTTACCTCACCAATTTTTTGCGTAATACCATTACGTTTAGCGAGTAAGGCAACAAGTTGTGCATCGCATTCATCTATACCTTCTCTTAGCTGTGCTAAATCACTTATGTCAGCCACGTTCGTCCCACCTTAAAAAACCAAATAACGTAAATATAAATTTACATAAAAGTAAACTAATCAATACGATAAATACTAACAGGATCAGCTAACTGAGAAAAGGCTAAAGCGGAAATTTTACTAATGAGGAATTGAGAATTGAGAATTGAGAAAATAATATTCTAAAACCAAAACGGGTTGCAACCCGAAGGATGCAACCCGTTTTTTTGCGTTGATAAACAGCGCGTATTAGTTAAGTTTTTCTCTAATACGTGCAGATTTACCAGAACGCTCACGTAGATAGTAAAGCTTAGCACGGCGAACTGCACCGCGACGCTTAACTGTTACGCTATCAATAAGAGGGCTGTGCGTTTGGAATACACGCTCAACGCCTTCACCGTTCGAGATTTTACGAACAGTGAATGCTGAGTGAAGACCACGATTACGCTTAGCGATTACAACACCTTCAAAGGCCTGTAGACGCTCTTTAGCACCTTCTTTTACTTTTACCTGTACAACCACTGTATCACCAGGGCCAAATGCAGGTACGTCTGTTTTAAGCTGCTCATCTTCAAGCGCTTTAATAATATTTTGGTTTACTTTTGCCATTATGTTTCTCACTTTCCTAGGTGTAACTGTCTTCTAGCCACAAGCTTTTTGGTACTCTTGCTGAAATTTCGCGAGTAATACCGCTTGCTCCTCAGTCAGAGCTAGGTTATGCAACAAGTCAGGACGTCGTAGCCAAGTTCTGCCTAATGACTGCATAAGCCGCCATTTTGCTATCTCTTGGTGGTTGCCACTGAGTAATACAGCAGGAACCTGTTTGTCGTCCAATGTTTCTGGTCGTGTATAGTGTGGACAATCTAACAAGCCATCCGAAAATGAATCTTGTTCTGCTGACTGGTTATGACCTAATACACCTGGCACTAATCGCGCTACTGCGTCAATTAATGTCATGGCAGGTAGTTCACCACCACTCAAAATAAAATCACCAATTGACCATTCTTCGTCAACATATGATTCTATTATTCTCTCATCTATACCTTCATAGCGACCGGCAATCAAAATCAGTTTTTTAGAGTTAGCGAGTTCGCTAGCACCTTGCTGATCAAGTTTGCGCCCTTGCGGGGACATATAAATTACTTTAGCACCATCACCAGCTGCTTTTTTAGCTTCGGCAATCGCTTTTTTTAATGGTTCAACCATCATTAACATACCAGGTCCGCCCCCGTAAGGACGGTCATCTACGGTTCTATGCTTATCTAAAGCGTAGTCTCGCGGATTCCAGCAGTGAAAATCAATTAAGCCATTTTTTACTGCGCGACCGGTAACACCTTGGTCTGTAATAGCGTCAAACATGTCTGGAAAAAGGCTTATCACCCCTACCCATAATGAACTAGTTTGCGTCATTAAAAACCAGGATCCCAGTCTACGGTAATTTCTCTTGCGTCGTATTTAACGTCTTTAATAACTGAATCAGTTAAAAAAGGAATCAAACGCTCAGCTTGACCAAATGCGTCTTTACTGTTTGCTTTAACAACCAGTACGTCATTTGATCCTGTCTCCATCAGGTCATCAACAATGCCTAAGCTATAACCTTTATCGGTTACAACAGACATGCCAATGAGATCTCGCCAATAGAACTCACCTTGCGGGAGTTCTGGTAAATGCGCTGCATCCATTGAGATTTCAGCATGGGTATAAGCCATTGCTTCGTCTCGGTCGTTTACCTGCGCAAATTTAGCGATAAAGCCTTTGTTGTGGCGACGCCAGTCGACCACTTCTAAGGACTGCCATTTACCTTGCTGCCCTATCAACCACGGGCTGAAATCGAAGATCCCTACGGGATCATCAGTAAATGAATGTACCTTAAGCCAGCCCTTTATACCATATGGGGCACCGAGCTTTCCTACGACAATTATTGATGAGGTGTTCTCTTGACTCATGGTTACACTTACGCCTATTAAGCCGCTTTACGAGCGTCTTTTACTAACTTAGCTACGCGATCTGAAAGAGATGCGCCCTGACCTACCCAGTGTTCAACACGTGGTAAATCTAAACGAATTTTTTCTTCTTGACCTGAAGCAATTGGGTTAAAAAAGCCTACTTTCTCGATGAAGCGACCGTCACGCGAGAAACGGCTATCCGCAACCACAATTTGATAGAAAGGGCGTTTTTTAGCGCCACCACGTTGCAAACGAATAGTTACCATACCGTCCTCTATAAAGATTGACTGTTTTCATTAATAAGATTTACTCCCCAGAATGGGGAGCTGGGGAATTGTACGAGTTTTTGGCAATAACGCAAGTAAGAAGTGAACCAAAAAGGCAGTTTAGTAGGTTAAACCGTGATCTCAACGACAAATAAGAGTTAAAAGTGTATTACATGCATAATTTATTCAACAAAAAAGGAGCTATTTGCTCCTTTAAATATGATTCGCTATTATTTTAAAAAGTAACTTAATGGTACTTTTTAAAATTTAGGACCGCCGCCGCCCATCATTCCAGGTGGTAACATGCCTTTCATACCGCGCATCATTTTAGTCATGCCGCCTTTACCTTTCATTTTTTTCATCATTTTTTGCATTTGCGTAAACTGCTTAAGCAACTTATTAATCTCTTGTACTTGTGTACCAGAGCCAGCTGCTATGCGTTTTTTACGCGAACCTTTAATGATTTCTGGGCGTGCACGCTCTTTTTTAGTCATAGAGCTAATAATAGCTTCCATTTGGATAAATGTTTTATCACCCATTTGACCTTTAACAGCATCTGGTAAGTTAGACATACCGGGGAGCTTATCAAGCATTGACATCATGCCACCCATGCTTTTCATTTGCTTTAATTGGTCAGCAAAATCATCAAGAGTAAAACCTGCGCCTTTAAATACTTTTTCAGCAACTCTAGCAGCTTGCTCTTTATCTACTTTCATCTCGACTTCTTCGATTAATGAAAGTACGTCACCCATGCCTAAAATACGCGACGCTATACGGTCTGGGTGGAAAGGTTCAAGTGCGTCAGTGCGCTCACCCACACCCATAAACTTAATAGGCTTGCCAGTGATGTGACGAATAGATAAAGCAGCACCACCACGCGCATCACCATCGGTTTTTGTTAATATAACACCGGTAAGTGGTAATGCTTCGTCGAATGCTTTAGCTGTATTCGCCGCATCTTGACCTGTCATTGCATCAACAACGAACAAGGTTTCAATTGGATTGATTGCTTTATGAAGATCTTTAATTTCATCCATCATGTTGCTATCAACATGTAGACGACCTGCAGTATCAACAAGTACTACATCTATAAATTTCTTTTTAGCATGAGAAATTGCAGCGGTTGCAATATCAACTGGCTTTTGCGAAATATCACTTGGGAAAAAATCAACATCAACTTCTGCTGCAAGCGTTTCTAGCTGTTTAATAGCCGCAGGGCGATAAACATCGGCACTTACTACAAGTACTGATTTCTTTTTTCGTTCTTTTAAAAACTTAGCAAGCTTAGCTACACTGGTGGTTTTACCCGCACCTTGTAGACCCGCAACCATTACAACGGCTGGCGGTTGCGCATTTAGACTTAGCTCTTCATTAGCCTCGCCCATTGCTTTTTCTAGTTCTTCACGCACTATTTTTATAAATACTTGGCCTGGGCTTAAGCTTTTTGTAACTTCAACCCCAACTGCACGTTCTTTAACTTGTTTTACAAAGTCGCGAACAACAGGCAATGCCACATCGGCTTCTAAAAATGCCATACGCACTTCGCGAAGTGTGTCTTTTATGTTGTCTTCCGTCAGACGGCCACGGCCACTGATATTTTTTAAGGTTTTACCTAATCGTTCTTGGAGGTTCTCAAACATGTAACGGTTCCGATAAGACGTTTATATCAATCCATTTAAATTTCACGATTAATTTGATTTTTCAATTAACCTAGATTGACTTATTAAGTTTCAATTAAAAGTAGTATACCGTATATGGCGTCTTACAATATAGTGTTCAAGTGCACCTTGATGAGTTTCTTTTTTTAAGGTCTATGCATTTGCTTTGCTATAAAATACAATGGCTATATAACAACAAGGATTATTTTGTCTCAAATTAAGTGGCCCAAGCACAATGCTGATTATTAGTTTAACTATTATTGCCAGTTTATTTTATGTGTTAGCAACGTCTCACGTGCTTTCACGCCTGTTTCATCAACAAGGCCCAAGCCAAAAAGTAACCGTTATTTTAAGCACGGTTGCTATAGTGGCGCACATGCTGCTGTTAGTTAACTCTGTTTTTAGAGCCGACGGTCAAGATTTAAGTATCGTAAACGTCGCTCTTTTGACGTGCTGGGTGATTGTGGTCTCGGTGACGGCTGTCTCGCTAAAATTCCCTGCAACTTTATTGTTGCCCGTTGTTTATGGTTTTGGTGCCTTACTAACCATTGCCAGTTTATTTATACCTCATCATATTTTATTGCAAAGTATTAATATTGAGGTGGGTTTAGTAACGCACATCTCTTTATCTTTGTTAGCCTACTGTATTTTAATTATCGCTACTTTATACGGTGTACAGTTTTACTTTATTGATAAACGTTTAAAACGTAAAGATTTAGCAATTGTGCATAGCCATCTTCCGCCTTTAATGGTTGTGGAGCGCCAGCTTTACCAACTTCTTAATTTAGGCACTATATTACTCACATTTGCATTACTTTCAGGGTTTGTATTTCTTGATGGAATGTTCGCTAAAGAGTTCATTCATAAAACAATATTATCGTTAGTTGCGTGGGCTATTTTTACCGTTGTAGCTATCGGGCATATGAAAAAGGGTTGGCGCGGTAAACCGGTGGTTATTACAATCATGGTCGCTGCATTTGTCCTCACACTCGCTTATTTTGGCAGCCGTTTTATACAAGAAGTGATACTAAATAAGTTTTAACTTGACTCTGCTTGCTCACTCTAGCTTAATACGCATTGATTTATAAGAAAAGGATCCATCGTTGGACGACATATCGACAAGTACCCTATTTATCATTTTAGGTTTTTTGGTGCTTTTTTCTGCTTATTTTTCTGGTTCAGAAACCGGAATTATGTCAATCAATCGTATACGCCTGCGACACCTCGCTAAAGAGGATCATCGTGCAGCTAAACGAGTCAGTAAATTACTTAGCCGTCCAGATAGGCTCATCGGTTTAATTTTAATCGGTAATAATCTTGTTAATATAGCAGCAGCCCAAGTTGCAACCATTATAGGTATTCGCCTTTACGGTGACCTCGGTATTGCAATAGCTACAGGTGTGTTAACTTTAGTCGTGCTTATATTTGCTGAAGTAACCCCTAAAACCCTTGCTGCTCTTTATCCTGAAAAAGTTGCCTTTCCAAGCTCTATTATTTTAAAAGGGCTACTTAAAATAATGTTCCCTTTTGTGGTTGTTATTAACTGGATGACCAACGGAATATTGCGATTATTTGGTATTAGTGCCGCACAAATCGACGAACACAGCATGAGTAAAGAAGAATTAAAAACAGTACTCAATGAGTCAGGCGCACTTATTCCTGCTCGTCATCAAAGTATGCTGACTTCAATTTTAGATTTAGAACAAGTAACCGTTGAAGATATTATGATCCCACGAAACGAAATTGTGGCCATTGATATAAATGACGATTGGAAACTAATTAGTCGCCAGCTTACCCATGCACAACATACTCGTGTGTTGTTGTATCGCGATAACATAGATGATGCAGTAGGTTTTATTCACTCACGTGATGCGCTTCGTCTACTTACAAAAGAGCAATTTGATAAACCATCTTTGCTACGAGCTGTACGTGAAATTTACTTTATCCCTGAAGGAACATCACTAAATACTCAGCTATTAAAGTTTCAGCAATCTAAAGAACGCATAGGCTTAGTGGTAGATGAGTATGGCGACATCCAAGGCCTAGTGACCCTAGAAGATATTTTAGAAGAAGTTGTTGGCGATTTCACAACTACGCAAACTCGTACGCCGAGCGAAGAAGTAGAAACACAAACTGATGGCTCATGTATTGTGGATGGCGGCGCTAACGTACGCGATTTAAATAAAGAAATGGGTTGGGATTTCCCGCTCGATGGACCTAAAACTTTGAGTGGTTTAATTGTTGAATACTTGGAGAATATTCCTGATGCAAATATTAGTTTGCGTATCGCGGGATATCCTATTGAAGTACTCGAAGTAAAAGAAAATATGATAAAACAAGTGAAGATACTGCCGAATAAGCGTTCTCGCTAAATAAAAAAGGAGCCAATTGGCTCCTTTTTTATATCCATTAATAACTATCTAGCCAAATATAAGACGCTCAAACCAACCTTTATCAAGCTCGTCTTCACAGCGCTTTAATTGCGCGCCATAACGGCTCGCTCTGTGTTTAACTTTGTTTGCTACACCCATTAACCACTTTTTCTTTTTGTACGTGCCACGCTTATATCCACCCCAACCTTCATGGTAATTAAGGTACTGTGCGTAAGCATCCCATTTAGAGATTTTATTTACCTTATGGGTTTTATAAACAAACCACGCCATAAAGTCGATTGCATCGTCAAAGTCATCTCTATCAGCACCGTTGTTGCCTGTTTCACGAATATAATCAGACCATGTTGGTGTTTTAGCTTGCGAGTAACCGTAGGCATCACTTGCGCGACCGGTAGGAATTATCCATAAGAAGTACTCCATAGGCGGAGCGGCATCATGCTTAAATGAGCTTTCTTGGTACATCATACTCATAAGTACATGCTTGGGAGAACCCCATTTTTCTTGTGCATCTTTTGCGTCGAAATACCAATCTGGCTTTTCTTCAAAGATTTTACATAAATCGTTAGGTTGCTTTGGAGGTGCTGTAGCACAACCGGCTAAAGTAATGACGAGAGATAGGATAATTGCATTTTTTTTCATTTTTCTAAGATCTCACAGAACTTTTTTATAAAGTGTGGGTCTGACTCAATGAATGCAGCAGTACAGCATTAATTCATCCCTGAATATATTTACGCAGCCAACTTAGGCTGCGTTTTTTTTGCTTAAAAGTTGCTAAATACCAAGGTTATTTACCGTCAAAATACGCATCTAAAAACGCGGTAAATGACTGGGTATCTGCTTGCTCAATTGCAGCTTGTGCTTCGTTAGACTCTACAACTTGTTGTTCCAGCCAAGGCTTTAAAAACTCGCTGTAGTCAGTGTCTGCGTGGCTTTGCTTATATTTACTAGCCAATGCTAGTGCAAAGTGGCCGTTGTCTAAACCAGACTCTTTTAATTGTGACACGTAACGTCCAGAGTAAGTAAACTCTGGATTATGTATCCACGTTGCCATGCGCTTTATAGTATCTGAGTAATAGTTAACACCATAAGCATTATCCATCCATTTAGCGACATCTGTAAGCTGGGTAAATATTTCATCGCCCCACGACTGAAGGCTACGCTGTGTGTTATTAAAGTTAAGCATTAGCCCTTCTTCTCGACCTTGGTTTACTACTGTATCGAGATTTTCAGTACTACGTGCTTGTTCTTTCCAATCCATTGGAGCTGAATCTTTTAATAAACAATACGTTAAAAACACATCTAAAAAGTGAATTTGCTCAATATCAATACCAACTTCGCTAAACGGGTTAACGTCTAATGCGCGAATTTCTACGTATTCAATGCCTGCTCGAAGCAATGCATCCGTTGGCGTTTCGCCACTTTTCGCATTACGCTTAGGACGAATTGGCGAGTAAAATTCGTTTTCAATCTGCAGAATATTTTTATTTAACTGCTTAGGGTTTTCACTCTTGTAGTCATCAAGATCACCATAAATTTCTGATGGTGTGTTGATTGCTTTTTTAAGGCCCGCTACATATTCATCTAACGAGTTATACATTACGCGTAGTGACGACTGAGCGCTATTTGTATAACCTAAATTACCTAAACGCAGTGCTGTACCAACTTCTAAGTAAAGCGTGCCTTTACCTAGTTTTTTAAATGGTAAGTCGGTTTTTCGCCCTTGCAAAAATGAGTTACACAATGCTGGCGATGCGCCAAACATGTAACTTATTAGCCATAGTTCGCGTTTAAAGTTACGAATAAGCGATAAGTAACCTTCTGAAATAAAATCTTGAAGGCTTGCATTGCTTTTTTGTAAAGAATAAAGTGACTGCCAAAGCGTATCTGGGAATGAAATGTTAAAGTGAACACCTGCAATTGCTTGCATCATACTACCGTAGCGATTTTTTAATCCTTCACGGTATAGTGTTTTCATTTGACCAGTATTTGAACTACCAAATTGAGCTAGCACTATATCGTCTTGGTGCTCAATAAAACACGGCATACTAATGGGCCAAAGTAGTTCATCGCCCATTTTTTCTAGAGTGAACTTTTGAAGGTCTTTTAATTGCTTAAGCGTTTGCGTTGACGATTCACTAACTGGAGTAATAAATTCAAGTAAAGACTCAGAAAAATCAGTTGTGATATGGCCGTTAGTTAACGCACTGCCCACACCTTTTGGGTGACCTTGAGGTGATATTGCACCATTATCTTGTATTCTTAGCGACTCTCGCTCTATGCCACGTTTAATGCCTTTAACTGCATGTTGGTGCTCATTTACTGATAACGCTTCAAGTGCGTTAGCTAAATCATGTGTTGTCAAAAAATCTTTCCTCGGGCCACGTGGCTTAATCATAAGGTTATGGGGGCTAATTACTTAGACTCAAGATTAATACCAATTTTATTGAAAATATGATCATTCTATCGCATTAAATAGCGCGCTCACTGCCTCAGAAATTATTCATATAGAACAACTACATGTCATAATTTCGCCTTGTTATTGTGCTATTTTCTTAGCGCTATAATAGATCACTTATTTAATGCAACTGGTATAAATTGCTAAGAACAATATAATTTTTCAAAACCCATAATTATCTACCCACTTAATATATGTGTTTGATATGACCAACATCATTATATTAAGTCGTAATATTATATTAAGTCGTAATATTGCCATTGCTCAGAGCATTATACAAATGCTTTAAATGCGTATTGAAGTATAAATTAAATACTCAAAATATAAGCCTTAAATAACAGACCGGAACTTATTCAAAATAACTTCAATTTAGCTACCCGATATTTAAATTTGATCTAGATCAATAAAAACAATTATTTAACTTATGAGCATAAAAGGAAATACACTATTTTTTGCTTTATATATTGTAACCAATATAATGACAGCAACAATAAAGGATGATAATAAATATAATGCACAATAATAAAAGCTTAAAAAATGAAGAAGTATACTTTGATGAGTCACAAGAGCTTGTTTCTACTACCGACCTCAAAGGTGTAATAACGTACGTCAATCAAGAGTTTTGTTCCATAGCCGGGTATAGCGCGCAAGAGCTTATTGGTCAGCATCATAATATTGTTCGTCACCCTGATATGCCAAAAGCGGCCTTTAAAGAAATGTGGGCAACATTAAAACAAGAACACTCGTGGCGCGGCATGGTTAAAAACCGTTGTAAAGATGGCCGTTATTATTGGGTAGATGCCTTTGTAACTCCTATTTTTGAACATGGCCGACTTGTTGGTTATCAATCTGTAAGAACCAAAGCGAGTTCTCAACTTAAACAACGTGCACAAACTCTTTACAACAAAATAAATACCAACAAGTCATTATTTAATCTACGAGAACACACCACAGTAAGACAAAGCATTACTTTTATATGCCTATTACTTTGGCTAATTTTTCTTGCAGTCACAGGATCAATCACTATAGCTGCAATTAGCCTATTTGTTTGCGCTTTAGTTATTGCACTAAATTATGACGAACTCATTGTTACTCCTAAAATATTACGTGAACAAAAAGCAAAAGCCGATTCAGTCTCTCGCTATATTTACAGCGGCCACACACCCCACAGCATAAGTGATTATAGAGAGCAAATGCTGAGCGCAAAATTGCGCACGGTTCTTGGCCGTATGAAAGACTCTACATTAAGCTTTAATGGCATTGCGACTGATCTAGATAAACAATCAGCACTTACTGAAAAAGGCATTTCTTCGCAAGGTGAGCGTTTAGAACAAATTGCATCAGCGATGACTCAAATGAGCTCCACCATTGGTGAAATATCAGTAAATACGGCTCAAACAGCTGATAAAGTGAATAACACTCATCAAAGTTGCTCTGAGATAAAAGACCATATTGCAGATAATAGTAAAATGGTATCTGATTTAGCTTCTCAAGTAGAAAAGGCTGCAACCACAGCCACCAGCTTAGCCTCTGAAGCCGATAAGATTGGTAAGGTAATGAGTGAAATAGAGGGAATTGCCGATCAAACTAACTTACTTGCTCTTAATGCAGCGATTGAAGCAGCTAGAGCGGGAGAACATGGTCGAGGCTTTGCTGTCGTCGCCGACGAGGTAAGGACTCTTTCGTCACGCACTCAAAATGCTACGACACAAATCCATAGTTCTATTAAAGAAATACAAGACACTTTATTTAGCTGGTCCAAAGTAATGCAAAGCACTAAAGCACAAGCCGATAATTGTGTGCTGACAACCGATAAAACCCAAGTTGAATTAGAGGGGATTTTTATCCAAATCAGTGAAATATCTCACTTGGCAATACAAATATCATCCGCTGCAGAAGAGCAACAAATGGTTAGTAACGACATTAGTAATAATGTTTCGCAAATTAAAGACTTTGGTGATAACAACTTAAGTTTAAGCTTTAATGTGGCAAAAGGTGCTGCTGAACTTGTTGAAGGTTCACGTAGGGTGAACGATTTATTACTCACCTTTAAAGTTTAAAAACGTTAAAAAGCCGCTATTTCAGCTAACACCGATCAGTTAAGGTATTTTTGATCGGTTGACCGATCTTTTGGTTGCTTCACAATACCCTTATCATCTTTTGATTATGAGG
>NZ_WTLA01000040.1:0-25930 GCF_011378845.1 Pseudoalteromonas sp. Z9A4
CCCACACAGATGATTGCTTTATATTGTTAAAGAACGTTTTGAGTCGCTTTAGCGCCTCAAGGGATGCGAATAATACACCCTTTATTTTTTGAGTCAACACTTAGTTTTAAACTTTCTTTTTAGAAGATTTAAAACCGAAGTTTTATTTAACTCTCTGAGTAGTTCGTGCCTCACTATGCGTTGGCGTTTCCCGTCTCAGTGGGGTCGCATTATAGGGAGATCCGAAAACAGATCAACCCTTTTTTTAGATCTTTTTACTGTTCGAACAAAAATAGAACAAAACCATGTAAAACCATATGAAAACCTTCCTAAGATGATGCTTTTTTGTGCTCTTATTTATTATTTAATACAAATATCATTGCTATGTTTGATTTAGACGTTAAGATAGCAAGTTCACAATGTTAAATTAATGTTTATTTCCTGTTTATTGGTAGATCTAAAATGAAATTACCCGATCAAAAATCTTTTATCTTCTCTGTTATTCTTGCTGTAGTTGGTTTTGTTGTTGTTGAGTTTGCTTTAGGCGGCTTAGCTTTAAACCCTGCATTACTATTTGGTGCTGGTTTATTAATAGGTGCGATTGCTATTGCTGCAATGTCATCTGATGTGACTGAAGAAGCTGAAGTTAAAACAAAAACGCTTTATGTTGGTAACCTTCCTTATCGTGCAAACGAAGGTGTGGTTCGTGCATTATTTGAAGAACAAGGCAAAGTATTCAATGTTCGTTTATTAAAGGATAAGAATACTGGCAAGCGTCGTGGCTTTGGTTTTGTTGAAATGGCGCAAGCTGATGCAGACAATGCAATTGCTAACTTGAACGATAGCGAGTTCCAACAACGTACTTTAAAGGTACGTGAAGCAAAACAAAAACAAGAAGATGATTCTAATGCTCTACGTACTGAGACGGATCAGTCAGTGTAACTAGCTTTACCGCTAGCTTATTGCTAAACACATCAGCCGTTGCATAATATTGCAGCGGCTTTTTTATGTCTGTTAGTTTATTCACACACAAGTTAAGTTGGTTAAGTAGGTAGTTGACTCTGTTTGCTATCGCTACACCTGAATCAAGTAATTTTACATTCCCTTTAAAATACTGACTAATAGGCTCTGCTAATATTGGAAAGTGCGTACATCCTAATACAAGTACATCTATAGTTTTATCTATATGTAGGTCATCAAGCACTTGATGCAACTTGTTTGTATCCAAAGACTCTGTAAAAAAGTATTGCTCAGCTAAAGTTACTAACTCCACACTGCTATATAGATTAACGGTTACATTACGTGCATGCTCAGTAATTAATGTTTTAGTGTATGAACTGGCGACCGTTGCCGGTGTGGCTAATAAGCCAATATGATTTGAACGTGTTAACTCTGCCGCAGGCTTTATTGCTGGCACAACACCTACTATAGGAATATCTGTCATTTGGCGAACAGCGCTAAGTGCAGATGTAGAAGCGGTATTACACGCTATTACAATTAAATCAACGTTAAGCGTATTAGCTTTGATGAAATGAATAAGTGAGCATAATCGGTTAATGATTGTTTTTTGGGATTGAGCACCATAAGGTAGTAATGCATTATCCATAAAATAACTGTACTGAGCATTGGGGATACTTTGCTTTATATGCTCAAGTACAGTAGTTCCACCAATACCTGAATCAAAGACCATTATATGCGCTGACAAACTACCGTTCCCACTTTACTTTAAGAACGGCAGTTTGCCATGAGGTATTTATAAAAGAAAGTAGTTTAACTTTGCGTGGTTTCTAAATCAGCAAGCTCGTCGGCTGCCGAATTTAACTGATTAAGGTTTTCGAACATAGACTTTGTGTAATCCACTAACTTATCTATTTGCTCCTGATCTTGATTTAACCATTGGAGAATGCCAGCTAGCTGATTTTGTAATCCAAGCTCACCCGCTTTTTCAAAAGCATTTTTAAGGTCATCATTAAAAGGAGCTAAACCTTCCGCTACTCGTTTTTCTGGTGCTGGTCTATATTCTTCATAGCTTTTAACTGTTGCTATTGTTTTTGTTTGGCGTAAATCCATAGAAAAAGCCACCAGCTGATCGCTGTCTAAACTCAGCTCTTGCGCTTGTTCAAATGCTTCATCTAAATCACCACCAAAAAAGGTTTTACTTAGATCTTGTAAGTCTTCCATCATTGCATTAATAGCTTCTTGCTCTTGCTCATTTAAGTCACCATTAACCGACATCGAAAATGATACCTGTCGAGATTGCGATGATGAGCTTGCAAACGACTCGCTATTACTGTTTTGCTGATAGCCACTTGCCGACTGAGATTCAAATGCATCTGCAAAGCTAATACTTACCTCGTCACCCTCTGCGGTGGTAAATTTATACTCTGCATTACTCGTCATACTGACATATTGAGCCTGGCTTATATTTACGCTGGCAGGTTGTGGGTTAAATAACGACTCTTCAAACTTATCGAGCCCATTGTAAATTCCCTCTTTGGACTTATTAATCCCCTCTTCCATGTCATCATTAAATACACCTGTACCTTTGAGTTCATCAACAGCGTCGTCAATCCCTATTTGGACTCCTTTGCGCGCGTCGCCTAACATATCTTTGAGCTTTTCGTCATCAGCGCCATTAGCTTTTGCTTTATTAACAGCACGACTTACAAAATCGAGTACGTTTTTTACTATTTCATCAAAATCAAATAGTGGTTTATCTGCTTTTTTTTCTGCGATAGGCAATCCAAGCTGCTCAGCCATTTTATCGCCAAGCACCTTTGCGGCCAACTCTCGGCCTCGTTGTTGATAGCTATCTTGAGGAGACGTAATTGTAGGTTGCTGTATATCAGCTTTATTATTGAATTTATTGATGTTGTTGTTTGGCGTAAAGCCATAATTACCTATTTTCATGATTCGTCTCCTAAGCGTGCGTAGTTTATTATCGGCTATAACAACAAAAACTAAAGTACAATGTTCAATAAAACAGCATAAATGCTAGCCAAAACTAGACAAATACGCAGCGCTCCCTACAATAGCGCCGATAAACAGATCTTAGATAAGGTAGTAGCGTTAATGGCAGTTATTAAAATAGATACCACACAGTACCAAACGCAGTTAAGTGAAAAAGAGCAGCGTATTAGTGCACAGTTCCAACGTTTTGGTGTGGAGCAACTAGAAGTATTTAGCTCAGAGCCAACTAACTACCGCCAACGTGCTGAATTTAGAGTATGGCACGACGGTGACGATCTGTTTCACATTATGTTTGATCAACAAACAAAAGAAAAAATCCGTGTTGATACATTTGATCCAGCAGCGCCTCTAGTTGGTGAAATAATGCAGGTGATGATTGAGCATCTTAAGCCTTGTGAAATATTACGTCGTAAGTTATTTCAAATCGATTACCTATCCACGCTAAGCGGTGAAATTTTAGTAAGCTTGCTTTATCACAAACCACTTGATGATGAATGGTTAAGTGAAATTAAAGCGCTTAAAGAAAAACTAAGCAGTAAATACAAAATTGACTTTATCGGCCGTGCTCGCAAACAAAAAGAAGTGCTGGGTGATGACTTTGTAACTGAGCGTTTAACAGTTAATGGTCAAGAGCTTATTTATCAACAAGTAGAAAATAGCTTTACTCAGCCTAATGCAAAAGTAAATATTAATATGCTGGAGTGGGCGCAAGATTTATGTAAACCACTTAAAAATGATTTATTAGAACTGTATTGCGGTAACGGTAACTTTTCAATTGCGTTAGCGGGCTGTTTTAATAAAGTATTAGCAACAGAAATATCAAAATCATCTGTTCATTCTGCTCAATACAATATTGCTAAAAATAACGTAGAGAACTTAGATATTATTCGTATGTCTAGTGAAGAGTTTACTCAAGCAATGAATGGCGAGCGTACTTTCTCTCGTTTAGACGGTATTGACCTTAAAAGCTATGACTGCCAAACCATATTAGTTGATCCACCGCGCGCGGGCATGGATGAATTAACGTGTGACTTAGTAGCTAACTACGAAAGCATAATTTATATATCGTGTAATCCTGAAACCCTTGAGCGTGACCTTGATCACCTAACACGTACGCACAACGTTAAGCGCTTTGCTATATTTGATCAGTTCCCATATACACATCACATTGAGTCGGGTGTTTTCTTGCAGCGCAAATAAATACGCTCAGTAAACGTTACCCATAAAAAAAGCTCCTTGTAGGAGCTTTTTTAGTTTTAGCTAAACTTACTTGTTAGCTAAGTAATTAATCAGTTTGCTAATATCTTCTGGTTCAGTAATACCCGACTCACGACCTAGGTTTAATTTATACTTACCATTTACAATAAATGTAGGTACGCCACGTAGTGCGCCTTTTTCTTTAAAGTAGTCTTGATCGCGTTTCATTTTAGAGCTCAGCGTACGTACCGAGAAGCTTTTAAACAGCTTATCAAACTTATCGCCATCAACGCCCTGCGCTACAAATATATCTTTTACATCTGCAAGCTCATTAAAACTAGCGCGCTTTGTATGAATATGATTAAAGATTGCAGAGACAATTTTATCTTTTTGCGGAAGCACTTCTGCAGTAGCGAGTGCTTGGCTCATCATCTGTTGGTTTTCTGGGTCGCGTACACCTACAAAATCAACATGGCTCTTTTTAAATTTAACGTTTTTATCAAGCTTAGGCTTAAACTCACCAATTAGTGCTTCCATGTTATTACATGCAGGGCAGTAAAATGAGAAAAACTCTTTAATTTCTGGCTTTTTTGTTGCGCGCTCAGAAACAACGTCGTAATGCACGCCTTCTTCATACGTTGCTGCAAAGCTTGTTGCCGCCATAGGAAGTAGTACTGCAAGCAAACCTGCTTTAACTAATTTAATCATTATTATGCTCCGAAATTTATAGTGCTAATAAAAACGCTACTAACTCATCAAGTTCTTTTTGATTTTTGATGGTGTTGAGGTTTATTTTATATTTATCGTTAACAATAAAAGTAGGTACACCTGTAAGTGCGCCTAATTTTGAATATTTATTTTGTTTGTTTTGCATTGCTTGCTCAGCCGAAATAACTGGCATGCTTGCAATTTCTTGATCAAACGTTGCGCTATCAATACCGTTTACTTCAAGTAATTTTTTAACGTCTTTCATTTCAGTTAAAGGAGCACGCTGAACATGAATACTTTTAAAAATTTGATCGCTAATACTCTGCGCCTGACCATGCTGCTTAGCAATTAAGTAGGCAAAGCTTAAATTACTTTGTGCTTGTGGCGACACGCCACCTAAAAAGTTCACGTGGTTTTTAATAAACTCCGCGCCTTCTGGCAAGCCTTGTTCAATTGCTTTTGCTACTGGTTCAAACTTAAAGCAATGTGGACAGTAAAATGAGAAAAACTCGGTTACTTGTGGTGATGTACTTTTGTCTACATCAATAACAGTGTATTGATTATCAACTTCAAACTGTGCAGCAAGTGCTGCAAATGGTAAACATAAAAGTAATAAACTCAGTTTTAATTTTTTAAGCATTTGTATCTCGTTGTACTTGTCTTTAAATAAAATATTACGGCAATAACTTTAACGGTGCTTCTTGCAGTGCTGCAAGTTGCTCCTTCAGTGCTAAAATTTGTTGCTCCCAGTATTTGTCATCAGCAAACCATGTAAAGTTCCGCACAAAGGCAGGATCGCTCCATCGTTTAGCTACCCATCCCATATAATGGATAATACGCATCGCTCGCAGCGGTTCAATTAATTTGAGTTGAGAGTGATCAAAATCACAAAACTCTTCATACGCACTCACAAGGGTGTCTAACTGTAACAGTTGCGTCGCTCTATCGCCACTGAGCATCATCCATAAATCTTGGATTGCAGGACCTTGGCGGCTGTCATCTAAATCAACAAACATTAGCGCATCACCTGCCCACAAAATATTACCAACGTGGCAGTCACCATGTAAGCGAATACTTTGCACATCTTTATACTGTTTTTGCGCCTGCTCTATCACTAAATCTAAAATAGTATAAAAGGCAGTATTTATTCCCATAGGCACTAAGTTACTTTTTTGAAGATGAACTTTGGCTGTATGTAAATACTCCTCGCAAGTAACTGTTGGCCTATAAGTAAAAGGCTTTGTTTTAGCTACTTGGTGCATACGGCCAATTAAACGCCCCATTACATCAAGCTGGTCTAAGTTATCAACCTCAAATAAACGCCCGCCGACACTTGGAAACAACACAAACAAATAACCTTCGTGTTCAAACAAGCTTTGCCCATTATATAAAATAGGGGCAACAACAGGCACTTCCGCTTCTGCCAGTTCAAATGCAAAATCATGCTCTTCTTGAATTTGCTCTTTACTCCAGCGCTCTGGGCGATAAAACTTCACTACGTAACGCAGGCCATCATCGGCTTTAAATTGGTACACTCTGTTTTCATAGCTATTGAGTGCCAACAAACCAGATTCAGCGTACACACCTACGCTTTCTATTGCATCGAGTATTAGGTCAGGTGTTAAGTCAATAAAACTAAATTTACTCATACTCTTCTTATATAAAATAAAAAGCGGGTTATATACCCGCTTTTGTTAATTGCTATATCAACTTACCTATTTAAGGTAGGTTGTGATTATCGCGCTTTAAAAAAGTTACTCGACTGCGATATTGTCTCATCCGGCTCATCTACCGGTGAAAGCACAAAGTTAAACTCTGTCATCGACACCTTCAAATCATAAGGGTCCATTACAAGCGACAATGGCACATTATGAGATTGCCCTGCCTGCACAGTAAATGACTGCTTACCAATATACTTAAAGTTATCTAACCCTTGCACTTTAATATTAAAAGTTTGCTCGTACTGCGCCTTGTTGATTACCTTTAATGTGTAGGTGTTCTCTACTAAACCATCAAAATCGACACGATATAGTTGGTTTCGATCACGAATGATATCAAAGTCCATTGTTTTACGCAGCGCTATATTAGCTACAAGTGCTCCCGTAAGCACAACAAGTATGACCGTGTAACCAATGATTTTAGCTCGTAGTGGATTCGTTTTATTTTCTGGGGTTTCGAGGTTTCGCTCTGTCGTATATGAAATAAGCCCACGCGGGTATTCCATTTTATCCATTACGCCATCACACGCATCAATACATGCACCACAGTTAATACACTCAGCTTGTAACCCATTTCTAATATCAATACCTGTTGGGCACACTTGAACACACAAGTTACAGTCTATACAGTCGCCTAGCTCTAAATCTTCATGATCTACTTTACGTGAACGAGGACCACGGCTTTCACCACGGCTTTCGTCGTACGTTACAGTGTATGTATCTTTATCAAACATAGCTGATTGAAAACGTGAGTAAGGGCAAATGTGTAAACACATAATTTCACGCATCCAACCGGCATTACCATAGGTACACGCAGCAAAGAAAATAATACTGACTAGTGCATAACCACCCACGTTAAACGTTACAAAATCAGGAAGTAACTCTCTGATTGGCGTAAAGTAACCCACAAAAGAAATGGCGGTATATAACGAAAACAATACCCAACTAGTATGCTTTGCCGTTTTACGCCAAAACTTATCAAAATTCATGGGTCGTTGATCGAGTTTTTTACGCTGATTAGCCGTGCCCTCAAGCTTTTCTTCAAACCAAATAAAAATAAAGGTCCAAACAGTTTGCGGACATGTGTAGCCACACCACACCCGTCCATAGAAGGTGGTCACTAAAAACAGCGCAAATGCTGCCAGCATAAAAATAAACGCTAATATGGTAAAATCTTGAGGCCATAGCGTTAAACCAAAAATATTGTATTTTTGACCAATTAGATCAAACAGCACTGCTTGCTGGCCGTTAAAATTAATCCAAGGAAGTAACATAAACGCAAGTAGGCCTAAAAAGCCAATGCGCTGCCTAAGTAATTGATGTAGGCCTTTTACGGCACGCACATAAATACGATTTCGGGGATTGAACCTATCATCTTGACGGCTTAAATCCGGTTTTTGGATTTTCACCTCTACAGGGATATTCTTTACTTTAATTTGCTTGTCCATCGAAGTTCCTCAACGCCGCTTGGAAATAAAAATCCAGCAATACTCAAGTACTCTATACTTAAAGCTAGCAAGTTACTTGCTAGGCAGATTTACTTTAATAAATTGCCTTCTCGAATACTTTCAGATATTTCAGAAATATCTGACTGCTGTTAACCATTATAACAATGTTGGTTAAAATTACTGGCATAGATCGCTAATAATTTATTCATCTCAGTTACTTGCTTTTAAAATGCAGTTTATTACACTGCATGGTAATTCAACCCTACTTAGATCAAGGTTTACGTATCCATGAAAAAATTTATTATTTTGGTAGTTGTGATCCTTGCCTTTTTTACAATCGATCATCCGCTTATAAAAGAACCTCGCGAAAGGTTATTAGGCGAAGGCATTGGTTTTTTAAGTGATGCAAGTAAGGTTAACAGAAGCCCTGCTGCAAATATGGCTAAAAATAGAATCAGCACTCAACTTAAATTGTCTGAATCTGAGGGTGAGTACGTAGAAAAAACGTTTACAACAGATGACTCTGTTCAGTTATTTCACCTACGCTATTGTCGTGAACGTGACTTAAACCTTTATTTTTATGGCGATCGTTTAAATACGGTATGTAAAATAGTGACTGAAGCATTAGAGCAAAAGCGAGCAAAGTAGTGGATTTTTCAGGATTAAATAAAAAAGCAAGCGACTCATTTCATAAACAACGCAATATGCTCAAGCAATTAGCACAAGGCAAAACGTTAAAGTGTGAGAAGTGTAATGGGGTTTTAACACTTAATTTAGCCACCAGTGAACCTGGTAAAGGCGTAGTAAAGTGCAAACAAGGCTGTACGGATATTATATTAGAGCTCGGCACTTAGATTAAACTAAGCGCCTGGTATTAATAATTACTCTTCCCAACTCTCGTCGGTTATCAAACCGCTATTAATTGCGACCACTTCAATTAGTTCAGCAAACCCTAATGCAAAGTCACCCATTGATTCATATTGGTACTGACACAAGGCTTCTATAGTCATGTTATTTTGTTTGGCAATCTGAGCTATTGCTAGCTGGTCGAGTGCAAAAAAGCTTAATGTGCTTAACGCACTTTCTAATGCTTGTTTAAAGTCAGTGTCTAATTGCGGTGCATTTAATAAAGGCTCTGCGTAAGCTTTGGTTGCAACTAAGAAACCTTTACTCCATGACTTACAAAATTCAGCATCAAATGTGTTAGGCAATTTGTATCCAGTTTCAAATACTTGCTCACTAATTTTATGATATAGCGCCATGAACAAGAAAAGTACTTCTTCATCTAAATCATTAGCTGTATTTGGTAATATCTGCTCAAGCCACTCATGCACATCTAATGGATTGGGCGAACAAATAACGCCAAATAAATAGCCTTGGCTTTGTTGAAGGGTCATTGCTTGAGATTGGGTATTTAAAAATGTGCTGAGCTGCTTTGCGTGCAGCTCAGTAAATTGGGGTATTTGCATTAAAACTCTTTATATTCAAACATTAAAAGTTGAGCGGGTAACGACCTTGGCTATCTGGTCGGCCTAAAAATTTAACCGCATCATGTACATCTTTAGGTAAGCTAGTATCTGGTTTTACATAACCTGCCACACTAAAGTCGAAATTAGCTTTAAGTGTAGCATCAGCCTCAAGGCCAAGCGTATTATCTGGGTCAATTAATATAGCAATATCGCCCGACTTACAGCTTAACTTACCAGCCAGAGGGCCAATATTAAACCACCCATTTAAGCCTTGCACGTCAATATTAGGGCTCGCTATTTCACCTTTTAGTGAATCACAATAAGGTGCACCTGAGCTGTATTCATCAAGTTCTAAAATTACACGTCCTTTAGCGGTTACAGGTAGGGGAAGCTGCACGCGCTGCATTGCACGCTCTACTGTTGAGCGCACTAGGCCGTCAGTCACTTTAACTTCTTGATTAAAAAGCCCATAACTTACATCAGCATAACCCGAGATATCACTACGCTCTCGTGCATTACCAAACTTCACATTCGCATTTAGCTTGCCTGTAAATAACTTCCAGCCAGCAATGTCCCAGCGCACATTATTTAACTGTTCACCATCAAAACGAACTTGCATCATTTGACCTTGCCAAACAGTGCCTACAGTTTGGCCTACTTCTAATTGCTTTGGAAAGTACGGTTTTGCTATATCTAGTGCAATATGTGCTGGTAATTTAATAATACAAAACACAATAAAACTAATTAAAAAGACAGCCGATAACGTTATTATTTTTTTCATTAATTAATTCTCTAATACTAAACGGCTTACACGCACATAGCCTGATTTATCATCGCGGCTCAAATCTAAGTTTTCAATTTTTAAGCCGTGTTGATTCACTAACTCATCTAACCACTCTATTAACTGATTAAATTCTACAGAGTCGAGCGTCAAACGTAGCGAATCACTACTTGGCTGCATTTTACTAATACTTATTTGATGGCGCCCACGTGTAGAATTAACAATTTGGCTTAAGTTTGCATTGCTAGCAACACTGGTGTTACCCGCAGCCTTTAGCTTAACAATACTGTCATCAACCCAAGCTAATAGCTCTTGTTGTTTAATTTGAGATTGCTGTGCCTTTTCTATCGCATTATTTAATGGTCTAAATATTCCCATTACTAAAACAAAAATAATAAACACGCCACCAGCGACCATTACCAATTGTTGTTCTTGCTCTTTAAGCGAGCGCCATTGTTGCATTAACTGCTTTTTCATACTGCACCTCGCAGTTTAATTTCACCAACGACATAATCACCGTCATTATTTAAAGACCCTTGCTCAACAGTTAAACCTTGTTTTTCAAGTATGATTTTTACTTTGCCAAAAGTTTGGAAGTCTTTAGCACGTGCACGAATGCGCAGCTCATTGCGACGTTTGTCATAACGAAGTGTTTCAGGTGTAAATTCGCTAACTTGCGAAAATACATCAACCAAATTAGTCGTTAAGTCTAAAAAGCCCGACTCACTTGAGCCTTGAACTTTATCTAACGCGCCTTTAATTTGGCTTTTAATTAGATTGGGGCGAACTTTAGTTCCTGGAAATGCTTTTTGGTATCTGTCGACTACTTGAGCTTTAGCTAATTCTACTTGTGTATTAAGTTGGTGTAACTCAATAGCTTTTATTGTAATCGTAGAAACCAATGCAACACTTGCTATAATTGCGGCGCCTTTCCAGTAACCCCACCATAAAGCGCTTTGTTTTTTAAGCTGATACATACCTTGGCGTAAGTTAAAATTAACGCTATCTAACTGCTTTGCAAATAATGCTAGAGGTAAGTCGTACTCACTTGTTTGCGCTTGTAAGTTAACGCTTTCTGGAAACTGACTAGCTGGGCTAAAATGCTTAATATCAGGATTACCCATGGCTGTTAAGTAGCCATTTAACCAACTAGATTCAACCGCACCTATGTGCCATTGCCCTTGCTTAAATAACCATTGGTTATTGAGTTCGATAGCGGTGACTGCGCCATCATCTGCAAGCGGTAACAACAAAGCATCGGGTAATATTCTGTATACTGATAGATTATGCTCTACAAATAATGCGAGCCATTGTTCAAACCATTCACGGTCTGTCATTGCTACACGAATTGCATGTTGCTCACCAAGCATTGTCGGCTGCGCTACTGCTATAAACAGTTCATCTACGTCACATGCTATATCTTCTTCAAGCATGTATGGCAATGCTTGCTCAAGCTTGCGATTCCATTTTGTTGGCAAAGCGACCGTTTTTAATTGCACTTGATCACTTGGTAACAACACGACCACTTCTCGGGTAAGTGCTTTTTCGCTTAGCTCACTTAAATGCTCTGCATTTGGTAACTCGCCACTGGCTATTATTTCTTGTTCTTGTGGTGAGTAAATTAACCAATTAAGCAATTCTTGCTCGGTTTGACCCGTGCGGATCAACAGTATTTCTGTCACTGTACGCCTCCAAATTTTCGCGCCAGTATCGTTACGTCACCGTCTTTAGCGTGCAGTAATGTGGTCATCGAAAAACGCAGGTCGACAAAATTTGCCTGCGTTTGTAATTTAAAATATTCGCTTTTAATACTAAATAAACTTTTGACTGAGTCGGTATTAGTACCGCCTTGTTGCTTCACCTGTTCAAAAAATTCATCAATGGTGTCAAAGCCAGTTTGCGGTCTTGCACCTATCACAGCCTCTGCACCAGATAAGCTCAAGCTTTCTATTAAGGCACTGAGTATAAGTGCTTGCTCTGGGATTAATGTATTTACGTTAATAGATAAAAGCGTACTGCCTGGTATTACACATACATATGGCAGTACTTTTTCCATCACTAATGGGTTAAAGCCCTTAACCAAGCGTAATTCCGATGTTGATGCAAATAAACTATTGGCTGTCATATACGGAAAATCTCGTGATAAATACTCGTCTTCTTCTGCGCCTGAGCGATATGTAATACTGTCCTCGTCAAGCCAATCAAATACGCTATCTGCCATTGTCTCTTCTGATTCATCAGCAGGTAAATCTTCAATGTTTTCAAGTAATGCAAATAGTGCTTTATGTGCAGGGTTTGTTTTACTTGCGCTATTTTCTTCTGGCGCTATGGCTAAAGCATTTAAATTTAGACATGTTTGTAAATCAGTAATTTTGCCACTTAACGTGCCGTTATCAACAGGGTATGAAGCATCACCTTGAGTTGCCCACACTTGATCGAGTGTTGTTTTATCGGCATCATCTTTTTTACTTTGTATTAGCCCTTTAATAGCAAGCTCTTCTGCACCGTAGGCGTACCATTTAGCTTGTTGGTGACCTTGCAAGTTTGTACTTTTTTGCACTTGAACCATCAAATTAGCACTCATTTCTACTGCTAAAATAGCCGCTAATGCCACAATAAACAAAACAATAACAAGTGCTGCGCCGCGCGATGATTGCTGCTTAACCATTATTCACATCCGTACTTTGTGTAGCAACAACTTTGCCTTGCCCAGGAACTAAAAATACACGACGAATTGGCTCTGCTTCTATTTGTTGCAAAGTAACAGCAACCGCTTTAGGAAGAGCTTTAATTTCCCACTGTTCTTGCCATTCGTTTTTATCATCCAAAAACTCAAACTTAAGTTCTTCAACATTTTCTAGTACATGTTGAACTCGCGGTTCCATATTATCAAGCTGATCAACATAAACCCGATAAACACGCTCAAGGTTATCGTCTATCACTCTATAACCAACGGCTTGTAGTTCTGAACGTGGCAATAAATTAATTGGATTTATCCAGCCATCTCGTACAAACGCAATACCATCGTATTGGCTTTCTAAAACGTAACGACCAGCAAGTAAATATTGTTCTTGAACATCACCAGATTCATTTCGTACTGCACGTTTGGTCATTTGGCTAAAATCTTGATCCATTAACCTAAATGTTGTTTGCAGCCCATTTAACTCAGCAATTTTTTCATCGGAGGCATCTTTTGCTCTTGTTGTCGTCTCGAGTATTTGATGAGTAGCAATAATAACAAAAGCTAAAATACCCAGTGCTACCATAACTTCAAGTAATGTAAACCCGCGCTGCTTCACTTACTTTTTGCCTTTATTGAGATACGTTGATAACTCATATGCCGAATGCTCATATTTTTCATCCGTAAAAACATTTATGGTTAACTTAACAAAGCTTTTGTCAGCAGTGGCTGTTACTTCTTGCTGCCAAAACCATTCAACACCGCCCATTACTTCGCTGCCTTTAAGGTTATTTTTACCTTGCCATTGTTCGCCTTTAGTACGCTGTTCAATAATAACGTTTTCGGCGACCCAAGATGCATAGGTTTGCTCTTCAATAGTCGTTAAGTGGTGTATGTGCTCGCTTGTTGCTTGCATTGCAGCTATACCCGCCATGGCACAAATACTTAATGCCACTAACACCTCTAATAAGGTAAACCCTTTAGTGCGCTTCATTATTCTGGCTCTCGGCGAAAGTTTACTGGTGCAGCAAATTCACCTTCAATGTAATACACAGGTTCGCTTTGCTCTTTTAACTCTAATATAAGTTGAAACGCGCTTACCTCACCTGATGACAAAATAAGTACTTGTGGGATTTTCAACTTTTTAAGCTCAAGTAAGCTGTCTTCATCGCCGCCACTCATAAGTTCGCGCCAGTTAGATTGCTCTAAGAGGTTATCTTGCGCCCACGCTAAATCTTCTAAGTTAAGCGTGAGCTTTAATCTTTCATCTAACTCTATTGGTTTAAAAAGATCTTCACGGTCAAAGGTAATCCACTTTTCACCATCGAAAACTAAATACTCTAACGTATTTTCTTCTACTAATAAGCCCAATTCAACTTGGTTTAAAATGGCAAATTCCGATGCCATGTTAATGGTGGTATGCAGCCTTAATGCTTGAGTATCTAACTCTTCCTCAGCACCGCCTTCTAAGCTATATACCACCATTTTTGTAGCAAAAGCGATGATCACTAATACCACTAAAATCTCTATTAAACTAAAGCCTCTGCTTTTTGCATGGCGCTGCTTAAGGCTTGCTTTCATAGCAAGCCTCTAGCATTAACATGTTCATACAAAGCAGTGTACTTAAGCATTATTGTTTTTCTTCGTCCCAGTTACCGATATCATCATCAGTACCTACTTCACCATCTGGGCCCATAGAAAAAATATCAAACTTGCCAATTTCACCTGGGCTAATTAGCTGATATAGATTACCCCATGGATCTTCTGGTAATTCATTAATAAAACCACCGTCAGGGAAACGTTTTGGAACCGGTTCAATGCTTGTTTGAGTAACTAGCGCTTCAAGACCTTGCTCTGTGCTTGGGTAGCTCTTATTTTTAAGCTTGTATAAGCTCATTGCATCTTCTAATTGTTGAATATCTAGATGCGCTTTATCGATAGCAGCCTCTTCTTGCTGACCCATAATGTTAGGTGCAACAATTGACATAATCATCCCGATGATAACCAGTACCACCATCACTTCTAGTAAAGAAAAACCTGATTGTTTATTCACGTAATTACCTCATTATTCTAAAAACATTAAGTAAAAATGGTTTAGGTAAAACCATTAATATATTTAAAAATTTATTCTAACTTAAAGTCCAACAGCTTTATTCATCGCCATTATTGGCTGCAATATTGCCATTACTATAAATAATACAATAACCGCCATTGAGGCGATCATCGCAGGCTCTAGTAGTTTAAGCGATACATTAACCATGCTCTCAAATTCGCGATCTTGGTTATTTGCAGCACGCTCTAACATTTGCTCTAGTTCACCTGATTTTTCACCACTTGCTATCATATGCAGCATCATTGGTGGAAACAACTTAGTTTGCTGAAGTGCAGCTCTTAAGCTTGCACCCTCACTCACTCTATCTGATGCATCTGCAACCGCTTTTTTAATTTTTTCGTTAATTAATACACCGCCCGAGATACGCATCCCCTCGAGTAATGGTACCGAGCTTGACGATAAAATACTTAAAGTACGTGCAAAACGTGCGGTGTTAATACCACGAGCCACTTTACCTATACCTGGCATATGTAGCACTCGGTCATCCCACCAAAAACGTATTTTAGGCTGCTTAAGTGCATGCTTAATACCAATGGCTATAGCTGTAATCGCTATTAAACTAATAAACCAATAATTTTGCACAAAATGGCTGCCTGCCATAACCCATTCGGTTGTCCAAGGAAGTACTTGTTTCGTTTTTTCAAACGTTTTTAATATTTTTGGTACTACGGTGCCCAGTAATACCGACACAATACCAATTGCAAATACCACTAATATAATGGGGTAAACCATAGCCTGAGTTATTTGGCTACGCATATGTTGGCGCTGCTCGGTATAGTCGGCTAAACGATTAAGTACTTGGTCAAGGTGACCCGACTTTTCGCCTGCGGCTACCATTGCACGATATAAGTCGTCAAAAACATGAGGAAACTCACTAAGACCATCGGCAAGGGTGTAACCTTCAACCACTTTTGAGCGTACCGACATAAGCATACGCTTTAAACGCGGCTTTTCGCATTGCTCAGCAACCGCCATAACAGCGCCTTCAACAGGAAGTGCCGATTGAATAAGTGTTGCTAATTGCCTTGTAATTAGTGCTAAGTCTGAGGTTGAAATTGTCGGTTTAAAAAAGCCACCGAGTAAAGGGGCTTTTTCACCTTTGACTTGTTTATCACTTTGCGCCGCAGGGACAACTTCAAGCGGAGTAAGTTTTTGATCACGTAAAGTTTGGCGAATTTGTTTAGCTGTATCAGCTTCTAAAATGCCTTTTTTTTCTTTACCTCGGCCATCTAAGGCACGGTATTCAAACGCTGCCATAGTTAACCTTCCTCACGGGTAACACGCAATACTTCTTCAAGTGTTGTTTTACCTACAAGTACACGACTACATCCATCTTGACGAATACTTGGGCTGCGCTTACGAATGTATTTCTCTACGCTTTGCTCACCTTTACCGTTGTGAATCATTTCGCGTATTGTTTCATCGACTACAAGTAACTCGTGAATACCCGTACGACCACGATAGCCATTAAAGTTACACTCTTCACACCCTACTGCTCGATAGATTGTCGGTTGGCTTTCAAAAGAAACCCCTAACAGCTGGCATTCATGCTCATCAGCCGTGTGACCTTCTTTGCAGGTATTACACAATGTACGTACTAGCCGTTGCGATAACACACCGAGTAACGACGATGAAAGTAAGAATGGTTCAACACCCATATCTTCCATACGTGTAATTGCACCCGATGCGGTATTAGTATGCAGAGTAGACATAACAAGGTGACCGGTAAGTGACGCTTGGACACCAATTTGCGCAGTTTCAAGGTCGCGTATTTCACCCACCATGACTACATCAGGATCTTGACGTAATATTGCACGTAAACCACGTGCAAATGTCATATCAACTTTTGCATTAACTTGTGTTTGCCCAATGCCTGGAATTTCGTACTCTATCGGATCTTCAACGGTAAGAATATTGCGATCGCGTGAGTTAATTTGGCTCATACCAGCGTATAGAGTGGTACTTTTACCAGAGCCCGTTGGCCCTGTTACTAAAATAATGCCGTGGGGTTTACTAATTAAATCTGAAAACAATGCACGGTTATCTGCGGTCATACCTAAATCTTCAAGGTTTAAACGCGCGTTGTTTTTATCAAGTAAACGTAGTACTACACGCTCACCAAAGCTCGATGGCATTGTAGACACACGCACATCAACTGCACGCCCGGCAATACGTAAGCTAATACGGCCATCTTGTGGAATGCGTTTTTCGGCTATATCAAGCTTAGCCATTACTTTAATACGAGACACAAGTAACGATGCAAGTTTACGATTAGGCTTAAGTACTTCTTTAAGCACGCCATCGACCCTAAAGCGAATAACAAGCTCTTGCTCGAAGGTTTCGATATGAATATCAGAAGCCCCTTCTTTAATCGCTTCACTTAGCATAGCGTTAATAAGCTTGATTATTGGCGCATCATCGTCACCAGCCAGTAAATCTTCAGTTTGCGGAAGTTCATCAGCAAGTGAGAATAAATCAACCTCGTTGCCAATATCTTCCATCATTTGTTGTGTTTCAGAGCTATCACGTTGGTATGACGCTTCAAGCAATAGCTCAAATTTATCATCAGCCAATTGCTCAAGTGTAAAACCATGGCCTGCGATACGGCGTACTTCTAATAGTACTTCCACGTCTAGCTCACCACGGTAGTAAACTATGCAGTGATCTTTGTTTTTGCCAAGTAACACACCTGCACGTCTTGCATAGGAAAACGGCAAACGCTTTGCTGGTAACTCAACTAATACATCACTCGTTAATAGCTCATCCTGATTATGCGTTTTAGGATGAACCACATCTTGGTTTATCTCTTGAATCGCATTAGTCATCTTTACGCTCTTGTGCATTTTGTTTACGCAGAGACTCTTCATACGTAGGGGGAAGTACTAATTCGTCATTCCACTCAGGTAAAATAGGCGTATCAGTCATTGGCATTAACTCAATACCGTCTTCTTTTTGTTTAAACTGCTCACCACGAATAAAGTTATATTTATTAAAGCTTAACTTATTCATGCTTACACCATCACGAATAATGGTTGGGCGAATAAACACAATAAGATTACGCTTACGGCGCGTTGTATTCGTTGATCTAAACAAGTGGCCTAAAATAGGGATATCGCCTAATAAGGGCACCTTAGAAACACTTTCTTGTACGTCTTCGTCAATTAAACCACCAAGTACAACCATACCACCATCATCGGCCATTACCGTGGTTTTAATTGAACGCTTATTTACTGAAATATCAACCGCAGTTGCACCACTTACGCTCGATACTTCTTGCTCAATAGTAAGCTGTACTGCAGAGCCATCGTTAATCTGTGGCGTAACTACCAGCTTAATACCTACTTCTTGACGCTCAACTGTTTGAAATGGGTTAGCATTATTACTGCCTGTTTGTGAGCCTGTAATAATAGGCACTTCTTGACCGACTAAAATAGAGGCTTCTTCGTTATCCATTGTAGTAATAGAAGGGGTAGCCAAAATATTTGAATTTGTATCGGTGGCAACAGCCTGAATAATTGCGCCCCAATCATTTTTAACAACGCCCAGCGCTAAACCATTAATGCCACTTAGCAATGAAGCAAGCGCATCATAGTCACCCTCAGTCGTTTCGTCATAACTAGTAACGGTTCCAGTTTCTGTACCAATGATAGTTTTAGTTACAGTTGTATCTTGTGCTTGCTCTGCAGCAACAGCTAATGACCCAACGGGAACCGTAGTGCCGTTGTTAAACTGCAACATACCGCCCTGCTCAGAAATCCACTGCAGGCCTAAGTTAACCCCGTCGCCTTCCATTACTTCAATAATAATCGCTTCAACCAGTACTTGGGCACGGCGAATATCAAGGCGTTCAATTACTGATTCTAATGATCGCATTGTGTCTGGCTGTGCGGTAATAATTAATGAGTTTGAGTCAGGGTGAGACTCTATACTGCTTTCATTATTGCTTCTGCTACGAGTTTTAGTAGTACCGCCTTGTGCATCTTCAACAAGTGACTTACTAACACCTTGCAATACTTTGACTAAATCTTCAGCTTTAGCGTAATTTAGGTAAAACACCTTGGTGTTACCTTGGCTTTCTAACTCACCGTCTAAGCGCTTAATTAGTTCAATAGCACGTGTACGGGCTTGGCCTTCACCGCTTACAATAACGCTATTAGTCCGGCCATCAGCCACAACTTTTGGAATTAAAAATTCAGGCACACTGCCTTTACCGCTGTCTTTATAAATATTGTCTACCACAGAGACAACATCATCTGCCGTCGCATATTTTAGCTTAACGATATCTACGCGCTTGTCACCCGCCTGATCAACAGAACGAATGATCTCAACTAAGCGATTAACCGATGCAGCATGACCTGTTAGCATCATTACGTTAGCCGCATTGAAGTTAGCAACGTGGCCGCCATCTTTTTGGTCGCTAAATTGACGAACTAGAGGACCAAGCTCCTGCACGCTTACATTTTTAACACGTACAACACGTGTAATCATCATGTCGCCGCTAGCTTCATTACCTTCGTCAATAAGTGGCACATTTGATTTTTTAGCGTCAGAGCTTTTTTCTACCTTAATTATGCCATTGTCCATTTCAACAGCTGAGTAGCCATAAACTTCTAATACATTTAAGAAGAACTGATAATAAAGTGCTTCGTCCATTAACTCATAACTGCGAACATTTACCTTTCCGCGCACGTTAGGGTCAATAATGACTGTTTTATTAAGGTTTTTACCAACAATATTAATGAACTCGTTGATATCAGTTCCTTTAAAGTTAGCAGCATATTCAACAGCAGAAACAGACAAAGAAATACTTGCCGCCAAAAAAAGTGCTGCGTACTTAGCTAACCCTTTTTTAATTTTTTTGAGGTGTAGCACCTGAACCATCGTATTAAAACTCCAAAGCTAAATTATTGCAGACTAAATTGCACATCAATTTGTTCACCATCACGTTCTATAGTGATATTGGCATCTGTACTATTACGCAGCTCATTAATAGCTGACATAGCCTGTTTTAAATCTGTTAATTGATAGCCATTTATAGAAATGGCTAAATCGTTATTTTTTAACCCCATTTGCTTAAATAGCTCAGGCTCTTTACCTGGACTTAAGCGATATCCAATTAGCTCACCATCATTCATGGCTTGTGAAACACGTATATAGTCAAATAGCTTGCCCGGCTCTTCGAGTAACTCTTCACGTGTTTCTATAATTGCTTCTTTAACGTCAGGATCCGCAGTGGCATCTATTTGTAGCTCACTTGGTTCTAATTTTTGCGGACCCATTTCAGCATCATCACGCGCAGCGAGCACTGGCATAGACACCGTTTTATTAAAATCGAGCCCATCAAGCATCAATGTCTCAAAACGCCCATTAACGCTCAAAATAACACGATCTGGTAATATTTGTGCTACTTTAGCACGCGTGCCCGATACAACTTCTTCGACAAGATAGCTTACTTGCTTACCTTGTGATTCAATAATTGCGATACCTGCTTTATCATCGTTATTTACCGCTACAATACCGGTTAAATTGATACTTAAGCGCGTTTCTGGCGCATTATTTATAACCTGCGATTGCTTTGCAGTATTATTGTTGTTTGTTACAGTTTTTTTACCAAATAAAAATTGCTCAATAATATGCTGCGCTGAGTTGTTACTCGCACCAGATGACTGATTAGCATAATGAATAGGGGTAAGTAGAGTTACTGGTGGTTTCGGCCACAAAAGCCAAACAAGTTTTGATAATAAAAATGCAAGATAAACAACAACTAACAGTGTTACTAACGCACTTAACTTAGCATGCGGTAAACGAGTTAAAAATTGTTTTAGTTGTTGGATTTGCTGTTCCATAAATAGTGTTCTTATTTTAATTTACTGCGTTAGCGCGTACCCATAGTACCCTTTCATTTTTCTTTCAACAAGCACACTAATATTAAACTTTGTAAACAGATTGGGTTAACTTTACATGTCCGTATAAAAAACAAACTGCCGTTGTAATACCTTCATCCTACGATGATTTCATGATAAATTTTAAGCTATAAAAACGTGGGGAAATGCCTTATGAGTAAAAAAAGTAATGTTAATACCAGCTCAGACCCTATAGATGGGTTAAAAGTTCGATTAGATAAATGGTTATGGGCTGCGCGATTTTATAAAACTCGCGCAGTTGCACGCGAAATGGTGCAAGGCGGCAAAGTACATTATAATGGCCAACGTACAAAAGCGAGTAAAATAGTAGACGTTGGCGCAAAAGTAAAACTGGCTCAGGGCGTAGATGAAAAGCTGATAACTATACTCTCAGTGCTTGAAAAACGTCAAAGCGCCCCCATTGCACAGACCATGTATCAAGAATCTGATGCAAGTATTGCTAAACGCGAAGAGAACAGCATCGCACGTAAAAATAACAGCTTTTTTGCTCCTCATCCGGATAAAAAACCGGATAAAAAGCAAAGACGCGAACTTTTAAAAATGAAATCAAGTTAGGTATAGCCGCTCATGCAACAAGATTTACTTCACCGTTATTTATTCAACGAACTAGATGTTCGTGGCGAACTCGTACAAATCGAGAGTGCTTATAATGAAATGATTGCCGACCATAATTACCCAGACCCTGTTAAAGCATTACTAGGTGAGTTACTTGTTGCAACCTGTTTATTAACCGCCACTTTAAAGTTTGAAGGTGAAATTGCAGTACAGCTTCAAGGTGATGGACCAGTTAAATATGCAGTTATAAATGGTGATGATAAACAAAACATGCGTGGTATTGCACGCCTGCAAAGCGAAATTACGGGCACAACTGTAAAAGAGCTTATTGGCCAAGGCTATATGGTGATCACTATTACACCAAGTAAGGGTGAACGTTACCAAGGTATAGTTCCACTAGAGCATGATACTCTGAGTGAATGTATCGAAAGTTACTTTGAGCAGTCAGAGCAATTAAAAACACGCCTTTGGTTTGCAACCGACACAACAGAAGGTAGCGCAAAAGCATGTGGTCTATTTTTACAAGTACTCCCAGTTGATAAACAAAAATCAATTGAAGACTTTGCACACCTAGAAGCATTAAGTAACACCATTAAAGATGAAGAACTATTACACCTTGATGCTAATACTGTCCTTACACGCCTTTATCACGAAGATAATCCTCGCGTATTTGAACCTCAAGCGATTAAATTCAAATGTGGTTGTAGTCGTGACAAAACAATTACTGCACTTGTTAATATTGGACAAGAAGAACTACTTAAAGACGTAGCTGAAAAAGGGTCTGTTAATATTAACTGCCATTACTGTTTAAAAGAGTATGTTTTTAACGAACAAGATATAAAAAGCATTTTCAACTAAATGTTCATCTATATATAGTAATTAAAGCCGCAAAATATGCGGTTTTATATTATAAAAAGATGATACCGGTGTCATCTTTTCTGCTAATTTCATGACACCGGTATCATTGAAATTATTCATGTTTTTTCTTAAATATATGTGTTTTTAGAGGCTTTACGGGCTCGAATATCTTAAAACCTTCTGTTACTATAATTTCAGTTTAAGAGCACTGATAACCCCAGAGCTATCCGTTCAAACTCTCACACATAGTTAGGTATAAACATGACTACAGGCGCTACACGTTTTGTCGATTTAACCGCAGCTGAACTTGTCGAGCATGCGATCCGCCGTGGCGAAGGTACTTTAGCCGCAAATGGTGCTTTTGTTGCAATTACAGGAAAACGAACTGGTCGCTCACCAAAAGATCGTTTTATTGTACAAGAAACAACAACTCAAGATGATATTCAATGGGGCAACGTTAATCGTCCATTTGATGCAGACAAATTTGACGCATTATGGGCTCGCGTAGAATCACATGTTCAAAGTAATGACCACTTCACCTCTCACCTA
Organism: Pseudoalteromonas sp. Z9A4; assembly: GCF_011378845.1. Taxonomy (NCBI): domain Bacteria; kingdom Pseudomonadati; phylum Pseudomonadota; class Gammaproteobacteria; order Alteromonadales; family Pseudoalteromonadaceae; genus Pseudoalteromonas; species Pseudoalteromonas sp. Z9A4. The sequence continues at coordinate 22,950 of NZ_WTLA01000040.1, forward strand.
GAAGTTGGCGCAGACCCTGAGCATTATCTACCTGTAGTTGTAACTACAGAAACAGCGTGGCACCATATTTTTGCCAAAAACATGTTTATCGAACCGCAGAACTATAACGCTTCAAACTTACCACAATGGCAAGTAATGAACGTTCCTTCGTTTGTATGTGAGCCAGAACGTGATGGCACAAATAGCGATGGCACCGTCATTATTAACTTTGCACAGCGTAAAGTATTACTAGCAGGTATGCGTTACGCCGGTGAAATGAAAAAATCGATGTTTTCTGTACAAAACTTCCTACTACCAGCAAAAGGTGTATTACCAATGCACTGTTCTGCTAATGTTGGTGAAGCAGGCGATACAGCATTATTCTTCGGTTTATCTGGTACGGGTAAAACAACACTTTCAGCAGACCCTACTCGCTTTCTAATTGGTGATGACGAGCACGGCTGGGCACCTGGAAGCGTGTTTAATATTGAAGGCGGTTGTTATGCTAAATGTATCGACCTGTCACAAAAGAATGAACCTGTAATTTGGAATGCTATTCGCTTTGGCACTATTTTAGAAAATGTAGTGTTAGATGAAAAAGGCGTTCCAGATTTTAACGATACTAGCCTTACTCAAAATAGCCGTGCAGCATATCCACTTGAACACGTTGAAAAACGTAAAGTAGAAAACCGCGCAGGCGAACCTAAGGCTGTTGTATTTTTAACTTGTGATGTAAGCGGTGTATTACCACCCGTTTCTATACTTAGCGAAGAAGCTGCTGCTTTTCACTTTTTAAGTGGATACACTGCAAAAGTTGGTTCTACTGAGATTGGTTCAACTAGCGATATTGAATCAACATTTTCGACATGTTTTGGCGCACCATTTTTCCCACGCCCTGCTGGTGTTTACGCTGAGCTTCTTATGAAGCGTGTACGCGAGTTTGGCGCTAAAGTGTACCTTGTGAATACAGGTTGGACTGGCGGCCCTTACGGCACAGGTAAACGTTTTGATATCCCAACTACTCGTGCAGTAATTGATGCAATCGTATCTGGTAAATTAGCGGGTGTTGAAACTCAGCACATTGATGTTTTAAACCTAGATGTACCAGTAGCAGTTCCAGGTGTAGATACTAACTTACTTAATCCTATTAATACGTGGGAAGATAAAGCTAAGTACAATGAATATGCAGCAAAACTTGCCGCAGACTTCACTGAAAACTTTGCCAAGTATGACGTATCAGACGATATAAAAAATGCAGGACCTAAAGCTTAAATAAGCTTTAAGATTGTATTTTAATGCCAGCCTAGAGCTGGCGTTTTACTTTCTAAATACCTAATTTAATAAGTGCGACAAAATGTCGCACAACTCATATCAAAAAACCATATAATATACCGCGTAATTAATCATTCCTTAATGTCCAATAAGCCTGCATTACTCATTACGGCTATTTAATTAATGACACTAAAGCTTTCATGGCAAAAAATATTCAGGCGGTTACATTTATACTTAAGTCTATCGGTAGGTGTTTTACTTACTATTATTAGCCCTTCTGGCTCCGTATTAGTTTATTACCCACAAATAGACTCACTGTTAAATCCAATTAATGACACTACCACTAATACAAAACCACCTAATTGGGATCAAGCATACAATACGCTAAGAGCAAATTTCCCCACAAAGCTCGGGCCGTGGCGACTAGAAAATACAGGTGTGAACTCAATTGTACCCGCACGCTACTACAGCCCATAGAAACAAAAGAGCAAGGCTTTGCGCCCTTAATGGTTTAGCTATCTAACAATAAATAGCAAGGAAATAATACGTAAAGAGTTCTGGGGAAGATACTTAGTAACTTGGATGTACAACTTACATTTTTCGTTACTAACTGGGACAACAGGTACACTTATTGTTGGCTATATAGGTGTAGCATCAATAGTTCTTCTTATTTCTGGATTCTTTGCTTGGCTTTCAAAGTATAGTAAGTGGGTAAAGTCACTGAAATTTAAATCTCGTAGCACTAAAATAGGTTTGCTATACGACTGGCATAAACTAATTGGTTTGACCTTCTGCATACCGTTACTAGCTTTAACTGTTACAGGTGTTATGCTCGCTATTCCAAAACAAACAGATCCTATATTAACCGCTCTAGTTAACAATATAAGCTCACCTCTAAGAACACAAATACAGCCTTGTAAACAATTCAATATTCCTTTATCACAAGCGATACTAATAGCTCAAAAAAAAGTACCCGATGCACGTTTAGCTTGGATTGAAACACCATCAAACTTAAATGCCATTTACAGATTTAGATTTCAAACTGTAAACGATCCTTCGTATTGCTTTCCACATAGTTATATAGAGGTTAATGCACTTACAGGGAAGTTAGAGAGCATGTTTAATATAGATAAACAAAGTACAGCTAGCAAAATTAAAAACTGGATACACCCTCTACATGACGGCAGCATTGGCGGTAACATTTTAAAAGTAATTTGGGTGTTGAGTGGCTTCGGATCTGCCGCATTGTTCTTTATTGGTGTATATAGGTGGTTAGTTAGAACCAAGAAAATATAAAATAAACTTTACGCCAATCCACCAAATTGATTAGGCATTATTACCGATTAGTATAATTATCAGCTATGTGTATTTATTCTGCACGCGCTAAAGCGGCAGTTAGTTATAGATGTAATGCGGTAAATCACATCGGTAAACTTAGCACACAATAGTGCACCCCAATTAATTGCTTACTGGTGTCTGTAAATGAGGCTATATACTTAATGAGAATATCTAATAGACTATAAAGCAAGGCTCTTTATAACGTGAGGCAGATGGCTTGTGGCCACATCTACAACGGTGGAGAGTCACGTAGCAAATGCTACTGTATTGGCCGACTGAGGGATTTTGTGATGTGTGTGTATATTAATTGCGCACATTTCACTTTTCTGCAGACGTAAAAAAGCCCGAATCGTTAGATTCGGGCTTTCTACAATTTGAAGCCTGGTAATGTC
>NZ_WTLA01000041.1:0-24576 GCF_011378845.1 Pseudoalteromonas sp. Z9A4
CTCGCTACCTAAGTAGGTTGGCTGTTAGAACTCAATCTGTACGAGTGCCCACACAGATGATTGCTTTATATTGTTAAAGAACGTTTTGATTCGCTTTAGCGTCTCAAGGGATGCGAATAATACACCCTTTATTTTTCGAGTCAACACTTAGTTTTAAACTTTCTTTTTAGAAGATTTAAAACCGAAGTTTTATTTAACTCTCTGAGTTGTTTGTGCCTCGCTATGCGTTGGCGTTTCCCGTCTCAGTGGGGTCGCATTATAGGGAGATCATATTTTTACGCAAGCACTTTTTTAAAGAAAAAGTAAAAAAAGATACTGTTCGGTTAGTATCTGAACTAAACCCCCTAAAACTGATAGTTTTGTAACCAAACAGTGCACTGTATGGTACAAAAATCACCTTGCTGATACACTCAAATACTAATAATCATGATCTAAAAGGTACTAACTATGGCAATTCGTTCTTATAAAGGTGTTACTCCTTCATTTAATTCGTCTGTTTATATTGATGAGTCATCGGTTTTGGTTGGTAACATTACTTTAGGTGATAATAGTAGTGTGTGGCCGTTAGTAGCTGCACGTGGTGATGTTAACTATATACGTATTGGTGAGCGTACAAATATACAAGATGGCAGTGTATTGCATTTATCTCGCGCAACTAAAAGCAATCCTGATGGTTACCCACTTATTATAGGTGACGATGTAACAGTTGGTCATAAGGTAATGCTGCACGGATGTGTATTAGGAAACCGTATACTTGTAGGTATGGGCGCTATTATTATGGATAACGTGGTTGTTGAAGATGATGTTATTATTGGCGGCGGCTCTTTAGTACCACCAAACAAACGTTTAGAGTCTGGTTACTTATATGTTGGAAGTCCAGCTAAGCAAGCCCGCCCTCTTACAAAGCAAGAACTTGCCTTCTTAAAAATATCTGCCGATAACTATGTATCACTTAAAGATGAATACTTAGCTGAAATCGCTAACTTAAGTTAATAAGCTTACTTCAATTTGGCCTGCCGAGTTATAGCTCTCTTCTTCGATAAGCTCCTCGGCACGTTCTTCGTAATCAAAACGATACTTTTCAAAATATTCTGTTGCGTGACTTTCGTCTGTTAATTTAAGTGTATTTACTTCTATTATACATTCCACCAGCATGCCACTAACTTGTGCAAAAAAAACTAACTGATGATCGGGCTCTCTAAACTCTAGCCTATCTATAAACTGTATTGCCTGATTCATTTAAGCATTCCTTGTTTGAGCGCATCAACGACGGGAAGTATTTTTGGCATTTTGTTACGCCATACATAATATGCTTGAGCAGCTTGACCAACTAACATTCCACTGCCATCTAAAAGCTTAGCGTTAATATTATGCTGTGCAACCCAATTCATAAAAATGGTATTTTGCAATGAATAAAACATGTCATAAGCGACTTCACAGTTAGTTATGTGTTTTTCATCAAGAGCTGGAAGCTCATTATTCATACTGCTAGATGTAGAGTTTATAATTAGTGAGTAATCGCTTACTGGTAAATCATCAAAGCCAAAGCCAGATACTGGTCCATATTGAGTAAACAGCTCTGCGAGTTCTTTGCCTTTTTGTGCTGTGCGATTAACTATTATTATTTCCTGAGGGTTATGCTCTAACAAAGGTAAAATAACCCCTCGAGCAGCACCCCCCGCACCTATGATTAAAATGCGTTTATTAGTTATGGCTACTTCATTAGCGAGTAAATCATTTACAAAGCCTACACCATCGGTGTTATCACCGAGTAATGTGCCATCATCTCGTTTTTTAAATGTATTAATAGCCCCTACAATTTTAGCTAATGGCGTAAGCTCATCGGCCATTGCATAAGCTTGCTCTTTAAATGGCATTGTAACGTTAGCACCCACACCACCTTGCTCAAAAAAAGACAATACTGTTTTTTCAAAGTTATCGATAGGTGCTAATATTGCGCGATAGTCGATTTGCTCACCCAGTGATACAGCAAATTGTTTATGTATCGCGGGGGATTTTGAATGTTTAATTGGATTTCCAAAAACCGCATATTTGTCCATTTTAAAGCAACCTCTTTGCAGCTATATACTGCCTATTAACGATGATAAGTAATATGATTAAACGACTTTTTTCTAAATCTAAGCCAGCTCCTGAGCAACAGGCTCCTACTCCTGAAAAAACACCGTATGAAATAATAGGTGGAGAGAAAGGGGCGCGAGCTATCTCCAATCGATTCTACGACATAATGGAGTCAGATGAATACGCTAAACCGTTATATGATATGCATCCTCTGCCATTAGATCGAATTCGCCAAGTATTTTTTGAATTTTTATCTGGTTGGTTAGGCGGGCCAAACCTATTTACTGAAAAACATGGCCAGCCAATGCTACGTAAAAGGCATATGCCTTTTACTGTAGATAAAGCATTGCGCGATCAATGGATGTACTGCATGAATAAAACGCTGGATATAGAAATAGACAATCCGTTGTTACGTAAAGGCTTAAAGCAATCATTCTCTCAACTAGCAACGCATATGATCAATCAGCATTAAATTTGTATTTAGCCACAATGCAAAAAGGCGCTAATTAGCGCCTTTTTGATTACTGTGTAATTGTTATAATTGCTATTCTCTGGCTATCAACTCACTTGGTTGACTAGTTAGCCACTCTTGCGGGCGTAAGTAATACTGATATAGGTTAGCTTCTGGGCTACTTGGCTCTGGTTTATAGTTATATTCCCAGCGTGCAAGTGGTGGCATAGACATCAATATGGACTCTGTGCGCCCGCCACTTTGTAATCCAAATAAAGTGCCTCTATCCCATACTAAATTAAACTCTACGTAACGTCCGCGACGATAAAGCTGAAAATCACGTTGTTGTTCTGTGTATTCGTCATTTTTGCGACGTTCAATAATAGGTAAATAAGCATCTAAAAAGCCATTACCCACCGATTGCATAAACGCAAAACTCTTTTCAAAACCAAGTTCATTTAAATCGTCAAAAAACAAACCGCCTACTCCGCGAGTCTCATCTCTGTGCTTTAAATAAAAGTACTCGTCGCACCATGTTTTGTATTTTGGATAAACTTCACTACCAAATGGCGCACAAATGTCGTGAGCAACTTGATGCCAATGCTGTACGTCTTCTAATACTGGATAAAAAGGAGTGAGATCAAATCCGCCACCAAACCACCATATTGGCTCTTCGCCTTCTTTTTCGGCTATAAAAAAGCGCACATTGGCATGACTTGTTGGTACATGAGGGTTTTTAGGATGAATAACTAACGACACACCACACGCATGAAAGCTGCGCCCTGCAAGCTCTGGCCTGTGTGCTGTTGCAGAGCCTGGCATTGAAGCGCCAAATACGTGTGAGTAATTAACTCCGCCTTGCTCTATTACAGCGCCATTTGTGGTTACACGTGTACGACCACCACCGCCTTCTGCTCGCTGCCAGTTATCCTCTATAAATTTAGCACTGCCATCTGCAGCCTCCAAACCTTTGCAAATAGTGTCTTGCAAAGCCATAAAGTATGCTTTTACTTGATCTAATAATTCGCTTTGCATATTAACCTCTAAATATTTTTCCAGTCATGGCATCTTTTATTGTGCTTGGTTGAGTATTACCACCTAACGCCTCATCAACGTAAAAGCCAACTTGTTCTGCAAATTGCGCTTTAGCTTGCTCAATACTAATTACCGTTTCTTGACCGGTTAAGTTTGCACTAGTTGATACTAGTGGCTTACCAAACTCTTGGCACAAACGTTTTACTGTTGGATGGTTTGTTACTCTTACTGCAATGGTATCAAACTGCCCTGTGAGCCATTTAGGCGTATTTTTAGATGCAGGCATAACCCATGTAATTGCAGCAGGCCAACTCGAAAAAATATCAGCTCGTTTATCCATTGGTATTTTTGCATCATCTACGTATTTTAATAATTGTCCGTAGTTATCAGCAATTAAAATAAGTCCTTTTTCAACCGGGCGCTGCTTAATAGCTAATAGTGCCTCAACGGCTTGTTGATTATCTGGATCACAACCTAAACCATATACAGCTTCTGTTGGGTATAAAATAACTTCGCCTTGCGTTAAGCATGTTATTGCAGTGGGCGTATTTGAAAGGTCTGACAAAGTAGTCTCCAGATATAATTAAACGTTATTCAGTTGGGGTGAGCTTATGCATGCAGCTTTTTTGTGGGCATTGCAATAATGTGCCGTTTGCCATATTTCTCTCTATGACTATGGGCCAGTTACATTCAGGACACGGGTGTTCAACCGGTTTATTATTAAGTGTGTATTTACAACTTGGATAGCAATCACAAGAATAAAATACTTTACCAAATTTATTACTGCGCGCGACTAAATGACCTTTTTTGCATTTAGGGCAACTTGGCAAAGTGTCTTCGCTTTGTTTCTCTTCATTTTCGTTAGCAATGTAATGGCACTCTGGATATCCCGTACACCCAATAAACATACCGTAGCGCCCATTTTTAACCACCAGCGGTTTGCTGCACTGCGGGCATGCTGAATCTTCAAGAACTTTAATTTCGTTACTATCGTGATGTGCCAACGGCCTAATAAAATCGCATTTGGGATAACTTGCGCATCCTAAAAAAGGGCCTGATTTACTATTGCGGATCACTAACTCTGAACCACACTGTGGGCATATCTCGTATTCTTTTTCGAGGGCGTGCTTGTTCGCCGAGAAAAGCGAATGGTCGATTTTACTCATGGTGATCCTAATAGGTTAGTGAATTTTCGCCTAATATACCCAAACCACTTAAAGATACAAGCAATGCCGTGCTTATCCGTTTAAGTAATTTGAGTACAATTAAGATAATTATCTCTAATGAAGAAGTTCGCTGGGTTCATCAAAAATCAAATCTTCCATTTGCTCATATGCCTCTTCAGAGCCAGGAACATTAAACAAAATCATAAGTACAATCCATTTTAAATCTTCTAGGCTTATGGTTGGTTTATCGAGAGAGGTTAAACAGTCCATTACCATCTCACGAGTTACATTGTTAATTACGCCTATTTGCTCAATAAACATTAAAAAGCCACGACACTCAGCACTGAGCCTTTGGCATTCACTATCGGTAAATATACGCACAGCATCTTTAGGGTTAGTAATAAGATAAGGAGACTCGTCACTGTGTTGTAAATCGGCGAGTTGCTCTAACCAATCGAGTGCTTTAAATATCTCAGGCTTATTAAAGCCCGCGCGCAGTAGCTCATCGGTTAATTCATTTTGCTCTGCAAATATATCCGCTTCGCTATGAATGTAATTTTCAAAAAGATATAAAAGAATATCAAACATATTACCTCCCTGCGCTCAACTTAATATAACCATCTAACACTCGCTCAATCTGATCGTCTAATTCTAAATCGAGCAACCTAGCGAGCACTTTGTCTATTGGCCACTGTGCGCGACGTACAATGTCGTCTACGCTGGTGACTTCAAAGCCAATACTATTTAACACCTCGCATTGAGAATTTGCCTGAATAGGCTGCTCTTTGTTACATACATTATTGTCGTAAGTAAAACTCACCTCATCAAGAATGTCAGCCACGTTTTCTACCAGCTTAGCACCTTGCTTTATTAAAAAGTGACTTGCCTGCGCTAACGGGTTTTTAATAGAACCCGGTACTGCAAATACCTCTTTATTTTGTTCAAGCGCATAGCGTACTGTAATTAACGAACCACTTTTAATTTCAGCCTCAACAATAAGCACTCCTAACGATAACCCAGAAATAATACGATTTCGGCGCGGAAAGTTATGCGCATGAGCAGCTGCCCCTGGTAAAAACTCACTCACCAACAGGCCACTTTCTAAAACTTGGTCTGTTAATAGTTTATGGCGTTTAGGGTAGTAAATATCAACCCCAGTACCAAGCACCGCTATGGTTTTACCCGTACCAGCAAGAGAGCCCTTATGTGCTGCTCCATCTATTCCCCGTGCCATACCTGAGGTAACTGTAATACCCGCTAAAGTTAACTCGTATGCAAATTCTGATGCTATTTCAAGCCCGGTAGGTGTGGCATTACGACTCCCTACAATTGCAATTTGTGGAGTAGATAATAACGAGACATCTCCCCTACAAAATAGTAATAAAGGCGCACTGGCAATCTGTCGGAGATCTTCTGGATAAAGCGCATCAAAAATACAGACAACCGTAATGTTGTGCAGCGTAATTAATTGCTCATAATGACTGACTTGTTGCCAATTGGTATTGAGTAAATTACTCGCTTGATTAGCGGTTAATCCAAGCTGTAAAAGCTTGTCATGAGATAAGTCGAATAACGACCCAAGGGAATAGTTTGTAGATAGTGCTAAAAGGGTTTTGATACCCAGCCCTTTACACATATAAAAGGCAAGCCAGTGGGCTAGCTTGCCAGATGACTGATCCATGCTCACTCCTAGAGCACCGACTCGCTACTTCTTAATGAATAACTGCAATATCTCCAATGCGAATTGGGTGCTGGTTTTTAGTTATTAATGCATAACTTATTTTGTCATACACTTTAAAGACAATTAGCTCACCAACTTTTTCTTTAGGCATAGTCCACGTTGTATTATCTTCGTCAGACTCATCACCAAATAATTGGCTTGCATCAGATAAAAGCTTCTCGTATTTACTAGAATCTTCTGGGTAACGAGGGCCACGAGGACCATCAATAACCGTTGGCGATTGACGTTCTAGATCTAATACATGACCCGCTTCTATGTTTTGTTCACTGCCTAAGTTTAGCACTACAACATCCATTGTGCTGAATTCTCTAACTTGTCGTGGGGAAGCAATAATATTACCTGTTACAGGCTCAGAAGGACGGTGTATATTAAAGTACGCAGGAAGCATTTGACCTTCCATTGCTGGTATTAAAAAATCACCTTGTTGAATTTCTCGTTTAACCGATTCAACGCGTAACGACGACGGTACGCCATTGTGTTCATCACCCGTTCTGAATGCACGTGCTATACCCACATAAGAAGCACGTGTTGCTAACACTTCACCGGTTAAATCGGTGTAAGGGTCACCTTTATGGTAAATGGCATATGCTTTATGTACTTGTAAGTCGCCTTTAACATATAAAATATGGCCTAACGTTTGTGTTTTAGTATTTTCGTTAGCACCTAAAATATAAGGTTTGCCTTTAATATCGTCACTGTTCATTGCTTGCTCGTAACTGATATAAGGTTTAATCATTTCAAGCGGCAAAGTAGTAATAGCATTACGCCCTTTTGGTGTAATACGACCCTGAGGAGATAGCTTTCTATATCCTTTATTAATCACTAAACGTGGGTTTCCATCGGCATCGTATATCAGCGCTAATGCATCACCGGGGTAAATTAGGTGCGGGTTGTCAATTTGTGGATTCATTTGCCAAAGTTCAGGCCATAGCCAAGGCTCATCTAAATAGATGCCAGAAATATCCCAAAGTGTATCGCCTTTTTTTACAACATACTGTTTTGGTGCATCTTTTTTTATTTTAAGCACATCAGCTACTGCGGGAAACGCAGCACTTAACGTAAGCATGATTGCAAGTAATGGAGATTTCATTGAGCTTCCTTGTATTGTTTTTTCATTATTATTGCCCAAAACCTGTTAAAGGTGAACGCGAATGGCTAAAATAAGAGCATACAATACCCTAAATTAAGCACAAGTGAAAAAGGTAACTATGGCTAGGTTAGAAGTTTTAAGATTTCCAGATGAACGTTTACGTACTATAGCAAAAGATGTTGCACAAGTTGACGACACAGTACGCCAAATTGTAAAAGACATGCTAGAGACAATGTACGATGAAAATGGCATTGGACTTGCGGCCACGCAAGTAGATATTCATCAACGAATCGTTGTTATTGATGTATCAGAAGAGCGCGATGAGCCACTGGTATTAATTAATCCACAAATCATTAAAAAAGACGGCTCTACCGTTAGCGAAGAAGGCTGTTTATCAGTACCTAACTCGTATGCAAAAGTAGACCGCGCTGAAACAGTAACAGTCGCTGCACTTAACGAAAACGGTGAAGAGTTTGTACTAGATGCAGATGAATTACTGGCTATTTGTATTCAACACGAACTGGATCACCTTCAAGGTAAGCTGTTCATTGATTACTTATCTCCATTAAAGCGCCAACGTATTCGTAAAAAGCTTGAAAAAGAAGCTAAATTTGCAGATTAGTAATAAGTACCTTAGGAAAACTCAGTGACTCAACCATTACGCATTATATTTGCCGGTACGCCGGACTTTGCAGCACGTCATTTACAAGCGCTGATACAAAGCGAACACCAAATAGTGGGTGTATATAGCCAGCCAGATCGCCCTGCAGGTCGTGGTAAAAAATTAAAAGCCAGTGAAGTGAAAGCGCTAGCGCTTGAGCACAACTTACCGGTTTTTCAGCCACAGTCATTAAAAAATGATGAAGCACTAGCAGAGCTAACAAGCTTAAATGCCGACATTATGATTGTTGTAGCGTATGGCTTAATCTTACCTAAAGCTATATTAGAAGCCCCACGTTTGGGTTGTTTAAATGTGCATGGCTCTATATTACCGCGCTGGCGCGGCGCTGCACCTATTCAACGCGCAATTTGGGCAGGTGATGAACAAACCGGCGTAACAATAATGCAAATGGATGAAGGGCTAGATACCGGCGATATGCTTCATATAAGTCGCTGCCCTATTAGCACGACAGAAACTAGCGCTAGTTTATATACAAAGCTTGCTGAGCTAGGTCCAGACGCGTTAATTGAAACCATTAATAAATTAGCGAATGGCGAGATCACCCCTGAACCTCAAAATGATGAACTTGCTAACTACGCTAAAAAGCTTTCTAAAGAGGAAGCTAATATCGATTGGTCAATGAGTGCACTGCAAATTGAGCGAAACATTCGCTCTTTTAATCCATGGCCAGTGTGCTTTACCCAAATGGGTGGGCAAACAGTAAAGATTTATCAAGCGCAGGTTGTGCTGCAATCAGGTGATCCTGGGCAAATTTTATCAAGCGACAAAAATGGCGTAGTAGTGGCGTGTGGCGAACACGCTTTATGTATTACGCAATTACAGCCGCAAGGTAAAAAACCGATGGCAATTAACGACTTTTTAAATGGTCGTAGTGACTGGGTTACCCCTGGCACAATATTAGGCGAAAACAATGAGTAATGTTCCAAACGTACGAGCGCTGGCCGCTGAAACTTTATATAACGTAGTTGATAAAGGCGCATCGCTTAATCAAGAACTTCCATTTGCAAGCCAAGGCTTGCCGCCTAAAGATAAAGCGTTGCTACAGCAAATTTGTTATGGCGTTTTACGCTACTTACCAAGCCTTGAAAATTACTGCCAACACTTAGTAGAGCAGCCATTAAAAGGTAAACGTAGAATATTTCAGTTTTTATTATACGTAGGTATTTATCAGCTGCAGCATATGCGCGTACCACCACATGCTGCTATTTCAGAAACTGTAAACGCACTGGCTCAACTACGCGCTTTAGGATTAAAAGGGCTGATAAACGCCATTTTACGTAGTTTTCAGCGCCAACAAGCAGAGCTTGAAGAAAAAGCGAAGCTTATTCCGGTATGTTTATATAACCATCCAAATTGGTTTATTAAACAGGTGCAAACAGCCTACCCAGATAGTTGGGAAGCACTACTTGAAGAAAACCAGCAACAAGCACCAATGTGGCTTCGTGTAAATCAAGCACAATTTAGCACGCAAGAATACAGCGAAATGCTTAGCGCTAACGATATTGAACACACCTTAAACCCTGATTTTATTGATGGGATTAAGCTTGCCAAACCACGTGATGTATTTTCGTTGCCTGAGTTTGATACAGGTGCATGTTCAGTACAAGATGCTGCAGCACAGTTGGCAGCCCGCTTTTTAGAACCTAAAGCAGATGACTATATTTTAGATGCCTGTGCAGCACCTGGCGGAAAAACGTGTCATATATTAGAGCTTGCTGATGCTGATGTACTTGCACTTGATAGCGACTCAACTCGCCTTGAACGCGTTAAGCAAAACTTAACTCGTATTGGCTTAGGTGCAGACCTTCAATGTGGCGATGCCTCACAACCACATACTTGGTGGGACGAAAAATTATTTGATCGTATTTTGCTTGATGTGCCTTGTTCAGCCACTGGCGTAATTCGCCGTCACCCTGATATAAAATGGTTACGTCGCGCATCAGATATCGAAGACTTATCTAAGTTACAAAACGATATTCTTGATAGCATTTGGCCACTGTTAAAACCAGGTGGCACATTGGTATATGCTACGTGTTCGGTTCTTCCACAAGAAAACCAACAGCAAGTTGCTAAGTTTTTAGCTAATAACGATGATGTAGAACATATACCTCTACACGAAAATGATACCGTAACAACTCCAGGTTTGCAGTTACTGCCCGGTGAAAGTGATGGATTTTATTACGCTAAGCTAGTTAAAAAAGCCTAATAGCCGTACACTAAATAGTTAGCCATTTATGAAACATTAAATGGCTATTTTTTTAATTAAATTATGATCAATACCACGGGTAAATAATGAAAATAATTATACTCGGTGCCGGGCAAGTTGGTGCTACGCTTGCTGAAAACTTAGTTGGCGAACAAAACGAAATTACCGTTGTTGATATAGACGGTAACCGATTACGTGAACTTCAAGATAAATACGACTTACAAGGGGTTATGGGCCACAGCGCGCACCCTGATGTATTACGCCGTGCAGGCGCTGAAGATGCCGATATGATTATAGCGGTAACCAGTTCAGATGAAGTGAACATGGTTGCATGCCAAGTGGCGTACAGTATTTTTAAAACGCCCACTAAAATTGCCCGCATTCGCTCAGAGCAATATTTAAAATACCGCGAAAAACTATTTCAAAACGATGATTTACCAATCGATCATTACATTGCTCCCGAAGCACTGGTCACTAAGTATATTCGCCGTCTAATTGACTACCCTGGTGCTCTGCAAGTATTGCAGTTTGCCGATGGTATGCTCTCGTTAGTGGCCGTAAAAGCTTACTATGGGGGTTTATTAGTAGGTTATGCGTTATCTGCACTTAAAGAACACATCCCTAATGTAGAAACTCGTGTTGCCGCTATTTATCGTCAAGGTAAAGCAATAAAACCATTGGGTACCACCGTTATTGAAGCCGATGACGAAGTATTCTTTATTGCCGCTACAAAACATATACGCGCAGTAATGAACGAGCTACAAAAACTTGAGCGTTCGTACAAAAAAATTATGATAGCTGGTGGCGGTAACATTGGGGCAGGCCTTGCCCGCTCACTTGAAAAAAACCACACCGTTAAACTAATTGAACGCAGTAAAGAACGTGCCGAGCAACTCTCAGAAATGCTCGATAACACGGTCGTTTTTTGTGGTGACGCATCTGATCAAGAACTGCTCTCAGAAGAGCATATTGAACAAGTCGATGTATTTATTGCCGTAACCAACGACGATGAAGCAAACATTATGTCGGCCATGCTTGCAAAACGTATGGGCGCACAAAAAACCATGGTACTTATTCAACGTGGAGCTTACGTTGATTTGGTACAAGGCGGCGAAATAGATATTGCCATATCGCCACAACAAGCAACTATATCAGCGTTATTAACGCACGTACGCCGTGGTGATATTGTTAACGTGTATTCACTGCGTAAAGGCGCAGCGGAAGCCATTGAAGCGGTTGCTCATGGTGATGAAAACACATCTAAAGTGGTTGGTCGTGCGATTGCCGACATAAAACTTCCTGCAGGTACAACCATTGGGGCGATAGTACGTAATGACGATGTGTTGATAGCTCACGATGATACAATTATTATGTCGGGCGATCATGTCATCATGTTTTTAATCGACAAAAAACACATTACCGTTGTAGAAAAACTATTCCAAGTAAGTGCTATATTCCTTTAACTAGTTACTCTAATTAGTTAATTTAATACACAAAAAAGCCGCTGACTAAGGCGGCTTTAATGGAGTATGCTTAAATATTGATTACTGTACTTTTGAAAACTCTTCTTTAGAGATTTCACCATTACCATCAGTATCCAAATCATCAAAAATCTTTACAAGCTGAGGGTTAACCTTTGCTTCTTCCATTGTAATAGCACCGTTACCATCTGCATCAAAAGAGGCAAAATCTACTGCGGCATATGCTGCTGATGAAGATGCTAAAACGATAACTGCAAGTGTTGTATTTAATGTTTTCATAATAATATTCCTAGTAATATGGGAAGTCCTTTTCAAAGATCCCTGACTGTGAAAAATGTTTAATCTGAAAAGATTAATTAGTAATTAGTAATTAGTAATTAGCGAATTCTTCTTTAGAAAGCTCGCCGCTACCGTCGGTATCTAGCTCAATAAATTCAGCCATTAAATCTGTATCGACTGCCGCTTCGCTTGGGCTAATTGTGCCGCTACCATCGATATCAAGGCTGTCAAAATCTGATGCTGCAAATGCAGCGGAAGAAGATGCTAGTACTATAAGTGCTAATGCTTTATTTAAATGTTTCATAACTTAATCCTTCAATGTTCTATCAAAAAAATTGCTTCGTTTAACTTAAAACGTAATTTTTCACTTCCTTGTTATCCTCTTTCGTAAGCTCCCTTGCCTACTTAGGTGTCTTTGGCAACTCAGGATAAATACTTTTCAATTAAGCTTCTGAAAATTCTTCTTTTGATAACTCACCATTTTGGTCAGTATCAAGCTCAGAAAACATGCTCATTAGCTTTGCATCTACTGATGCTTCTGCTTGGCTAATTGTGCCACTGCCGTCTACATCCAGTGTGTCAAAATCTGTTGCAGCAAAAGCGGCTGAAGAAGATGCAATAGCGATAAGTGCTAAAGTTTTATTAATGCTTTTCATAATATGTATCCTTCAAATTTATGTGTGTGCGATTAAGTATTTCACTTTGAATCACGATTTCGTTCAGTACACTTAGACTATTACAACTTAGATGCCAACATTTAAAAGTTAATAATTTTCAATAAGTTAAATTCAAAACGTACAACAAGAAGGCGTTTTTAGAATAATTATTGTTGCCCTTTAGCAACACGTTTTAAAGGGTTTACATTAAAACCATTAAAAACATATAGTTATGTTTATATAAAAAGATACATCTTTAAATGTATGGTTTTAAAAAGAGGGATTTTAAACAATAATTGAGGTAAATTTTAATGAGGTAGCTTTAATAACAAAAAATAATCTGTAAAAAATAATACGTAATCAGTTGTTTTATTTAAATAATAATTTTAATTATGGAAGAGAAAAAAAACATTTTATAAATACTGACGTAAAATGCCTTTTTGTTGCAAATAAGCGAAAACCTATTTATTCAACGGTGGGCTCAAGCGCAGAAGGGTCTATAAAATGCTCTTTCATAAAGGCTTTCATTTCATCCTCGCTTGCTAGTAGCTTAATTCCACAGTGCACGCCTGCGGCATGCTCTTTAACACTGCAGATTTCACCCTCAAAATCTTTATCACGACTGTTGAGTATTACAGTGCATTGCATATCTTTCAGGTTTTCATCCTGCTGAGCGCCTCTAACATCAAACATTATACCAGTGAGCGAAATATCTTTAATAATGCCTTCAAGTACTCTGTCGTCACTTAGTTTTAGTTTTGCGGGTAATAAGGTAGGTATACGCGTTTGCGAGCGTAGCGCAAATAGCTGCACTTGCTTGGGGAAATGAATAAATATTAGCTTTGTCGGGTGAAACGCTATTGACATAATTTGCTGCCGAAATGCAATAACTTGTCCTCCAATTAACGCCCTTACAATAACGGAAACCCCATCATTCAAATAATCACCGGCTTTAACTAATCGTTTGGCGTTTGGATAGTTTAAAATAATAAACTTATCATCTAGCAAGCCAATAAACTCTGTTTTTAAGCGTTTACTATCTGTTGGAGTGAGAATTTCCAAATCTACCATACTGCCGCTAACTAACTTATGCAGTTTATCTAAATTTGTTACTAACATATGTTTCCTCCAAGATATTAGTAAAGATTAGGTTATAAGTTTTATCCACGCCAAAAAGTAGGCGTAAATAGCACTAATAAAGTAAATATTTCTAAACGACCAAACACCATTGCAATGGTAAGCAACCATTTAGCACCATCGGTTATAGCCCCATAATGCGACGCTACATCCCCTAACCCAGGCCCTAAGTTATTTAAACAAGCCGCAGTGGCTGAGAACGCCGTTATGTTATCCATACCCGTGCCCATAAGCGCTAACATAATAATAATAAATACCAACGCATACGCAGAGAAAAACCCCCACACGGCTTCTACTACTTTGTCTGGCAGCGCCTTTCGACCCAGCTTGATTGAATATATAGCTCGTGGGTGCACTAAACGATTGAGCTCACGCACCCCCTGTAAGTAAAGTAAGAACACGCGCACTACTTTCATACCACCACCGGTAGAGCCTGCACAGCCACCAATAAAGCTCGAAAATATAAGTAAAATAGGTAAAAACAAAGGCCATGTTGAAAAGTTATCAGTAGCAAAGCCAGCTGTTGTACTCATTGAAACAGCTTGAAATAATGCCTGATCGAGGGTTTCATCGCCATTTGCAAATATTTCATTAGAGGAAAGTACGGTAAAACAAATAACCACCAGCGCTAATTGAATACACAAAAACACCTTAAACTCAGGGTCTCGAATATAAACTTGTATGTTACGACTAGCTACTGCGGCGTAATGCAGGGAGAAGTTAACAGCGGCAATAATTAAAAAGAACACACAAATAAAGTTAATTACAGGGCTGTCAAAGTGCCCCATGGAAGCATCGTAAGTAGAAAAACCACCTATCGCCACCGTTGAGAATGCATGACATATCGCATCAAACCACTCCATACCTGCTGCCCAATAAGCCAGCATACAAGCAATAGTCAGCGACACATAAATATACCAAAGGTGCTTTGCTGTATCGGCAATTCGCGGGGTCATTTTAGAATCTTTTACAGGCCCAGGTATTTCTGCACGATATAACTGCATACCACCAACACCAAGCATAGGTAGTATAGCGACAGCGAGTACGATTATACCCATACCACCAAACCACTGGAGTTGCTGGCGATAAAACAACACCGATTTGGGTAAATACTCAATACCAGTAAGTACTGTAGCGCCGGTGGTTGTTAAGCCAGAGAATGCTTCAAACACCGCATCGGCGAGCGATAAATTAGGTTCTTGTAAAAATATAAGCGGCAAGGACGCAAACGCCCCAAGTACCAGCCAAAACAAAACAACAATTAAAAAGCCTTCACGCGCTTTTAAGTCACCGTTTTCATGGCGGTTTGGGTAATAAGCCATCATGCCAATAACAACACTAAAGATAAATGCTAAAACAAAAGGAACACCACCACCGTCTTTATATATTAAAGACACCAGTGCCGGAGGCACCATGGTAATACTAAACAGCGCAACAAGTTGGCCAAGAATTTTTATGATGGTACGAAATTGCATTTAGCTTGTCGCTTTTATTATTAGTAAATTCAGGCTGAGTAGTATCAGCCAAATTAAATAGGGTCAGTATGCATTACATGCAATTTGTGTAGGTTATTACTCTTTAATAGTTAACTCAACTGCGCCGTGACTTAAATCAAAAATATCTTTGATTGCTTGCTGAGCTTCGCGGCTATCTATTGTAATCACCCATTCAATATTAGCAGTAAATTGCTTATCAATATTAAGCACTTGATACTTTGTTTTTAATAACTGCTCAATCGCACCTTGCATGCTGTACTCGCTACTCCCTGTAATTTCAACACTGGGAACTTTAAGTACCGTTTGCAATTTTACTAATGCATTATTTAATGAGCCACCATAAGCACGTACTAATCCGCCCGTGCCTAATTTTATTCCGCCAAAGTAACGTGTGACTACAGCTGTGATTTCGCCAAGGCCTGAACCCACCAGCACATTTAACATAGGTTTTCCTGCGGTGCCATTTGGTTCACCATCGTCCGAAAAACCATAAACATGGCTGCCACCGGGGTTGCCTGCCACATGTGCCCAGCAGTTATGACGCGCATCGCTATACTTTTCTTCAATGCTTTTAATAAATGCTTTAGCTGAATTTAAATCGGGGGTATGTGCAATGTGAACTATAAACGTACTTTTTTTAATTTCTTCTTGATGAAAAACGTCAGTAGCGGGATATTTATATTCAGACATATTTTAAACTTGTAAAAAGGGGGCCAAAAGGCCCCTTTAAATAATGTACGTATTTTAACGTGTATAAACTAATTAGTGTTAACTAGAATTAATCGAGCGCTAAATCTCGAGTCATATTTTCTAAGCTATCTTCGTGAACAATAATGTTATCTTCAATACGAATACCGCCAAATGGTTTAAATGACTCAACCTTTTCCCAATTAATAAATTGCTTATTATCGGTTTGCGCTAAATCACCAAGCAGTGAATCAATAAAATATAAGCCTGGCTCAATGGTAAATACTTGGTTTTTTTCAATCAGGCGAGTACAACGCAAGAACGGATGCCCTTCAGGCGATGGCTGATGTGCGCCCTTTTCGTCACTCATAAAACCACCCATATCATGCACTTGTAAACCAAGATGATGCCCTAGTCCATGTGGGAAGAAAGTAGAGGTAATTTTACGCTCAACAATTTCTGTCGCTGGTAGGTTAACAATTTTAAAGTCACTGAGTATTTGTGCGATACGGTTATGGCATTCAACGTGTAAATCACCATAAAGCATACCCGGCTTTAAACCTTTACCTAACTCTATTTGTTGAACTGTCATAGCTTGTACAAGCTCAGCAAACTCACCCTGCTTTTTAAAATCATACGTACGAGTAATATCAGCAGCATAACCATTAAAGTTTGCACCAGCATCAATTAAAAATGAGTTATGAGTGTGTGGCGCTTTTGGATCAAAGTGCGTGTAGTGCAAAATAGCGCAGTTTTCGTTAAGCGCAACAATGTTGCCGTACGGCATTTCATTTTCGCTTTGACGTGTTGCCATTAAGTACGCTTGCTGAATATCGAACTCGCTACCACCATTAAAGAATGTGTCGCGTGCAGCTTTATGCCCATCTACTGCAATGCGGTTAGCGTTGCGTAAACATTCAAGTTCGTACTGCGTTTTATAAGCGCGGTGGTAATGAAAATAGTTAAGTACAGGCTCAGGGTTCATAATACTAAAACCAAGTGCTTGCGCTACTTCAATATATTCGCCCATGTAAGCGTATTTAGCTTTGTCGTATGGTAATAACTTTTCAACTTGATCAGGCTGAAGTAATAGCTCTATATCAAAGTACTCAGCCCAAAAGTCACGAGGCTCGTCTGGCACTTTATGCCAAAAATCTACCGGGCGATAAAATATTAGTTTTGGTTTGTCACTGCCATTTACCACAATCCAGCAATGAGGATTATCAATAACCGGTAACCACGCTTTAAACTGTGGATTAACTTTAAATGGATAATACATATCATCTAAAAACTGGCGCTTAGCTTGGCCTGAATGAATTACTAATCCTTCTAACCCTTCGCTATTACAAATTGTACGAGTACGCTGTTGCAGTGTTGCAATATGTTCGGCGTATAAAACGGCTAATTTATCCATTGTTAATCCATCTGTTAAATTTAACTTGCTCTGAGTCTACCACTTAAACACTAAGCGCTCAAAAAAGGGGGATATTTAACATGTAAACATCCCCCTTATTAATACCTATACCTATCGTGTTAAGTTATTGGTCGATTGGTATCATATATTCAACCGCCCATTTTCATTTCGAGTAGCGGCGCTAATACATTACCTTCTCGGCCCATTCTTGTATGGTAAACCTGTCTGTACGCAAATACATTTTTTACGTAATCACGGGTTTCGCGATACGGAATAAGCTCTACCCATAACTCAGCCGGAATAGCGTCATCAGGTAACCAACGCTTTATACGGTGATAACCCGCATTATAAGAAGCTGTTGCCAGCACCTCATTGCCATGGTTTTTCTTTTTTAAGTACTGTAAGTAACTAGT
This sequence comes from Pseudoalteromonas sp. Z9A4, assembly GCF_011378845.1. NCBI lineage: Bacteria > Pseudomonadati > Pseudomonadota > Gammaproteobacteria > Alteromonadales > Pseudoalteromonadaceae > Pseudoalteromonas > Pseudoalteromonas sp. Z9A4. The sequence goes on from NZ_WTLA01000041.1 coordinate 18,014, forward strand.
ACCTAACCTAATATTTGTTTTAGGTTGATATAAACGACTACTTGTCACACTACCTTTATTTACATACTCAGCAGTACTAGGTAATAACTGCATTAAACCACGTGCATTAGCATGCGAGCGTGCATCTGGCGCAAAAGAGCTTTCGCGCCTTGCAATAGCAATACTCCAGGCAACATCTATCTTGCTACGTTTACTGTAGCGCTCAAAAACATCTTGAAACGCAAACGGAAAACGTTGCTCTACGTTATCCCACGCTTTAATTTTTGCTAAAGTAAAAATAGTACTGTCGTGCCAACCTAAATCGGTAGATAGTTGTGATGCTGCTAGCTTTTCTTCATCGCTAGACGTATCCGTTAAATAATTCCACTCACGGCGCGCCGACGTAAAGCGCTCAATATCATAAAGTGCTTTTGCACGCTTAAAGCCAGGTGCATTACTTACTTTATCTACAAGCACCTTATCGACTGCTAAAGGTTGATTATTTAAATCAACGGGCAAACCTAAACGTGCTGCTGCTAAAAAGCCGTAATAATCACGATTAGCCGCTACTTTTTTCCAAATATCGTCTGCTTTTTGTTGCTCGCCACGTTGTGCATAGCTATAAGCTAACCAATATTGCTGGCCAAGGCTTAAATCCTCTTTTCCTGTAAAAAACGCAGCAATCCCTTCCCAATCTCGGGTTTTGAGCATATTGCCCAGTTGCCATTGAATAAGCTTGCTGTCTAATCGCTCTTTCGGCACTTTATTTAGCCAAAAGCTCGCTTGCTTATGCCCGCTTGAAGCAAGTGACAACGCAAAGGTGTAATACACGTCAGCTTTATCTTCATCACTATACTTAAATATTTTTTCTAGTTTTTCCCATGCTTTTAAAGCAAGCTCTTTATCGCGCCAAACCAAGCGTTTAACACCATAAATTGCTATTTGGCCTTCTTTAGCCGACTTATTTTTATATCGATATAATCCAGCTGCCGTGCTTGGATCTTTTCGCACTTTTAAATATAAGTCAGCTAAGTAACGATCCTTACTTGGCAATAAAGTTTTTAAGTAAGGTAATAAGCTTTGCGTCCCGCCTTGTGCAGCAAGTGTTACACGCTTCCAAACCGTTTCTTCTTTCATGTAGCCTTTTTTACGCCACGTAGAAAACAAACTATCACAGCCATTAGGTTGCGATTTACCAACGGCCCATAAGTCGGTCACCTGATTTAGAATCGCCTTTTCAGGCGCGCCCAAGTCGAGCTGAAAATCTAAATAAGTACAGGTAAGCCCAGTATTAGAAGTTTCACGGTAGTTGCGTATGTACGCCGCTTTTTCATTGTTCTCTTTTAAATACTCCAACCACGCTTTGCGCACAGGCCACTCAAGCGGTGTATGCTGATATATATTTAAATAGTCTTCTATCTCTGCCTGATGCTTAATACTCGGGTGACGTTGCCAATATGTTTTTTCAACATACGGTTTTAACGGATGATTTAGGTTACTAACCGCTTGTTTAAAGTCTTGGTAACTTCCGTACCTTACTTTTTTTTCGGCATCTAAAAAGGCATCGTTATCGATACTTGCCTCGGCAGAGTGAAGAGGGAAAATGAATGCAGCTGCCGCAACACTTAGTAAATATTTTTTCATAATGTCCTTTAATAAAAATTAAAGTAGTGAATAAAAACTTTTCAACCACCTTAGCACCAAACCAGCTATATTTTAACCAGTCGATTGTAACCGAGTTAAATTTTTCGTTGCATTTTTAATTTAAAGCAAGCACACTGATTGAAATGCAAACTCATCGTACCAGTCTTAGTTCGTCAACTAGGGAGAATAATAATGTTATATAAAAGCGATTCCTTTGAAGTTAGCTTCCTAAAGGAAAACATCGCCGAGTTTAAGTTTTGTGTTGCAGGTTCTGTAAACACATTATCTCAAAAAACTCTTTCAGATTGCGCAGCAGCATTAAAAGAATTAGCTGCCAATACTGATATCAAAGGCATGATTTTTACCAGTGATAAAGACCACTTTATTATTGGTGCCGATATCTTCGAATTTTTACCTACATTTACTAAACCTGAAGAAGAATTAGTAGTGTGGATCAAAAACGCAACCGACGTTTTTGATGCAATCGAAGATTTACCATTCCCAACTCTAAGCGCTATAAACGGTATGGCACTTGGCGGTGGTTGTGAGTGGGCACTTGCTACCGATTATCGCGTGGCAAGCGAAACAGCTAAAATGGGCTTACCAGAAGTTAAACTTGGCATAATGCCTGGTTTTGGTGGCACAGTGCGCTTACCACGTATCATTGGCGCCGATAACGCGATGATGTGGATTACCTCAGGCGCAGAAAACCGCGCAGCAGATGCCCTTAAAGTAGGTGCGTTTGACGCGGTAGTTAGTGCTGACAAACTTTTAGAGTCAAGTGTATCAACACTTGAGCTGGCGATTGCTGGCAAGCTAGATTGGCAAGCAAAACGTAACGTAAAACTACAGCCACTTAAATTAAACCGTGTTGAGCAAGGCATGAGCTTTGCTATGGCAGAAGGTATGGTAATGGGTAAAACCAAAGGCCACTATCCTGCACCGGTTATGGCTGTACGTACTATTAAAGCAGCGGCAAACTGTACTCGCGATGAAGCAATGGCAATCGAAAATGCTAACTTTGCTAAATTAGCACGTACACCAGAAGCAGCTGCACAGACAGGTATATTCCTAGCTGACCAATACATTAAAGGTAAAGCACGTAAATTTGCTAAACAAAGCGATGTAGAAATTAAACAAGCCGCTGTATTAGGGGCTGGTATTATGGGTGGCGGTATTGCATACCAGTCTGCTTATAAAGGCACACCTATTATAATGAAAGACATCCAACAAGATGCGCTTGATTTAGGTATGGGTGAAGCGTCTAAGTTATTAGGTGCAAAAGTTAAGCGTGGCCACATGCCAATGGAAAAAATGTTGGCAACACTTAGCAAAATTAAGCCAACACTTAACGCGTCAGACCTACAAAGTGCCAACATTATTGTTGAAGCCGTTGTAGAAAACCCTAAAGTTAAGCAAGCAGTACTCGCTGATCTTGAAAAGACCATGCCAGAAGGCACGGTACTTACTTCAAACACATCAACTATTTGTATTGATTTACTAGCACAAGCGCTAGATAAGCCAGAAAACTTCTGTGGTATGCACTTTTTCAACCCTGTGCCAAAAATGCCATTAGTAGAAATTATCCGTGGCGCAAAAACCTCAGATAAAACAATTAATGCAGTAGTTGATTACGCACTTAAATTAGGTAAATCGCCAATTGTTGTTAACGATTGCCCAGGCTTTTTTGTAAACCGTGTTTTATTCCCTTACTTTGCAGGTTTTAGCAAATTAGTGGTTGAAGGCGCTAACTTTGCAAAAGTAGATAAAGTAATGGAAAACGTATTTGGCTGGCCTATGGGTCCGGCTTACTTACTTGATGTTGTAGGTATTGATACAGCATTCCATTGTACTGGCGTAATGGCTGACGGTTTCCCTGAGCGTATGGCGCGTGCTGATAAAGACCCAGTGACTATTTTTGCCAACGAAAAACGTTTTGGTCAAAAGAACAAAGCCGGTTTTTACAAATACGAAACAGATCGTCGCGGTCGTCTTAAAAAGTCTCATGACGAGACAGCAGTTGAGCTACTAAGCCCAATTACAGACGCACCAAAAGAATTTGATAAACAAGAAATCATCGACCGTTGTATGATTCCAATGATCAACGAAGTGCTACTGTGTTTGCAAGAAGGCATAGTTGCCTCGCCGCAAGAAGCAGATATGGCATTAGTTTACGGTGTTGGTTTCCCTCCATTTAGAGGCGGCGCGTTCCGTTACTTAGATCAAACTGGTTTAGCTAACTTTGTTGCAGCAGCAGACAAATACGCTCACCTAGGTGCGATTTACCAAGTATCTGAGCAAACTCGCAAGTGGGCCGAAGAAGGTCGTGTTTTCTATAAGGTGGAAGGTTAATATCATGAATAATCCAGTAATTGTAGATTGTATCCGCACACCAATGGGTCGCTCTAAAAGTGGTGTATTCAAACATAAACGTGCTGAAGACTTAAGCGCACATTTAATGAAAGGCTTACTAGATCGCAACCCAGCAGTTGATCCAGCATCAATTGACGATATTTATTGGGGTTGTGTACAGCAAACATTAGAGCAAGGCTTTAACGTAGCACGTAACGCAGCACTACTTGCCGGTATCCCACACAGCGTACCTGCTGTAACGGTTAACCGTTTATGTGGATCGTCAATGCAAGCATTGCATGACGCTGCACGCGCAATAATGACAGGCGCTGGCGACACTTACCTAATTGGTGGTGTTGAGCACATGGGACACGTACCTATGACTCACGGCAACGACTTTCACCCAGGCCTTGCAACAACGATTGCACAAGCATCGGGCTCAATGGGCTTAACAGCAGAATACCTTGCAACGCTTCATGGCATTAGCCGTGAGCAACAAGATGAATTTGCTTATCGCTCACATCAACGTGCACAAGCTGCAACTGTTGAAGGCCGTTTCCGCCGCGAAATTTTAGCAATGGAAGGTCATGCAGCAGATGGTTCGCTTATATTAGTTGAAGACGACGAAGTAATTCGTCCAGAAACAACAGTAGAAGGCCTATCAAAGCTTCGCCCTGTGTTTAATCCTGCATCAGGTACTGTAACAGCCGGTACGTCTTCTGCACTTTCTGACGGCGCATCTGCAATGTTAGTAATGAGCGAAGAAAAAGCAAAAGAACTTGGTTTACCAATTCGTGCTCGTATTAAAGCAATGGCAGTCGCAGGTTGCGATCCATCAATTATGGGTTACGGCCCAGTACCAGCAAGTAAAAAAGCACTTGCACAAGCCGGTATTACAATTGATGACTTAGGCGTAGTAGAGCTTAACGAAGCCTTTGCAGCACAATCATTACCTGTAATGAAAGATTTAGGGTTAATGGATGTTGTTGACGAAAAAGTGAATTTAAATGGCGGCGCAATCGCACTTGGTCACCCACTGGGTTGTTCAGGTTCGCGTATTAGCACATCGCTTATTCACTTGATGGAAGACAAAAATGTACGATACGGTTTAGCAACTATGTGTATTGGTTTAGGCCAAGGCATTGCCACTGTATTTGAACGTGTTCAAGACTAATTAGTTTAAACATGTAAAACCATCTTGGTGATTAAAAAGGCGGACTGATTTTATTCAGTTCGCCTTTTTTGTTAGCTTCAATTAAGTAAAAACAACCTTTATAAAGCAAGTATGTAACTGCGTAGTTATGTGATCGGGCGTATTATAAATAAAGTATTTTGAAACAGCTAAAAGCATTAAGTAAAATAGTTAAATTACACATAAAATTGCGTTAAACTTCCAAACTTATTAATTGCTATACCTAAGCACTCGCGTACACAGCAATCACTTTAATTAAACAGGCCAATTTATTATGAGCTTTGATAACCCCGATCACCAATTAGACGCCATAGGCCTGCGCTGTCCAGAGCCAGTAATGATGGTACGCGCCGCTATTCGTAAAATGAGTGATGGTGAAACGTTATTAATAACTGCTGATGACCCATCAACCACTCGCGACATCCCGAGCTTTTGTACGTTTATGGATCACACGCTGGTGGCTAAAGATGCAGAAGAAGCACCGTATAGGTATGTGGTAAAGAAAGGTTTATAAACTGATGTAGGTTGGGTTGAGTTTTACGAAACCCAACGTATCTTATAATAATCGAAATAATTTCACTCATCGTATATATCGTTTAACTTATTATCACTCCCCCAGTTACTCGGTAATTTTGAATCTTTGACATATCGATGAAAACTCGAAAAAGGCCAATTACTGACTTTAGAAACATATTTATGTTTCACAGGGTTGTAGTGGATATAATTAATATGGTTATTTAAGTCTTCTTCATCTCTAATTTTATGTTCCCAATAACGACGCTGCCAAATCCCGCGCTCTCCCTTCGCTATTCGACTTTTATTACAAAATTCTGTTGCTGGCAGCTCTCGAGAAAAGCCTGATTTTATTAGCCGCCAACGCATTGCGTAATTATTATCATCTTTTGGTAATTGCCAAATAACATGAAGGTGATCGGGCATGATAACGATTGCAATCGTCTTTATTGGATGCTTTTTTGCCACCTTTGAATATACACGACGTAATAACTCTATATTTTCCACGAGCAAAGGCTGAGATCTATCTTCCAAATTTACCGTAAAAAATAACATGCGCCCGCCTCTAGCATACGTTTATAACGCATATTTTTACCTATAAAATAAACAGATAAATAGGAGTATAGATTAGTTTTGTTAATTATAATCAAGGCAAGTTTAAGTCAAACTTATCCACGACATTGTTGCATACTTATAAAACTTGTTTCTTGCATAGGTTGGGTTGAGTTTTACGAAACCCAACCTATTTAATAACCACCAAAATAGCTTTATTCGTCACACATGTTGGGTTTCGCTTCACTCTACCCAACCTTGTATCTCTTCTTGATGAGTGTTTAGCTAGCACTTGTCACATCGGGAAGACAGTGAGCTCGTACCCAACCAG
>NZ_WTLA01000042.1:0-24087 GCF_011378845.1 Pseudoalteromonas sp. Z9A4
CATCCTACTGCGTAGCGCACCAACTTCATATTGTAGAAAGCCCGAATTTAACGATTTGGGCTTTTTTACGTCTGCAGAAAAGTAAAATACGCGTAATTAATGCACACTCATATCAACACCCATCACGTAGGTCGGGCGAGCGCAGCGACTCCCGACGCTAAAATCACATCATGAATAGGATAATGTTCTTATTTCACGATCTGGATTATCCGCTACTGCGGTATTAGGCATTACATTTTTAGTAACGACAGCACCCGCACCCACAATACTATTTTCACCAATACTCACACCCTCTAAAATAATTACACCTGTGCCAACCCATACGTTATTGGCTAACGCGATAGGCGCTGCAAAGTTTTCTTACTAAGCCTTTTTGCTGGATTAGTAGCATGTGACACAGCTAAAAGCTGAACTTTCGGGCCTATTAAGCAGTCATTACCAATGGCGAGCTGAGGAGGGTGTAATTAATATTTACAAAAGCAGGATTGTTAATGAAGGCTGAGATATTTAGTTGTTAATCGTCACTCAAAAGCTTTATCTAGTTGCTCTGCTCTCAACTTTATATAGATACTTCTAATAAAGTACTTAAGAAAACTGTACTATTACAGGAGTTTTAAAATAACTATAACGAGAAACATATGAAATTATTAACTGCAGCAACTTTAATAGTTGCTTCATCGACAACTTTTGCACGCCCTGCACCGTTAGTGTCTATTCCTACTCATGATGCCTTTTTTAATAGTATTGCAGCGCATTGCGGTAAAGCTTTTGAAGGTGAAGTGACGGTAGATAATGCGAAAGGGCCAAGCTCATTTGCAGATAAAAAGCTGGTTATGCATGTACGTAAATGTAGCGGGACTGAGTTACAAGTACCGTTTCATGTAGGAGACGATGCATCACGTACGTGGATCATAACCAAAACGGGTAGTGGCTTAAGCTTAAAGCACGATCATCGTTATAAAGATGGAACAGACGACGCATCAACTATGTATGGTGGCCATACGCTTGATGCAGGGTTTGCGCAAATGCAGTCGTTTCCAGCAGACCAATACTCTAAAGAGTTATTCGTAAAACAAGGCATTGCACAGTCTGTAGGTAATACATGGCAAATGTATATTTACCCAGAAGTATTTACTTATCGATTAATTCGCCAAGGGCGTGAGTTTAAGGTGGATTTTGATTTAACGAAACCGATTACTCCACCATCAGCACCTTGGGGTTATAAAGACTAAGGTTACTTACCCTTGTTTGTATCTTCTTTAGTTTCGCATTGTAGTAAAACACTTAAATCTGGTTGGTAAGCACGTGGTTTTGTTGGAAAGCGCTCGTACTCTTGCACGCCTTCAAGTATTTTCAACATAAAGGTATTGCCGCGGCATAGACGGTCAGCATGGCGTAATAAAAATACACTTTGATTGGTAAAGTGTTTGTAATCGTCTGACTGGATTTCTATTTTATAGTTGTCTTCGCCAATTTTGGTTTGGTAGTAATGCACTTTGTTGTCAAAGTCGTAGAGCTTCTCTGTTTCGGCTTTTTCAGCAAGTGCAGTATTTGCACTTGAAAGGGCCACCAGTGTAGCGCCTATAAATAAGCGTGGTGCGTTTATTCCTTTCATAAAATATATCCTTTAATTTGCGAACTTTATACCCATTAATAAGAGTAATAAGGTCGATTTCTTTACGTATTAGTCTAACACCCAAAAAGGGAAAGTGTGATGTTCAAACAAATAAAACAACTTTTTGCTGTATTCGATGAGCAGCAGCCAAGTATGCAAGAGCACGATTTAAAAACAGCTGTTGCTGCATTATTAATTGAAGTTATGCGTGCAGATACCAAGCTTGAATATGATGAACAACGAACCCTGACTGTAACCTTAAAAAAGTATTTTAATTTAACAGATATTGAGGTTAATGAGCTTACTAATAACGCGGCAAGCAGCTTAGATGATTCGATAGATTACTTTCAGTTTTCAAAACAGATTAATGAGCATTGCAGCGCGGCGCAGCGAATTGAAATAATAGAGTTATTATGGCGCTTAGCGTATGCCGATGGAGAAATAGATCCCCAAGAAGACTACGTAATACGTAAAGTAGCAGGGCTTTTATATGTAACGCATACCGATTTTATCGCCGCAAAACTCGCGGCGACAAAGTAATTAGTTATTTAGGCGTGCAAGTTATCTTAACTTACTTGCAACGCTTACTAACTGATGAGTAAGCGCCGATACTCGCTCTGCAGTAACAGGTTCATTAATTTGCCCATTTTCATCAAACAATGTGTGTACAGCGGGTACTGCAATTTGATCGGCAAGTACTAACGATCCAATACCACTTAATATATCACGTACATGATTTAAACCGCGTAACCCACCAAGTCCACCTGGTGATGCTGAAAACAGCGCCACTACTTTATTACGAAAAGCAGGAACAGCACCTTGCTCTGTACGCGATGCCCAATCAATCGCATTTTTAAGTGCTGCAGTTATAGAGCCGTTGTACTCTGGGCTTGCTAGTAAAATACCGTCAGCTGCACGTAGTTTGTCTTTTAAAAGCTGTACATCGCCTGGTGTACCTTGCGCTTCAATATCTTCGTTAAATAGTGGGATTTTTAATTCGTTTAGTTTTATTACTTCTACTTCAGCACCTGTTTGTAGAGCAAAACGTGCTGCTTCATTAATAATTTTTTGATTAAAGCTTTCTTGTCGAAGACTTCCTGCTAGGGCGATAATTTTTGGTGCTGACATGCTAGTGACCTTTTAGTGTTTAAACTTACAACGCTAATGTAGCAAAATTTTGCTTGTAGAAAACCCCAATAAACGCAACACTTGTGTGCGTAAATGCACATAAGTATAAGGTAAGTAGCATGGCGATAAAATTTGAAGATTGGCAAGACGTTAAAGTAGCGTTTGAAGTAGCACGATTAGGCACGTTAACGGCGGCAGCAGAAGAGCTTAATGTGCACCACAGCACAGTACTTAGGAGAATTAATAATCTTGAAAAAAACTTAAATGCACGCCTTTTTCATCGCCATGCCCGTGGTTACAAGGTTACTGAAATTGGCACCAAGTTATTTTCAACAGCACAAACTATCCATAGCTCCTTAGAGCAGTTACATAACGATATAGCAGCAGCCGATAGCACCCTTAGAGGGAGTTTATTACTAACGACGGTAAGTGGTTTTATGGATGTACTTGGTGATGTATGTGAGCAATTTCAGTCGCTACATCCACAAGTGCAGCTTGAGGTTATTTTAGAACAAAAAAGATTAAGACTCGATCACGGACAAGCACATATTGCAGTGCGTGCAGGCCCAAGACCTGATGAAGGCGATTATATTGCTCAGCATTTAGCGCAGCTTTCATCGGGTTTATACGCTAATAAACGTTACATTAATAAATACGGCATGCCTAGATTGTTAAGTGATTTACAACAACATAATTTTGTATCGGGTGTGGCGGGTTTTAATGCCCGCGTGCCTTATTTTGCATGGGCTGATGAACATATTCCTGCATCGCAAATTAAGCTGCGAGTATCTGAAACCGCAGAAGCGACTCGTGCAATAATTAAAGGGCTAGGCATTGGCGGATTACAGCATGATGTAGCGGCGCAATATTCTGATTTAGTACCTATATTACACAGTGAGTTAAGCTGGCCTACCGATGTATGGTTAGTCACGCATCACTTAGTGCATCGCACTGCTAAAGTACAAGCTTTTGCAGGGTTGTTAAAAACACATTTTAGTAAGTTAGCTGCTAATCAATAACTTTAGCAGCATTTTAGCCGTGTTTTAAATGATTATAGTGTTTTTTTTACTTCTATCCCAAGGCGTTTAGCCAAGCGTACCAAGTTAGCTCTATCTAATTCGAGCACTCTTGCTGCTGCTGACCAATTGTAATTATGCTGCTTTAATTGCTCGGTAATTACATTGTATTGCAAAGATTCTACAGCTTGCTTTAAAGGTTGGTTGATTAGGGTATTGGTTGTGCTTTGAGTTTCAACAATTGAATTTGGCTGTGCACTAGGTGTTAAATCACAGTGCTCGCTTGTAATGGTTATTATTGGATTTTGCCATTGGCTTTGTTTTGCTTTTAAGGCGCTGCGGCTAATGACATGTTCAAGCTCGCGAACGTTACCTGGCCAGTTGTACTGATTAAGCAATAGTTGCGCTTCAGGGCTTAGTTTTAATTGTTTTATCCCTAACTTACGGGCTGTTTGCTCAATAAAATAACCAGCTAAGAGTGTTATGTCGTGCTCGCGTTTACTAAGTGGTGGCACAGTAATAGGGTAGACACTGAGGCGATGGTATAAATCGGCTCTAAAGCGACCTTGAGCTACTTCTTCCTTTAAATTTCTGTTGGTTGCAGCAACGACGCGTACATCTACGTACTTTGGCGTGTCTTCTCCTACCGTTTGTATTTCGCCACTTTGTAGCACTCGTAATAGTTTACTTTGCATGGCAAGGGGTAGTTCGCCAATTTCATCTAAAAATAACGTGCCGCCATCAGCTAATTGAAATTTACCTTGGCGCGAGTTTTGTGCGCCTGTAAAGGCCCCTTTCGCATGACCAAAAAATTCACTTTCAGCAAGATTTTCAGGAAGCGATGCACAATTTAAGTGAATAAGCAGTTGATCTTTGCGAGCTGAATTTAAGTGAATATTACGCGCAACAAGTTCTTTCCCTACCCCTGTTTCACCTAATATAAGCACGCTAAAGTTAGATGCTGCAACGAGTTTAATTTCGTTTTTAAGTGTTTGCATTAGCGGACTTTGACCAATAATTTCACCGCCGTCCCGTGTTAACGCTTCACGATTTAGTTCTTGCACTAATGCACTTGAGTGCTGTGCATGCTGTTTGTAATGGGTAAGTTCTAAGGCCGTTTTAAAGTGAGCACTACACAGCGTTTGTAAGGTATTGAGTGTATCAGCGCTTATGCTGTTAAATGCATTGGCGTTAAGGCTATCAAACGTAAGTACGCCAAGTAGCGCGTTTTTATCATAAAGAGGTAAACCTAAACATGCATGTACCGGTATGTCGCCGGTTTTAGCTAATAGCAATCCGTCGTATGGATCGGGTAGTGGGCAGTCGTGCGCAAATTGTAGCGCGAGTGTGCTTTTGCAAATAGCTTCTAGGCGAGGGTGTTCTACTATTTTAAATCGTCTGCCAAGGCTGTCGGACATTAACCCTTTAATTGCCAGTGGTTTTAATTGCTCGCCCTGAAGCACTAATAACGCACTTGCATCACTAGGGATCACCCGTTCAACCGTTGCTAGTAATTGATCAAAGCTATGCTCGTGCAGTGTACTTTGAGCAAGCTCTAGAGCAACTTGTGTAAGGTTGAATTGCTGGTTCATGTCAAAATGACCTATTCGAGTTTTTGTGAGTTAATTTATAGTAGGTCATAAAGACTCATAGTGTAAAGTGGTTTAATTTAACTTATTGAATTTAATTGAATAAATTTGTTGGCACAGTATGTGTAATAGCTAAGTAACGTAGTTAGTTACAGAGGTCGCTATGAACACACTAATGCTGAATAATTTAAATAATCAAACACAGTTTAGTTCACTATACGAAACAGTATTATTTGCTGCCAATACTGCATTGGCTGTGAGTTTAGTGTGTACTACGGCAAGTATTTTAATTAGCTACCCGTTTGCTGAGTACTTTTCCATGGCGGTGCAAGTATCAGCTCATATTGGCACTATTGTTATTGCTGCTATTTTAAAAGTAAGTTACGTACTGCGCTGTGTTGCACAACATGGTTTAGGGCAGGAGGTACGATAATGCGCCCTATAAACTTAACTGAACCAATGGCAGCACGCGTTGCTATTCATCAAGTATCTCAATGGCCGTTATGGATGCTCGCTTTTAGACCTTTCTTTTTAGGCGGTGGCTTATTGGCATTTTTGTCAGTGGGGTATTGGCTACTTATTTTAACAGGCCATGCAAGTTGGCACTTATCGATACCTGCAACATTATGGCACGCGCACGAAATGCTGTTTGGCTTTGCAGGAGTTGTAGCTGTTGGCTTTTTACTTACCGCTGCACAAACATGGACAGGCGTACCGAGCATAAGTGGCAAAGCACTTATGTGGCTTACGTTTATATGGCTTGCAGCGCGCTTAGCCTTTTTTGTGATATTGCCTGATATTGCTCATTTTAATTTATATGCTGCACTTACATTACAAGTTATTTGGTGGCTAGGCGCCATAGCAGTACTGGCTAATATGTTATTAAAAGCCAATAGCAAAAGTAACTATCCATTTTTAGCTATTTTAGCTGTGCTTTGTGGGCTCAATATATTGTATTTAATACTCATTTTACAGAAAAACATGCAGCTTGCACTTGGTGTGGTTGATACCGCAGTACTGGTAATTACTTTACTAGTTGGCATTGTTGCGGGTCGCGTTTTACCATTTTTTACCGCTAAAGGTCTAGGTTTAACCGCACAAGTTCGCACTCCTAAAATAGATAAAGCTGTTATGTATTTATCTATTTTGGCTATCACTTTATTTTTCATCAACAAGTTGTTTTTGAACACGATTAATCCTGCGTTAGTTGTTGCAACTGTTGCTGCGCTTCACCTGGTCAGGGCTGGTTTTTGGTGGGATAGCAAGGTATTGAGAGTGCCGTTGTTATGGTCTTTACATTTTTCCTACTTAGCGTTAGGCGTAGGGTTAATGATGGTTGCATTTAGCTTTTATAGCAGTGCAATACAATTTAAAGATGCGCTGCACTTAATCACTATTGGCACAATAGGTATGATGATTTTAGCAATGATGACGCGTGTATCACATGGTCATACAGGGCGTACACTCGCTATTCCTCATTACATGGCTGTTGCTTTTGCGTTTTTGCTTGTGGCCGCTATTACTCGTTCATTACTCCCTTTTATTATTGGGCCTCACCTTGCTTGGCAAATAAGTGCTTTGCTGTGGTTAGTGGCTTTTTCATTATTTTTAATTCACTGCACACCTATATTAACGCGGCGTCGTGTTGATGGGCGTCGTGGTTAGTTCATCCATAGGAAACACATATGTTATCTGATAAAACCATTGAGATTGTAAAAAGCACAGTTCCGTTATTAGCGCAGGCGGGTACGGTTGTTACCGATCATTTTTATAAGCGTTTATTTAGCCATAATCCTGAGCTTAAAAATATTTTTAATATGGCGAATCAAGATACAGGTCGTCAGCAATTTGCACTTTTTAATGCATTGGCTGCGTATGCACAAAATATTGATAATTTAGCCGTATTAAAAGAAGCGCTAACACGTATTAATCATAAGCATACAAGCTTGAATATTTTACCTGAGCATTACCCTATTGTAGGTGCACACTTAATTGGTACGCTTAAAGAGCTTCTTCCTGAGCAATTTACTCCCGATGTTGAATACGCTTGGCGCGAAGCTTACGGCGTACTTGCTGATATTTGTATAACCGAAGAAGCTGCTTTGTATGAGCACAGTAAAAATAAACACGGTGGTTGGGCGGGAACTCGCCAATTTGAAATAACCAACAAACAGGCTGAATCAGAACTAGTAACGAGTTTTACACTTACGCCAGTTGATGGCGAAGCTGTTATTACACATAAACCAGGGCAGTATTTAGGTATTAAAGTTAAGCCAGAGGGCGCTGAATATGAAGAAATTCGCCAGTATTCTATTTCACAAAAAAGTAACGCTAAAAACTACCGTATTAGTGTTAAAAAAGAGCTACAGCCAAAGCCTGGCATGGTGTCTAATCATTTACACTCATTAGAGCAAGGCACTATTGTTGAGCTATACCCGCCGGCAGGAGACTTCTTTTTACGTAATAATACAAGTCCAGCGGTACTCATTTCAGCAGGTGTTGGGCAAACGCCAATGCTGGCTATGCTTGAAACGTTATTAAGTGACAACTCTAATCAAGAGATTATGTATTTACATGCCTGCGAAAATACTCAGCAGCATTCGTTTTCAAAATATTTAAATGAGTTAAATGCAGTTTATAACCGCTTACAAACAATGACGTGGTTTAACCAAGCGACAGAGGGCGCTGACTTTACTGGGTTAATGAACCTAAACGCAGTACAAGCACAGCTACCATTGAGTAATGGTGACTTTTACTTATGTGGTCCTGCCGGTTTTATGGCATTTATAAAAAACCAGTTACTTGAGTTAGGTGTTAAAAACGAGCAGATTCATTATGAAGTGTTTGGTCCGCATCAAGACTTGTAATAACGCTTTAAAATAGAAAAAGGCGCGTAGCGATATGCTGCGCGCCTTTTTTATTAATTTATAAACATTAATAAAGTGCCTTATAACTCTTTACAGGTAACACCTTCAAGTACTGTAGTAAGCTCTTTTTTAGGATAGTAAAGCTCGCATTGGTTATTACGTAGTTGCAAAATAAACTTCTCAGATTTTATATTATGCGCGCCCATAATTACTCTGCCATCAGACCCTTTACTCATTGCATGATCAATTAGCAGTTCGCTACGTTTAGTAAATACCGAATCGGCAAGTGTTACTAATGTGCCTCCCTTAGCTTGTTGAATTGCCTGTTGTAGTGTTGTAATAACGCTGGGATTAACGCTCGTTAATATAGCGGGTTTAGCAGGCTCACTATCTACACTTTGGCATCCGCCTAAAGCGAGCAAGGTGGCTAATGGGAGTAATAATTTAGCCATTACCTTTCCTCACCCAGCGTTGGCCAAGTTAAGTCCATATTACGCTGGGTAAATTGTACCGGCATATTTAAAGGAATGAGAGATTCACGAGAGCTTGAAAAATTAGCTGGTTCTGCTTTTGCAGCAGCCGTTCTAACTGGACAACTGCCATTTTCAACATGAAATAATGCGGTGGCTAAAACGGCCTCGTCACTGTCGCCTAACTGATGATCAAAGTCGTCCTCAATTTCACAACCTTGAACATCAGCATCAAATTGTGGAGTAGGGGTTGGTGTAAAACCCGCAGCGTATTCGCCAAATCCTTTGCTATTTACGCCACTAAACTGAATAGTGTAATAGGTTGTTGCGCAGTTATGAGTTGGGGTAAAGCCATAGGGCTTACCGCAGGTTGTGTCGCCAATTAAAATAACTTCTGCGTCTATACCTTTTAAACCATTAATAAAAGCTTCTGATGCCGAACAGGTGCCTGATGTGCTTAATACATAAACCTTTGATAGGTTTAAATCAGGTAGGTTTTCACCTGTGCTAAAAAAAGTAGAGTAATCTATTTCTTCATCAATAAATGGGAAGGGCGAATCAACGGGTTGTTTATCGTTTTGTTGAGTTTGATAATAAAAGCGGTTGCTAACGTTGGCATTACCGGCAACCATATAAGCTAATTGTGCCGACAGTGCTAATAAACCACCACCGTTATATCTAAAGTCGATTACAAGCTCATCAATACCATCGGTTTTAAACTTATTTACCGCATCAATAAGCCCTTCTTGGGCAATGCTTATATGGCTATTAAATTGCATGTAACCCACGCTTGAACCATTTGCGGTTGTAATCGTTTTAACATTTTGAACAGGTGTTTGTTCAATATTACCAGCGGTTACATTAAATGTTTTTTCGGCGCCATCGTTACTGCGTACAACAATAGTATGTGAGTCGCCGTTAGTAGGACTAAATAAACCTTCGTTAAGCGTATCTACACCCGACTCTGTATTGGTATTAATGCTAACACCGTCAACTGAAAGTACGGTATCACCACGTTGAAAGCCTATTTGGCTTGCAGGCGAATCATCTTCAAGATAAGCAACGCGTAAAATACGATCGGCTGTATCGCCAATAAACGCCCAATTCATACCGTAACCAGAAGTAACGCCCGATTGCGCTTCTTGAAAGTAATCTTCAGTAGGTTCTGAAAAATGAAAGTTATCTTTTTTTGCACCTGAGTCGGTAAGCTGCTCTGTTTTTAATTGGGCAAAATAATCGGCTACTGTGGCAAAGCTTTCAGGGTCGTTATCGGCAATCTCATCATACCAAAGGTATGTTTCGTCGCTCCAAGAGCGAAGCCAAAGCTTTTCATAAAGGGCAGACCCCGCTTGATCTGGGTAGGGGTTGTTGTTATTAAAGGGATCGTTACCCGTACGAGGGGTTTCGCAAAAGTTTTTTAAATCGTTAGAGGGCTCAAATACCGCCGCTGTCCATGTTGGGCTGCTACTAACAGGTGTTGTAACTATAGGCGTGGTAACTACAGGAGCAGAGTCGATACCGCCTCCGCCGCCACAACCCGTTAAAGCAAAGCCCGAAAGTGCTGCAAAAATGGCAAGCGAGGTTTTATTATTTTTAAACATAGTTAAGGACTTTCTGTAAATAAGTTGTTTAAAATATTACAACACTCGCTCGTTTATTCAACATTTATAACTTTGATTTATGTAAATGAGTGTTAAAGCTTAGAGCTTGCTCGCACTACTTGTATCTGCAAATGCTTGCTTTTTCCACGCATTAAATAACTTTTGCTGTTTATCAGAGATTTTTAAACCGTATGTTTTCTGCATGTAAGCGTAAGTGTCGGCTATACGTTTACGTGCATAGACAGGCGGTTCAACTACACGTTGCTTAAAGTTTACTTTTACTTCGCAGCGACCATACTGTGTGGCGTTTTCGCTAAGCATGCCAAAACGATAATTAGAGCGATCGGCATTAATTTCGCCAATAGCTGGCGCTAAGTTATTTATATCAGCTTCCATTTTTCTAAATTTAGCACTTACTTTACGGCAGTTTTTACGTCCGCCATCTTGCCAACATTGTAGCTGATGACCAAATTCCCACGCCGGAACAATATGTTCCCACTCAATGCGTAGTGCTCGCACATTTACTTTGCCTGAGCGGGTAAGTGTATTTCGAGGAATGTAACCACAGTTAGAAGGATCAGGAATGAGTTTTTTGCCTTCTTTTTTAATATCACAACCGCAGTAAATACTTTTGGCGTTGTCAGGGAGGGTTTTAATTAAATGTCTTTTAGCCGTTGAAAAACGGGTAAATTGTTCGGCAGATACCGAAAAACACACACAGCAAGCCAGTAAGGCCAGAATAAATCGAGTCATATCCATCACAAATGTGAACTACAGGAACAGGCAGTTTAAAGCCTTGAAGATAAAAGATAAAGTTAACTTAAGGCCTGCACTTATATTACTAAAAAGTGTCCGATTAATTTTTTATTCAAAGTTATTTTCACTATTCATTTATTTCTTACTATTTATCGTATTTTAACCACACAAGATTATACGTTAAGGAGTATGCTTAAAGCTTACTCAATATGGGGATTTGGATTGCAAATGAAATTTGTTGATTATTATGCAGTGCTCGGAATATCGCCTGATGCAGACGATAAAGCAGTTAAAGTAGCTTATAAAAAATTAGCCAGAAAATATCACCCAGATGTAAGCAAAGAGCCTCAAGCAGAAGATAAGTTTAAAGAAATAGCAGAAGCTTACGAAGTCATTCATAACAAAGAAGAACGCACTAAATACGACGAGTTACGTCGTCATCAACAAAATCGTGCTCGTCAACAGCAAGGTAATTATGGTGGTAACAATGCCTCATCGCAAAGTAATTATCAGCAAAGCGATCCTCAAACCGATCAAGAGTTTTCTGATTTTGTTAATTCAATGTTTGGCGGCGCCGGTGGATTCAATCGTTCCGGGCAGAGCAGAAGTAACGCCGCTCGCGCGCAAAAAGGACAAGATGTGGAAATAGAGTTCCCGATTTTTCTTGAAGAGACTTTAGTTGATACCGTTAAGCCTGTTGAGTTTATGTTACCGCAGCGAGATAGTAGTGGTCGTGTCTCTGAAATTAAAAAATCACTTAAAGTGAAAATTCCCGCAGGTTCAGTAAATGGCGAACGAATTCGACTAAAAGGGCAAGGCGGATTAGGGTCAGCGAACGGGCAAAATGGCGATTTGTACTTACAAATTAGTTTAGTGCCCCACCTATTATTTGATGTTGAAGGTCATAACCTAAATATAGTCGTCCCTCTTGCACCATGGGAAGCGGCTCTTGGTACAAAAATAAATTTACCTACGTTGGCAGGCAAAATCCAATTAACTATTCCATCTAATAGTCAGTCTGGTCAACGCTTGCGTATTAAAGGTAAGGGATTAATGAGTAAAAAAGCCAAAGGTGATTTATTTGCTGTGCTTAAAATTGTTAATCCAACATCTGTTGATGATACCAGTAAAAAACTTTGGGAAGAATTAGCCGAAAAAGCTCACTTTGATCCCCGTAATAACTGGAGCAAGCCATAATGCAAATTATCGTGACACAAAAAGATGATTTACTTACTAGCAAAGAGCTATGTTTGAGTAGTGATATTAGCGAAGCAATTTTATATGAGCTAGTTGAGCACAATATTGCGGTTCCAATTGAGGGGAAGCATGTTACGCAGTGGCAATTTACGGTATCTGCAGTGACCTTAGTTAAAAAAGCGGCCCGTATTCAACATGACTTTTCGTTAGATTGGTCGGCAATAGCTTTAGTTTTACAATTGCTGGATGAGCGTGATGAGTTGATTTTCGAAAACGAAATGTTAAAGCGACATTTGAGTCGATTTAAACACTTGGAATAAAATCTGCCCTTGGGTACTTCCTAGGGCTTATTTACTCTTTGGTGAGAGTGCGCTAGTTCTTAAAAACCAATATGACTACTTTGATTTATTCTTACTTTTAATTCGGATAAATCGTTTTAGTCGTATGTTTTGCATAAGTAGTAATATACCACTTAGGCAAAAAAGTACGCTGGTTGCTGCAAAACTAATAAGCAGCGGATTATTAAAATCCTCTCGCTCATCGTAATCCATAATATGTAACATCCAAAAAAAGTCGAAAATTCGCCATAGTGTGCTGCGAACGGTGACAACTCTGCCGTTATTTTCTGACAAATACAGTGTTGTGTTAAATGTGTCGTCAAATTGTACCTGCCAAACATTGGTTTTATATCCAACTTCTCGCATACCTTGCTTTAGCAGTACAGCGCTTGTCACTTGAGCATCAATAAGTAAGTGTGCTTTAGCATTTGCGGTAATTTGTATTTTAGTTGGCGGCTCAAAAGGCCGGCCTGTTATACCGTTAAAGCTTTGCTGTTCATCTTTATTTATTACTGTAATTATAGGTGTGGTTAAAAAGTTCTCAAAAATTATTTGTGTTGGATTAACCACCTGAGATGCAATATCGTTAAGGGAGGCAACATAATCAGCCTGCGTAAATGGGTTATTAAGAGTACGTGTTGCAAGATGCTCCCCATGAACTTTATCAAGAGGAATAGCGCTCATGACTAAACCGCCTAATAGCCAAGCTAAAATTTGTAATGTGAGCAAATAACCGAGCCATTTATGTAACTTGCGAGCATACTTAAATATTTTTTTATTCATGTTTTAGTCTTATTATTTTTAGAGGCTAGTTTATTACATTAATGGGATTAGTTACTGCGACATTTTGTCGCAGTTTAAACTATAGCTTACTGTAATCATTTAAAAATAAAAAAGATTACACTTAAATTGCTAACATGACTTATTTGTTTAATTGAGCTGAGTGTTTGATATCCAGCTAGCTTTAAACGCTAAAAAATACTTAAAAGCTGCGAAATATCTATATAAAGTGGTTAATAGAGCATAGTTGATTTGGTATAACGGTAAAACTGCGTTAAAGTTTGCAATGAAATTATTAGAGGATAAATACGAAACGATGTCGGAAATTCAATTTTTAAATGTAGATCTTGAGCTTGAATCAAAGCAAGATATTAGTTTGCTAGTGGCAGACTTGAAAAAAGTCGCGACGATTTTACATTATGACAAAGACGAATACCGTCAATTAGCGCGTATTGAAGCAACAGGTGTAGTAAACACGCCTGACAAAGCAATAAACCATATATGTGAGCTTATTGAATCGTGTTCGCGTAACGCGCTAAAGCAATGGTTAAGCTGTTCACGTAGAACGTTTGATATTGGTTTTGAATCAGGCACTTCCCCTAAGTGCTTTAATCAAGCCTTAGATGCAGATACATTACTACGTATATCTGCGATTGGTGCGGGTATGGAAATTACAATTTACCCAATCGAAAAGTAACTACCTTCGCTCTACGACTGCTGCGGTCATTTTTGATACGCAGCACAGCTCATTGCGGCTATTTGTAATTTTTATTTCCCACACTGAACTACGTTTGCCAATATGAAACGCTCTTGCCGTTGCTGTTAAAGTGCCGTTGCGAGATGCTTTTAAATGACTTGCGCTAATTTCCTGCCCCACGCAGTAAAATTTTGTAAAATCGACAACAAAGTTAGCTGCATAGCTGGCAACTGTTTCGGCAAGTACAACGTTAGCACCGCCGTGAACCATTCCCATTGGGTTATGATGCTCAGGAATTGCCGGCATAGTGGCTACTAAGTAATCATCACCAATTTCAGTGACTTCTATTCCCATGGTTTTCATTAATGTTCCTTGGCCATCAATGCCTTGTTCTAACTGCTTGCACAGCTCTAAAGTGATGGGCTGGTACCAAATACTCATAATGACTCCTTTGCTTTTTTAATCATTTATAAACCTAGCTTTAGTTATATCCCTAAAATGTACACAAGTGAAATTACTTTGGCTATTTTAAGGCTTAATTTAAATTTGCGATTTTTATTTAACTGTATATACTCACAGTTAAATGTACTGTATGGAAAACCAGTTGTATGCGACCATTAACGAACCGCCAAGCTCAAATACTCGAACTAATTAAAGTTTTTATTAAAGACACTGGTATGCCTCCTACACGTGCTGAAATAGCGCAAACATTAGGTTTTAAAAGTGCCAATGCTGCTGAAGAACATTTAAAAGCACTTGCTAAAAAAGGCGCAATTAAAATGAAACCAGGTGCAAGCCGTGGTATTCAGTTAATTGAAGAAGAAGAGCCAGAACAATTAGGTTTACCGCTTATAGGGCGTGTTGCTGCTGGTTCACCTATTTTGGCGCAAGAGCACGTTGAAAGTCACTGCAAAATCGATCCATTAATGTTTAAACCGGCTGCAGATTTTTTACTACGCGTTAACGGTATGAGCATGAAAGATATTGGTATTATGGATGGTGATTTACTTGCTGTACATCGTACTCAAACCGCTGAAAACGGGCAAGTTGTTGTTGCCCGCCTAGACGAAGACGTAACTGTAAAACGTCTTGAGAAAGCGGGTCGTAAAGTATTACTTCATGCTGAAAACGACGATTTTGAATCTATTGAAGTAGATCTTGAGAATGAGTCTTTTAATATTGAAGGCTTAGCCGTTGGCGTTATAAGAAACGCTGATTGGATGTGACTTTAAAAATAGCTTTTAAACAAGCAGTTTTATAAATGCGTACTAATTAGTACGCATTTTTGTTTTAAATTCGCACTAAAAATAGGGCATAAATAGCTCACTGACAATTTAAGCTGTAAACTTTTTTGCACTTATATTTTCCCCCTTCGAATGCGTTAAACCCCTTTGTTTTGCTCATCTTTTGAACTTACTGTTACCTAGTTGGTTATTGATTTTTTATTAATTACTCAATATCACCTGATTGTTTTTTATACTAAAACTTGCTTGTTGTTCATTTTTTAGCTAATTATTAATGTGCTGAGCTAATAATAACTCACAGCTTTTTAGTTTTGAGAACACACAATATACACAAACCCGTTGTTGGCGCAGCAAAACCAATCAATATTAAATGAGATTGACTAAAAAAATAAAAATAACGAATTGGCGTTTAAGCCGTATGCCTCTTCGCTTTGCATTCGCAATAGCATCAAAGGAGCCGTCACATGGGTAAACTGACCTCTACCTTGTGGCTTATATTATGTGTTTTTTCGCACCCAGTTTTGGCTAACAGCCAATACAATATGCGCAAAGGCGTAACCGATATAAGCAATAATGTATATCAGCTGCACATGACCATATTTATAATATGTTGTGTGATTGGGGTGATAGTGTTCGCAATTATGTTTTGGGCACTTATTCATCACCGTAAATCTAAAGGGGCTGTACCTGCCCAATTTCACGAAAGCACTAAAGTAGAAATACTTTGGACTGCAATCCCGTTTGTTATTTTAATTGCTATGGCAGTACCAGCCACTAAAACCCTAATTGCAATGGAAGATGCCAGCAAAGCTGATCTCACTATTAAAATTACAGGCTCGCAATGGAAATGGCATTATGAATATATGGGTGAAGATGTAGAGTTCTACTCTATTTTATCTACCCCGCAAGATGAAATAGCGAATCTTGCAGATAAAAATCCTAACTACTTACTTGAGGTTGATAAACCTCTCGTACTGCCAATAAATCAAAAAGTACGATTTTTAATGACTTCTGACGATGTTATTCACTCTTGGTGGGTACCTGATTTTGCAGTTAAAAAAGATGCGAATCCCGGCTTTATAAACGAAACATGGACGAACATAAATGAAGAAGGTACTTACCGAGGCCAATGTGCTGAGTTGTGTGGTAAAGATCATGGCTTTATGCCCGTTGTGGTGGTCGCTAAATCTGAGGCTGATTTTAAAACGTGGCTTGCAGATGCAAAGCAAGCTAAACAAAAAGCAGCATTAGCAGATGCCGCATTACTTGATAAAACCCTCCCAAAAGAAGAATTAATGACTTTAGGCGAACAAGTATATATGGCCAATTGTGCTGCATGTCATCAGCCTACTGGCATGGGGTTACCGGGTGTATTTCCTGCACTTAAAGGCAGCCCTATAGTGCTTGGCGATATAAAAGATCACATTGATGTAGTTATCCATGGGCGACCCAGTACGGCAATGCAAGCATTTGCCAAACAGTTATCTATAAAGCAATTAGCAGCGGTTATTACTTATAAACGTAATGCGTGGGGTAATGATACGGGTGATGTTATTCAACCGAGTCAAATACAGGCAGCACTTGATGCCAAAGTGGAGGCGAACTAATGAGTAGCATAGTAGAACAACCTAACGCCAATGAAGCTCATCATGCTCATCACCCAGCTAAAGGTTTTAAACGCTGGCTTTACACAACTAATCATAAAGATATAGGTAGTTTATATTTAATTTTTTCGCTGACCATGTTCTTAATTGGTGGTGGAATGGCCATGGTGATCAGAGCTGAATTATTTCAACCAGGTTTACAGTTGGTCGATCCTCACTTTTTTAATCAAATGACCACAGTGCATGGTTTAATTATGGTGTTTGGTGCGGTTATGCCGGCCTTTACAGGCCTTGCTAACTGGATGATACCACTCATGATTGGCGCGCCAGATATGGCATTGCCAAGAATGAATAACTGGAGCTTTTGGATTTTACCGTTTGCGTTTTTAATCCTATTGGCATCGTTATTTATGCCTGGTGGGGGTCCTGCATTTGGTTGGACTTTTTATGCACCACTGTCTACAACATACAGTAATGATAATACTGCATTGTTTGTATTTGCCGTACATATTATGGGGATTAGTTCAATAATGGGCGCAATCAATGTGATTGTAACCATAGTGAACTTACGTGCCCCAGGCATGACATGGATGAAGTTGCCCTTATTTGTATGGACGTGGTTAATTACTGCCTTTTTATTAATAGCGGTAATGCCAGTGCTTGCAGGGGCTGTCACTATGGTACTTACCGATAAGTATTTTGCGACCAGCTTTTTTGATGCCGCAGGCGGTGGCGACCCGGTGATGTTCCAACACATTTTTTGGTTTTTTGGTCATCCCGAAGTATACATAATGATTCTTCCTGCCTTTGGCATTATATCTACAATAGTACCTACCTTTTCTCGTAAAAAACTTTTTGGCTATGCCTCAATGGTATACGCCACATCCTCCATAGCACTATTGAGCTTTATTGTATGGGCTCATCATATGTTTACCACTGGGATGCCGGTCGCTGGCGAGTTGTTTTTTATGTACGCGACCATGCTTATATCGGTACCTACAGGAGTAAAAGTATTTAATTGGGTTGCCACAATGTGGAAAGGCTCAATAACTTTTGAAGTGCCAATGCTTTTTAGTATTGCGTTTATTGTGCTGTTTACCTTAGGTGGCTTTTCGGGGTTGATGCTGGCAATTACACCTGCTGACTTTCAGTACCACGATACTTATTTTGTAGTGGCGCATTTTCATTATGTATTAGTAACAGGGGCTGTATTTTCGATAATGGCGGGGGCCTATTACTGGCTGCCCAAGTGGACGGGCAATATGTTTAATATCACGCTAGCTAAATGGCATTTTTGGCTATCGCTGGTGAGTGTGAACGTATTGTTTTTTCCTATGCATTTTGTAGGGCTTGCCGGTATGCCGCGTCGAATTCCCGATTATGCACTTCAATTTGCCGACTTTAACGCAATCATAAGTATTGGTGGATTTGCCTTTGGTTTATCGCAATTGTTGTTTGTAGCTGTGGTAATTAAATGCGCGCGTGGCGGTGATAAAGTGCCTGCAAAAGTATGGGAAGGGGCAGAAGGGCTTGAGTGGGAAGTTGACTCTCCAGCGCCATATCATACTTTTTCTACGCCGCCGGTAATTAAGTAATGACACACGCACCGCTACTCAAACGTTTGGTACTTATTTGCATAGGCATGTTTGCCTTTGCCTTTGCTTTAGTACCTTTGTATGACGTGTTTTGTGATGTAACAGGGCTTAATGGAAAACCTTCGCTTGAGCAAGCAGAGCAAAGTACACAAATAGTACAAAATCGAGAAGTCGGCGTTAGCTTTACTACTCACGCACAAAGTGGTGCACCGTTTGAAGTTAAATCAAAAGAATACAGTGTAGTGGTAAAACCCGGTGCAATGCGTGAAGTAATGTTTAGTGCTAAAAATAACAGCAACCTAGATAAAGTAATGCAGGCTGTACCATCAGTCTCGCCAGGTAAAGCGGCAAAGTATTTACACAAAATAGCCTGTTTTTGCTTTGTTCAGCAACCTCTAAAAGCAGGGGAAGAACTTGAATTTAAATTACTTTTTTATGTTGATACCGCACTGCCGAGCGATATTGAAGAATTAACTTTATCTTATACCGTATTTGATATTAGTGAACAGCTGGTGGCAAGTAACAACTAGCTTTTTAAACTAGTGTGAAACTAGGAGTAAATAAAATGAATCAAGAATATGAGCATTATTACGTACCTGAGCAAAGCCCATGGCCTATTGTAGGTGCTGTTGCATTGTTTTTTATTGCAGTAGGGGCAGGCTTGACTGTTATGAGTGTAGGTAAAGAAGGTGGTAGCGGGGTTTATCTGCTTTATGCCGGTATTGCTGTACTTGTGTATATGTTGTTTAGCTGGTTTAAAAATGTAATTAATGAATCGGACCAAGGTTTGTACTCAGCACAAATGGATCGCTCTTTTAGACAAGGTATGAGCTGGTTTATTTTTTCTGAAGTTATGTTTTTTATGGCCTTTTTTGGTGCGCTTTTTTATGCACGCGTATTGTCGGTACCTTGGCTTGGAGGCGCAGGCAATAATGCAATGACTAACGAGGTTTTATGGCCAACTTTCGAAGCTGTTTGGCCGCTAGTTTCAACACCTGCTGGTGAAACTACTCAAGCTATGGGCTGGCAAGGCTTACCGCTTATAAATACCTTAATACTGCTTACTTCCTCAGTTACTTTACATTTTGCCCACGTAGCGATGGAAAACAATAAACGCACTCCACTTAAAGTTTTTTTAGGCGCTACTATTTTATTGGGCGTTTGCTTTTTAGGGCTGCAAGTTGAGGAGTACATGCATGCATATAATGACCTTAACCTAACGCTAGATGCGGGCATTTACGGTAATACGTTCTTTTTATTGACTGGTTTTCATGGCATGCATGTAACGTTAGGAACCGTACTTTTATTTGTAATATTTTTACGGATATTAAAAGGGCACTTTACTAAAGATAAGTATTTTGCTTTCCAAGCAGCTGCTTGGTATTGGCACTTTGTTGATGTGGTGTGGCTGTGTTTGTTTGTATTTGTATATGTGCTGTAGCGTTTATTGGCGAATTATTTGCTTTAATAAAACCAAGTTTAAGCGCTGCAATAACAACAACTAAAACAACGACCGAAAACAATACGCGACGACCTAAAAAGTGAGACATAGGTCGTCCCCCAGTTTTCCCTGACACCATAATAAACAATGCTCTAAATAAGTTAAAAAGTATAAATATTAACAACAGTACGATAATAATTTTAATAATCACTGAGTTGACCCTTTATGCAGTTCGTTTTATGGCACAAACAAAAGCTTAGTTCACTAATCACACTTTGTATGGTTGTGGTTGTTGTACTTGTGTGTGTGCGACTAGGATTTTGGCAGTTGGAGCGGGGTGAGCAAAAACAGCAGCAACTAACCGCTATTGCTAAGCAACATACTCGTGGTGTGATGAGTTGGTCTCAATTACATAACCTGCCTGATAGCTGGAACAAAACAGGTGTATTGGTTGAGTTAAAAGGGCGGTTTGTACAAAACCAATATTGGCTTTTAGATAATCAAGTTTATAACGGACAAGTAGGGTACGACCTACTTGCTTTACTAAAGCCAGCCAGCGAAGAAAAAGTGATTTTAGTTAATTTAGGATGGGTAAAAGCGCCTATATCTAGAGATACACTGCCAAAGGTTACTCTGCCTACAGGTGTTTTTATTCTTAAAGCGCAAATAAAAGAAAATAACCTAAGTAGCTTTACGCTTGAAGATAAAACTACAAATAACGACTTACCTACAAGAATCCAATCTATCGACTTGAATATGCTGAGCACTCAAAGCCAGCAATCATTAATTAATTTTATGGCTTACAGACAAGGTACTGGTGATGAGATTGCAACACCTCATTATGAGGCAGTTGTTATGAGCCCTCAAAAGCATAATGCCTACGCTGTGCAATGGTTTTTAATTGCTATTGCATGTGCTGTTGTGGCTATTTTTGCGAGTAAAAAAAGGACACATAATGAAAAATAACCCCCTTGTGTTGTTTGTGGGCTGCTGCGCTATCCCATTAATTTTGGCATATGGCGCATTAAAGTTTGATTGGTTGCCTACTGCAATTACTAATAATGGCGAGTTTTTAAGCCAAGAAATAAAACTTAAAAATTGGCCGCAAAATAATCCCAAGCAATGGACTATCGCACTTAATTATTCAAACGAATGTAACACCCCATGCAGCGAACAACTCAATGCACTTAATAATTTATATGTGGCACTTGGTAAAAACCAAGGCAAGGTTGATATGGCTGTAATGGGAAGTCTCGACAATAAAAATCTACCATGGAAAATTATTACCGAGCAACAGAGTTTAAATCCTGCAAGTTTATATTTAATTGATCATATGGGGTTAGTGGTACTTGAATATCCCTTTAAGGTCGAGCCACAAGAAAACCGTTTAGTACAAAAAGGGTTATTAAAAGATCTAAAAAAATTACTTAACTATTCTCGTTCTAGCTAACTAAGTTGAGCTTAAGTTGGAGTATCTGATGTATAAAAATTATAAAAACTTAGTATTAATAACAGGATTACTCGCTTTGATTGTAGTTGCTTTAGGTGCGTACACCCGCTTAAGTGATGCAGGTTTAGGGTGCCCCGATTGGCCTGGTTGTTATGGCTTTTTAACGGTACCTAAGCATGAGGCTGACATAGCCTTAGCAACTCAAAGCTACCCCGATATGATGTTCGAAACCGCAAAAGCGTGGAAAGAAATGATTCATCGCTACTTTGCAGGTGCTTTAGGCTTACTTATTTTAGGTTTATTTGTGTTGGCTTTTTTAAAACGCCAATATTCAACTACGCCAGTTAAATTGCCTTTGGCTTTACTTCTACTAGTGGTGTTTCAGGCTGCCCTTGGTATGTGGACAGTAACCATGAACCTTCAGCCGCTTATTGTAATGGGCCACTTATTAGGTGGCTTTAGTATTTTGTCACTTATAACGCTTTTATATTTACGGCTAACCGCAAAACCTATTATGGGTGGCGATAGCGGCGCAAAACGCTATTTCTGTTTAAGTTTAGTAGCGCTCAGTGTATTAATTATCCAAATTGCACTTGGTGGTTGGCTGGCTGCAAATTACGCCGCTCCACATTGTAGTGGTTTACCATTGTGTAATTACGCACAACCGTTTTCATTGAGTAGCGTATTTCAATTACCACTTGAGCACAGTAATTATGAGTTTGGTGTGTTATCGCAGCAAGCGCGTATGTCTATTCATTTATTACATCGCATTTGGGCACTCGTTACTTGCATTGTTCTGGCGTTAATTATGTGGAAAATATACAGCCAAGCGTACTCTAAAAAAATTAAAAATTGCGTTGTGAGTGTATTACTTGTTCTGCTTTTCCAAATTAGCTTAGGGCTTATTTTAGTACATTGGCATATTCCGTTGGAAGTTGCACTGGCGCATAACTTGATGGCAGCCATACTGTTATTAAGCATGGTTAGGTTGTGTTATTACCTAAAATCACGCACATAAAGGGGAAATATGATGGCACTTATAATTGATAAAAAAATACTGCTACCCGTTGATACTCAATCGCTAATTTCGCGTACACATAGTTTGCTGCAAGACTACTTAGCAATTAGTAAATTTAAAGTGGTAGCTATGCTGGTGCTAACAGCTTGGGTTGGTTTAGCGCTGGCTCCCGATGTAGGGCGCGGTATGGTCGTACAGTTTATTAGCTTGTTAGGTATAGGGCTACTTTCTGCTGCTGCAGCGGTTATTAATCATGTGGTTGATAGCGAGATAGACTCAAAAATGGCGCGGACTCGTCATCGCCCTGTGGCTAAAGGGCGTTTAAGTAAAACACATGCGCTTAGTTTTGCAGCTGTTATTGGGGTTGCTGGTTTTATTATGCTGATGGTGTGGGCTAATACCTTAACCGCTATATTAACGTTATTTGCATTGGTAGGTTATGCATTTGTTTATACATCATTTTTAAAGCGTGCAACGCCGCAAAATATTGTTATAGGTGGGTTGGCTGGCGCAATGCCTCCATTATTAGGTTGGGTGTCAGAAACAAACCAAATGGCAGCAGCCCCTTGGTTACTCGTAATGATAATATTTACCTGGACCCCACCACACTTTTGGGCGCTGGCTATAGCACGAAAAAGTGATTATGAACGCGCTAAAATCCCTATGTTACCAGTAACTCATGGTATCGATTTTTGTAAAACCTGCGTCGTTGCTTACTCTGTTTTACTCGCTGTTGTTTGCGTATTACCTTATTTAATCGGTATGTCTGGATTAATATATTTAATAGGTGCGTGTGTATTAAATGCAGTGTTTATATATAAAGCCGTCAAATTAAAAATTGCTGGAAATGATGAGACTGCAATGGACTTATTTCGTTTTTCGATTATTCATTTAATGGTACTCTTTGTAATCTTATTTATAGATAAATGGCTCCCTTTATGAAGCAGTTATGGCTTGGGTTAATTGTTATTTTAGTTTCGTTTTTATCAGCATGTTCAAATGAAAATAGTCCACCAGATGTAGATGCATTAGTTTACGAAAATGCAAAGCCACTGTCTGATTTTACGCTAAACGATCAGCGCGGCGAATTAGTGACTAAGCAACAATTTTTAGGACAGTGGAATTTAGTATTTTTAGGCTACACAAGCTGCCCAGATATTTGTCCATTAACACTTGCTAAGTTAAATGCTGTTTATAAAAACTTACAAGCAGATTATCCGCTACAAGTTTGGTTTTTATCGGTTGATCCAAAACGCGATACACCAGCTAAACGAAAGCAATATATAGATTACTTTAACCCAGACTTTTTAGCTGTGTCGGGAGAGCATAAACACCTTTTTCCTGTTGTTCGAGAGCTTGGTTTAATTTACGCCATTAGCGATAGTAGTGAATCAGAATATGCTGTTGATCATAGTGCCTCGGTCGCTATGGTTGATCAAAATGGAGCCGTTAGAGCTATTTTTAAACCAGAATTTAAACAAGGTAGTGTGCCATTAATTAATGCGACGATTTTAGCTGAAGAGTTTAAAAAAATAGCTGATTACTACAAGAACTAGTTTTTTACTTTTTACCAGTTTTAAAGGAGCTTTAGGCTAATGCCAGTCAGTTAAGCTGACTGGCATTTTTCTTTTTATGGGGATACTTAGATGGTTTTGGCTTAACCCATCGGGGATATCTTCTA
>NZ_WTLA01000043.1:0-23200 GCF_011378845.1 Pseudoalteromonas sp. Z9A4
CCCACACAGATGATTGCTTTATATTGTTAAAGAACGTTTTGAGTCGCTTTAGCGTCTCAAGGGATGCGAATGATACACCCTTTATTTTTTGAGTCAACACTTAGTTTTAAACTTTCTTTTTAGATAATTTAAAACCGAAGTTTTATTTAACTCTCTGAGTTGTTCGTGCCTCGCTATGCGTTGGCGTTTCCCGTCTCAGTGGGGTCGCATTATAGGGATAAACGAGTGAGGGTCAATACTTTATTTCAGCTTTTTGACAATTAAATGAATTTAGTATGAAAGCTATACAAATAAAGGGCTATGAGGCTTTTTATGCCTATTAAACAACCAATGTATGAGCGACAAAACTATGTGCATACATAAAATTATATTATTTGGCTCCGTTAGGTTAAGCCAACTAAAGTTAGTCAGTTGGCTTTTGATAAAATATTGCCTATGCCGTTAATTAAAAGCTGTAATTAACGCCTGCGTAATAGCGCCGACCCGAATAGCTCGAGTTAAGTAATCGTGCATCTGTATCATCACCTAAACGCGTTACCGATTCCGACTTAGTTAAATTAATAACAGCAGCTGTTAAACTTAGCCCTTCATACAAATTAACCGATGCATTAACATCAACCTGTTCGTATGGATCTTGATATACATTTAACCCACTATTAAGGCCTAATACTGTCTCTCCTCGTTTATTATATGATGCACGTATATTAAAAGCGTCACCCTCGTAATAAACAGAGGTGTTGTACTGATACTTTGCACTGCCTATTAATGCCGACTGACCAAACTCTTTACCATTTACGGTTACATCTGCTTTGTTGGTTTTGTTATAAGTGTAGTTTGCGTAAAAACCAAAACCATTATCAAAGGCATGCTGAATAAATACTTCCGCGCCTTTAGATATTGCATCGGTACCATTACCTACAGTGCTATACGGAGCTATATTAATAGTACCCGCATCTACTATATTATTTTTTCCTGCAAAGTTTTGCTGCGCACCAATTACAAGCGGCACAACAAAGTTATCGACCTTTTTGTAAAATAGTGCCAAACCAGCTGCTGAGCCTTCGCTGTAATAATACTCAATAGATAAATCACTTTGTACTGACTCAAACGGTTTTAAGTTTTTATTACCGCCGTTTCCGCTAAAGCCAGAAAGCTCGTTAAATGCGGCTCTATCTTCTGCCCATTCATCTGATACGAATGTAATGCGTTGCTGCGCACCTAAATCGCTGTAATCAGGACGAGACATTACTTTTGCTATTGCCCCACGAATAACTAAATCGTCGGTTGCATCCCACGCTATATTAAAGCTTGGTAGTATTTGAGTGTCTTTGTTTTGCTGAGTGACTAATTGATAGTCTTCTACAAAACGAGCGTCACCTGTTACTGGCTCACCTGTTTCATCATTTGTGTGATCTAATTGGTAGGTATATAAGTCGGTAGATGAAGTAAATGTTTTTGTTTGCACAACACGCACGCCCAAATTACCTCTTACTTCACTAAATTCAAAATCGCCTTGAATATAAAAAGCAGATATCTTTTCTTCTATATCGTACACAAAATTATCTTCAATACGTGTATAAGGTACATAATTAGCAGTGACCATATCGCGGTATTTATTCCAGTCGATACTTGGCATTTGGTTTATATCAAAACCACCAGTAATATTATTCTCACTAGTAAATACATTTTGAGCTAATGGCATTCCACCATTCCACTGGTAGCTATCAAAACGAGTAATACCTTGCTCGCTTGCTTCGCCCGCAGCAATATCAAAATTAGGATCTAAAAAGAAGGTATTGCCAGTTTCACGATGAAGCGTGGAGTTACGATATTTGACACCGGTTCTAATTGTTTTTAAAAAGCCCCAATCAACATAAAAATCCACACCAGCCTGGTAGTAATCTTCCTCAAGCTCACTGCGTACAAAACTTGAGTTTGAAGAGCCAGCATCACGACCGCCTCCTATACCTTTTTGTAAGTTAGTTAATGTATTAGGGTCGATATTAAGTGATACATTATTTTGGTTGAGTGACCAGCCTGCCGTTTGAGCTGCATTTTGTATAGCAGTGGCGTTTTCGCCGGCGTTTGAACTTTTATATGCAGCCTCCCAGCTTTCTTCTGGCCCTCCTTCTGATTTTGTATTACCCACAACAAAACGCGCTTTAAAATTATCGCCTTCATAAGTTAAATTAAAATCAAAAGTATCGGAGGTAGATTCTTCGCGCACATAACTGCCGCGCATCCACGGAAGCTGCATATCACTTTCAATACCGCTTGCCATCGCATCGTATTGCATACCAGTGACAATAGTGCCCGACTCATCAAGATTTACATCAGTTAAAAAATCAGAATTTAAAGACCACTCAGGTATATCAATCACAGATTCTGTTCTGTCTTGCCCGAGCGTAAAGCCAAAGTAATTAAATCCAAGCTCTAAACGATTTGTTGGTCGCCATTGCGTACTAAATTGAATTCCTTCACGCTCACGTTTTTCGTTAAGAACTGAACCTCGCACAACTTGTGGAAACCAAACTCCATCGTAACTGTTTCCGTTTGCATCATTAATAGTATCCCAGCCGTTATTGTTATCAACTGCGTTACTGTTTATATCTGAAGGTTGTCCACCGCCGGTGTAACGCCACACATTTGAATCAGTTCCGCCCGAAAGAGTTCGGTTTGTCCGCTCCTGATACGTATAGCCTACCAATACACCGAAGTCTTCGTCATCGTTTTTCCATGAATATAAACCCGTAAACTGTGGTTCGTATTCTTTTGTAACATCAGCGTAAGTACTCTCTACATTAAATACACCTGAGTTTGCATCCATACTTAAAGGTTTTCGGCTATGCATTAATACAGTACCACCAACCCCACCTTCATCTAAGCGTGCCTCTGGCGATTTATAAATCTCGACACTTTCAATCATCGAAGACGGTAACAAAGCATAGTCAAATGAACGCGAAGGTTCACCCGGGGAAGACGCAATAAAATTACCATTAAGCTGTGTAAAAGTAAGTTCTGATGATAAACCACGAATACTGACTGACGAACCTTCCCCACCATCACGCTCAATTACCACACCGGGTACACGCTGAAGAGAGTCTGCTACATTTTTATCAGGGAATTTTCCAATATCTTCAGCGGTAATTGCATCAACCACAGAGCCTGACATACGTTTTACATCTAAGTTTTCGGCCATGCTTGAACGGATACCACGTACTTCTATTACTTCTATATCTTTTGTGTGCTGCGAGTTTTCGTTTTCTTGCGCTGCAAAAGCACACGTAGAACCCAAAACAGAAAAAATTGATACATAAAGTGATGACTTACAAAACGTTGAAAAAGGGAAAGGGTATATACTTGCTAATATCATGTGAGAGGTTGTTCCATTTAAATCTGCTCATAAAACTAAAGCGAGAAGTTAGTCCTTTTACGTAAACTATTTACGTAATGGCAAAAATTGTTCCTAATTTTACACAGCCAAACTTAATGGTTTGTTAACCAACAATATAAAATCGAGTGGATCCTCTTTTAACTGTATTTATACCTATTAAATGAAAGTTAAAACCCAGCCCACACATCAAAGCCGCTCTTAATTAACAAACTAAGAGAGGCTTTGCTGTGTTTAATAGCTTGATAAAATAATTACAGTGGGTAAATCATCATAAAGTGTATATAGAAAACGAAGGTGTATAATTAGGAGATGTAGTCAGCAGCTTACATTTTAAAAAGCAAAGCTGCCGAATGATATTTAAAAAGTAGAAAACCCTAAAGAACAGATGACTTTTCAAGTGTAGCAATAACCTCTGAAAGCTCGAGTAATGTAGGCTTTCCACCGTGATAGTTAGTATCTATATGGTAACTATTGCCAACCCAGAAAGGTGCTTTAGTTGAGTTATGTCCATGTATTGAAAAGTCGACTCCATGACTTTTAACTACCTTATTTTGTTTAACTACTTCGCGATCCCACAATAGAGATTGCACAGTCACCGATTTATCATCAGGATAATTTTCCCAATCCCACGATTGCGGAAATGTATGAGACAACCCAATTTTATAACCGCGATATTCAAGTACTATCGAAAGCGGCTTTGTTAGTAACTCATTACACATAACATCGAGCTTTTCACTCGATACATACTTATGCCAATTGCCACCATTGTCCGTCCATAATTTAAAAGCGGCAGCATCATTACTTAATAATGACTCCAGCATTAAATGCTCATGATTACCTAATATCAAACATGCCTTAATTTCGTGTAAGTACGTAAATAAATCATATGTTTTATCCCCACGATCAATAAAATCACCTAAACAAAATAAAGTGTCGCTTTGCGGGTTAAAATTTACGGTATTAAGTGCGCTTTTTAACGCTGGTAAATCACCATCAAGATCGCCAATTACAAATACTCGGCACTTATCATTTATGAATACGGCTTGTTTTGAAGATACAGCCTGAATAGCGTTAATACCTATATCCAAAATAGACTCCTATAGAATGCAATCTAAAACTTAGATTAATACTTGAGTTTATAAAGCCTTAAGGTAACACAATATAGTTGATAATTAATGAAGGTAATAAGATTTGATTGAAACTAAAAACACATGACGGCGGATTTTTGCTACAAGCTACATAAGTAATGTAGATAGTTTTTAGCCGATAGTAAAAAGCGGCTTAGCAAAATACCTAAACAAGCTATTAGCTAGTTAACAGCACATATTTATCAGCCAGTTCATCTAAGCTTTCACGCTTATTTGGATCAGGCTTTATACAGTCAATAGGGCAAACACTTACACAAGTAGGTTTATCGTAATGCCCTACACATTCAGTACATTTACTAGCATCAATTTGATATATTTTAGCTCCCATATAAATAGCCTCATTAGGGCATTCAGGATCGCACATGTCGCAGTTAATGCATTTGTTATTTATGAGTAGAGCCACTTATAAGCCTCTTCAATTAATATCATTATAAAACAAAAAGATAGAGCTAAACTAAATGTTTTTTGACTACTTTTGATACAAGTCCAGTTCAATAATAAACCTTTATTTTTCTTTAAATCGTAGCACACATTCGTAACACACCATTTTATTTTTAGGTGTAAATTGCAGCCACGAATTATGCCTATTTTTCTCTGTTGCTTTGTTGATCTCAATCAATAAAAATCGCCGCAAGGCCTTTATTTATATAGGTTATTACAAAGTGAAGCACTCTTTATCAACGCTTACCAAAGTTCAATACACGAAAGCTAAACTAGAATGGAACCAGCTCAAACCGCCGTTTTCTATGCAGCACATAAATCGGTGTGTTATTTTGGCCACTAAAATCATCTTTTTTAAAGGAAAAGAGAATTTAAAACAAGGGACTAAAAAATTAGACACTAAGCGTTTATCTAAATATGAAGCACAACACAGTCTTCGTATCATATTTACGTTATCTAACATTGTGCCTTTTTACTCGATCTTATCTAAATCGTTTTTAGCTCCAACTGAAACCTCTAGCTTAAAGTGGTTTTGGTACGTTTCTTCAAAAGTCTTTTATTTGGTGGACTAGGTTGATTGAAGTTTAAAAAGCAGAAATATCTGACAATGTAGTTTGGCTAACAGCATAACGACTCAAAAATTTTAGCCGTTATGCTGTTTATTGCTAGATTGTTTTTAAATAAGTTACCCGGTCTTTAAACCAGCTATTAACCATACGTTGGCTAAAGCTGTTCATTGGGCTGCTGGCATTAGTACGTAATTTACCCCATGATTTTTGCAGTTTAATATCAAACGTAGTATCCAATTCATCATGTAATTGAGTAGCAATATTTAGTATTGCTAAAACGGTTAGTGGATTTTCTGTTTGTTCTATTAAGCTTTCTAAATCAGCCTTGGGAGATATCCCTTGATTAAGAGCCAAGTACTGAATAGCCCTACCTCGATTAAGTGCACTACTGTCATGTAGTTTTATTTTATTGATTAAAGGTAATAACTCATTTGCCTCACTACCAAACGATAACAGCGTATTCATTGCCCAATAGCGATCCCATTGTTCATTTGATAACAATACTGCCTTTAACTTATTTTTTACTTGTTCAAACGGTTGTAGGCTCATATCTATTATATTGATAAAGCGGGCAATATTACTTTTGTGCTTTAAACCAAAAGTATTGGGGTCATCTTTTGCAATATCGACTAAATAAGATTCAGGATAAAAAGCTAAATCGGGCATCGATCGCAGCTTTTTTTGTAATCCTGTACGCATTTCAATCACTTCATCCGTGTATTGTGGTAATAGTGCTAAATTTTCAGTTTCGAAAGGATCTTGTTCAAGGTCGTATAATGCCTCTAACGGCTTATGTTTAAAAAAAGCACTTTGTACAGAGTTTAACTTGTTAGCCTTAAATAGGTATTTCCACTCTCTGTAAGCGGCCTGTTTATAACGGTAACTTGAAAACAATCCATCTGGGTTAAAAGGTAAATAGTTACGAATATATTTATATTTACCTTTGCCAAAGCCTCTTACCATATCGTATTTTTCATCAAATCTATCGGCAAATGAAAAGTTTGTATCACGCTTATTTAAATCATCTAAACTTAAATTTTTTGACAAAAAGCTTTCGCCATCCTGCAACTTAGATTTAGGTAAACCTGCCAGTTCAAGCAAGGTAGGGGCAAAATCTATAAAACTAATAATGCCATCTACTCGAGTCGATAGCTTAGCTTGTAAATCTTTATGTAATAAATGTCGAAAATTCTTTGGTACACGAACAACTAAAGGAACATTAAGGCCTCTTTGTGAAACAAACCCTTTGCTACCTGGTAAAACACCACCATGATCACCAAAATAAAATATGAATGTATCCTCTAATAATCCTTCCTCTTTAAGCTGATTTATTACCACGCCCATCTCTTTATCTACTTTTTTATGTAAGTCGAGATAACGAGCGTACGTATATCTGAATAGTTCAGTATTGGGGTGGATAGGATCTAATTCTACTAAATTGGGATTATGTATCGTTGGTAAATTTTCTATATCGCTTTCAGGAAAGTGTAGTTTTCCTTCATGCGTGGTTTTCCACGTTTGCATATGAAAGAAAGGTTGGCCTGCTTTGCGATTATGCCAGCTCGCTCCCTTTTTTGACGAGCTCCAATTATTCTGTGGTGAGATAAAGTTATAGTCTTCTTTGGCATCATTTGACGTGTAATAACCTGCTTTAGTGAGGTAATCACTTATTGTGCTTAATTCTTTAGGTAAGTTTATACGCTCAAATGGGCGGTGATATTCCATTGCTAATTTAGCAGGATACGCCCCCAGGGCGAGCGTTGTTCTTGCTGTTGAACATACAGGCGAGTTAGAAAATGCATTATTAAACACTAAGCCTTGCTCTGCCAAAAACTCTATATTGGGCATTTCAGCGCCTTTAGCGTTATACAATTTTAAATACCGTTTCGAGTTATCCTCTGATACTAACCAAACAAAATTTGGCCTTTTTTCAATCGCTTTTTTGGAAATAGGCGAGTCATCATTCGATATAGCAGAAGACTCACAACCCGATAACAGAGCAGAGGCAAGGCATATCGTTAGTATATGTCTCATTCCTAATTTTTTTATTGTCATAATATTCATCACTTATTAAGATACAAAAATAGCGGCACTCAGTACGCTTATTTAGTTAGTTAGTTAGTTAGTTACTAGTAACCAACATCAAAAAATCGAACTGATCCAGCAGGAACAGTAACGTTCATTTTATTATCAGTTATATGAAACGCTTCTTTAGATAAAATATCTTTTACCCATTTCGCTTTTTTATGAAAATGTATAGTTACATCTCTATCTTGAGGGTCAATATAGCCTTGATCGACTAAAATAATACGGCTATGTTTCTCGTCTAACTTAATTACAGACCAAGCAGAACCTTCAACACGTATAGGTAAATTTTGTGCTCCGAGCTCAATTGAGTGTTGCATCTCTGGGTAAAATTCTTCTGCACCTATCTCTTTATCATTACTAAAACCGACTCTTCCATTTGATACAAAATAAGGGGTATTTTGTTTTTTTAATTGCGCTGCAGATTCTATAGGGGCGATTGGGATCATGCCATTTGGCATTGGCGGAATGAAATTCAACCATCTATATTGCACACCTAAGGCCGCTCTAGAATAATCATACTTTGGTAAGTTTGTACCCGCCCATTGAATTTGCCCTAAACTCATCAAAGCATTGGAGTCATTTTCACTGTAGTGATTCATTTCGTGATGATTAGTTATTGAATGAGCTAACTCTATGTCTACATCTTTTATTAGCATCCATGAACCGATTGATTGCATTGCATCTTTTTCAACAATCGGTAAAACACCCGACTTCATTAATGCAAATAGAA
Organism: Pseudoalteromonas sp. Z9A4; assembly: GCF_011378845.1. NCBI lineage: Bacteria > Pseudomonadati > Pseudomonadota > Gammaproteobacteria > Alteromonadales > Pseudoalteromonadaceae > Pseudoalteromonas > Pseudoalteromonas sp. Z9A4. The sequence goes on from NZ_WTLA01000043.1 coordinate 8,371, forward strand.
CATTTAATCCTGGCTGCTCGGTATAACGGCTATCAAAAATAATACCCATTCTTGAACCATACGCAGCTCTTAACACGGCAGTTCTAAGGTAGGGAGATACACTGCGCTGTCCACCAGGGCTAAGAGGACGCCAACTGGTTGGGTTATCATCAACAAGTCTCATTGCGTAATCGTTAACATAACCACCTAAAAACATGCCAACTCTACCGGTAAAATTTATATCTTGCGTACGTGATGTCGTATCCTCAGCAGAAGGAACTAAAATATCAGCGTACTGCCCAGAAAAAAACATATCTTTCCAAGGTTGCTGTTGAGAAGTCGTAGCCCAAAAAACATCTTTATATCTAAAATATAATTTTGCTTTGCCTTGCTTACGCATTGCTTTGGCTAAGCGTGGCATATACTCCGAGATAAAATAAAGTACTCTTGGATCTTTCGGGTCGTGCATTTCAGCATATAAAAAGCCAAGAGCGGTATTAGGAGCGGCCTCTAATATAGCCTCCATTGTGTCAATACTAACCCCAAATGGGTCTATACCGTGACCAGACCAAACAACAAAACTTTTTCCTTTGGCCTCAAATGCCTTCGCTTTTTTAATTAATTGCTCTCGCGTATCTTTGTATTTACCTCGGCGATCTTGCTTAAGCGCAATTTTGCCTATTTTTTTAACTAATTGGCTGCGATCCCATTTTTCAGTCCATCGCTCTTGGGCTACGCTAAGAAAATCGGCACCATTGAGTTTTTCCACATCACTATTTAGCTCTGCTTTAGTTAGCATTACCCAAGGTTCATTAGATTTCTTTTGGTAACTTGGCATTTCAAAAGCTAATGTTTGTTCATACAAATCATTAATATTTTTTTCAACTTGCGCTAACCGACCGGTTAATTGATGAGGAGTGTCTAACCAATTTTTATTATTTAAATCAAAACTATAAATAGTATTACCTCCACCAATTTGGCCTGCCGCAAAAAGTTTTTCGCTAGTGGCTGATAACTCTATATCATTAAAAATAAGGCCGGTGTGCTTTTCGCCAACTTGTTTTATTAACTTTCCTTTTGCATCAATTAAATAAGTAAGCCCCCCAAATTGAAGTACTATTTCGTTATACTTAGGTAATAGTGATGTGCCGTACACATGCGCATAACGCTGTCTTTGTGCAGATGCTATTTTAAAGTCTGCAATGCGTTTAAATTTGCTATTGTAAGCAACAAACGATGCAGCAGACTTTTGACCACTTTTATAATCACCGAAAAATAATAAATCGTCTAAACCATCCTGATCTAAGTCTGCGATGTCGATATCCGTTATCATCATATTTTTAGAAATGTCTTTAACATTTCGATCTGCAGGGCTAATTTTGCTTATTACCTTCTTTGATTTAGGGTCAATAAATCCCATAAAATCCCAACGATACTTATCACGATCTAAAGTAAAAACAAATAAGCTGTCTTTGTCGCTGGATAAAAAACGACCTGATTCTATTTTGCGAACCACACCCTCTAATTTTGTTTCGCTGAGTAGTTGTCCATTACTATTTAGCTCATACAAAATAAAGTTATTCCCCCCTGCGTAAATCCGTTTTTCACCGTCAACACGTGCTACTGCAACTTCACTAAAGCGAACTTTTTTAGGTGGAGTAAATTTCCAAAGAGGGGCTACCTTATTTTTAGATGTGGTATCCCATGCATAAATACTTCCATCAGCACTTGCTGCTATTAGCTCATCAGATTGATCATTATTTAAATCCGTACTATTTATCTCAAAAAGTACTGCTTTATTTTGAGTTGCGCTTCGCCACAGCTCTTCACCATTTGAACTATAACTTGCTACAGCACCATCTAATTCAGATGTATAAACAACGGGTTGACCATTTACTGTACCACTTGTAATTTGACGAAGACCATTGCCCTGTGTCGTAAAATAATCTTGTGAAACTTCACTTGCAAAGCTGCTAACACAGAAAAGTAACGTTATTGATGCCGCGCTTAATTTATTAACAATTTTTTTCATTGATATACCCTCACCTTTAGGTGAATTGAGAAACTTTAATATAATGTGTGTGTTTTAATGCGATAGTTAAATATTTACCTACTTAATTTATAAACAGGCCCTAAAAAAACGTGTAGAGGTGCGCTCCTAAAAGATAAATTTTAGAGTGGCGTGTTTATTTAAGTTACCCGTTGTTTATTTAAAGTAGGCGTTATAAAAGCTTATATAAGCAATATAAAACTGACTAAAAGTACTTATTATTAAAATACTCATTTTAGTTTTTAGCTCTTTTATAAGTTGTTGTGGGACTAAGTAGCTGGGACTTACTTTCAGAGAATCCTTGTAAAATATTATTTATAGAAATGGTAATATTGTCGCTGTTGTTTATTAAAAACAATGAGTCATATTTTTTACGCTCAGGATATCCAGTCGTTTTTTCAATGATGTTATTTTCAAAAACTAAATGTGAAACAGAAAATAAATTGAGAATAGGCGCTTTATCAAACACTTTGAATGTGTTGCCTTTTATTACAATATTTTTGTTATATCGTGATGTTTCTTTAAACTGCTCATCAATTCCAGCGTCTACGGCTATAACCCCCTGCCCCCACTGACTATAAAAACTATTTTCAAAAATATTATTTTTAATCGTTACATCTCGAACGCCACCTTGCTCAAACCAAAAATTTGCGTCGCCTTCAAATAAAATGGCCGATCCCGATGTATGAAAATAGTTATTTTCAACTAACGTTTTACCGCGGCTATTTAACAACATACCTCTGGCTCGGTTTTTACGAATTGTATTTCCTTTAATTATGACGTGTGCATAATCTCGAACCTCAGCAACAGAATCACCTTTTTGTAACCGGCTATCAAATGGCTTAACAAACTCAATTCGCGTTACTTCATTACTAACTCGAGTACTCTTTGCAACCAAAGCTGACCCATAAGTTATCAAACTGGGGCCATGAACTAGCTCTAACTCAGTTTCTGAGCCTATAAAATCGAAACCAAATTGCTGTGGATGTTGTAGCTTAATTTCTACCGTTTTATCATCTATAATTTTATCAATTGCAGCATAAATTCCATGTATGTTAGTTGCATCATCCTTTTGACTTTCGAATAAGTTATCAATCAACTTAATTTTTCCAGTACAATTAACAAAATGCGTTGCATCCGCTGTTGTGCTTACAATACGCCCTTTGCTAGGAGAGACTTTAGAGTCTTTGATTGTAATATTATGAGATCGTTGAGCAATTACTCCCATCCCCCCTGCATGATGAATGGTAATATTATGAAGTTCGACATTGTTACTGTCTGAAATAACCACACCGGGGTAATCACGATGCTTTGCCTGAAAAACTAATATATTTCCAACTTTTGCTTTCAAATTTGGATGAAAAATTCTTACAACGTCGCCTCCATCTAGCTTTTCAGCACGTAAAGCATTTCCAGTAAATATATCTTGCGCCATATACTCAGGCTCACGCAGTGCAAAGTTAAACTCTAATACACGCTTGTATTCATATTTATATTCATCTTGCGAAATTTGTTTACGTTTAAGTCTGTCTTTACTTTTTATTCCTGAGGCTTGAAATAGCTGAGACTGAAATTTTAAAATACCGGCCTCATTAATCTTATAAGGGAATTGGTCTGTAAATTTTAAATCTAAATACCCTTTTCCAGCACCAACAATTAATGCTTCGGAGTGAAAAGCCCGAGAAAAGTCGATAGAAAAATTACGAAGTATAATATGACTACTTTCATCTAAAATAAATGGCACTAAACCACCATGAAAAATAAAAGTAGAGTTATTTCCATCTATTTCAAGATTATTAAATAATGACAAAGGAAATGTAATACGTTTAATACCTGGGTCATTATTGCTTATATACATTAATCTATCGGCGGCTCGCTCTTCATAAAAGTCGTACCGACCTTTAGGAAAAGTGATTTTTGTTGCACCGATTTTTTTAGCCTCTTGCAAAGCTTTATATAAGCTATGGGTACTGTCGGATCCTGTATCTTTAATCGCGCCAAAGTCGCTTATATCTATCACTTTATCATTTGCAATAGTGCACAAGCTAAATAGAAATAGAGATAGAGATAGAGATAGAGATAAACTCAAAGTGAATTTAACGACAGAAATAAACATAAAAGATCCTTTGCCATATAATTTGATTGAAGTTACTTAATAGAGCCGTCGTCTATTAAAGTGCCTTTAGAGCTATCATCAACGATAAGCACTCGTTGTACTTTGCCATTATAAGTATTGTTTTTAAGTTCAATATTTTCACTGTTAACAAACTCAAAAAGTGGGCTATCTGGATGCAATACAGGCTGGTTAATATTACGATTAATCGTATTACCCGACACCGTTAAACCGCCAACTCTATCAGCCCAAACAATACGATTACCAAAGCTATTTATTGTGTTATTTTCAAATCGAATGTTGCGATCGTATATCTCATCTTGATTAAAACTTGTGCTAAGTCTTGGTGTTATGTTTAAAACCGCATGAGGTTTCCCTGCATAAGCTACATAGTCAAAAGTATTGTTTCTTATGAGTACGTCCTCTACTGCACCCGATTCGTACCAAAAGAAGGTTTCTCCACGAAACAAAATTGATGACATCATTGATGAAAAGAAATTATCTTCAATAACGGTTTTTAATGGTGTTTTTAAAACTACATTACGCGCGCGGTGGTTTTTAATGATGGTTTTACGCATTGTGAAAGTAGGGTTCCACGTTTTATTTTCTAACAAGTCACCTTTGGTAAGCTGTTTTGGCAAGCTATCTTTGAACTTAATCTGCGTATAATTTTCATTAATTATGTTTACCGATTCAACTATATTTATATTTTCTCTTTTGGTATTTGGCTGGTGTATAAACCAAATTTCATCACCTTGACCAGTAAACTCAAATCCTGTTTGCTCAAAGTGACCAAACTTGACCAATACAGTGTGACTATCAATTATTTTGTCAACTATGGTGTAAGTACCATGTACGTTTGCACCGTCATCTAGCATATTTTCAAAACGACTATTTTCTATTAAAATATCGCCCTTACAATTAGCAAAGTGAGTTGCATCAGCCGTTGTAGAAATTAAGCGCTCTGAACCATCACGTAAATAAACGCCTGAGTTTAGAATCTGAATGTCTTCACTTTTTTCAAATAAAAACCCCATTCCTAAAGCGTGATGTATAACTACATTATCAAACACTATATTTTTAGAATTTTTCACTTGAAAAGCAGGTGCGTACCGATGTGTTTCTCTGTCGCCTTTTGAGCTTGTTAACGAGCCAATCGGAGGGTGATTTTTAAGTTTTTCGTGAATTCTTAAAACACCATTTCCTAAGTCTTCTACGTTATCTGACTTGCTTTTACTGTCTATACCACCATGAACAACTCGCTTTTCATTTTTATCCCAAGCAAGTGTAGAGCCTAAATAGTCATAACTAAATCCATCAACATTTGGGAACCGAATTTTTCCTCCTTTAAGATCCCACTGATGATCGCCTTTAACAGGCCTTACGTCTCGATACCCTTGTTTCTCATTTACTGCCAGTACTTCAGCTACAAACGTAAACGGTATATCCCAATCAATAGTAATGTTGCTAACTTTAACGCTTTTATTATTATAAAATTCAAATGGCGCTATTTGCCCATGAAAAATAAATTCAGACCCAGCACCTTCAATTTCAACTGAGTCAAAACCATCTAAAGAAAAAGCTATTTTTTTTAATCCATTACCATGATTGGTAATTCGTCGGTACTCACTTGATGCATATTCAGGTAAAAACTTATAAGTCCCTTTCTTAAATACAATTTTTAAATCTTTATCTTTTACATTTTTCAGAGCGCTGCGAATAATCGGGGTCATATCCTGCGCTACCGGTTCAAAAGTTAAAACCTCTTTAGCGTACAACTGCATAGAAAGCAGCGGTAAAGCACTTAAAATTAAGGGGATTACTTTAGTTTTATAATTCATTCTTATGTCTCAATTTTTTATGGGTTGTGTTTATGATCTTAATTGAACGCTCAGAATTAATATTTCTGAGCGCTCAGCGCCTAAGCTACTGAAATTTCTTTCGGTATATATGCTCTATTTCGCTGTAATACGGCGTTTTAGGCTTTGGCATGTAGGCTGGCCATTGGATTGGTGAATACACTTTATCACCCGGTATATTTACTGAATCAGGATGGTGTAATCGATAGCTTTCACATTGAGTACTTACACAATTTTTACCCCATATATCAAGCACCTCTTTAACTGCTCGCTCAGACTCTGGATATGCACCCTTGTCGTCTGTTTTGGCAATCCAATCGAGTAAAATTTGGCGATGACGTAAGAGCTCTTTTTTATACTTAGGCAATGCAGCTAAATTTTTAATTTGGTCAGGGTCTGATTGCAGATCATATAACTCCTCTACCGGCTTTGTTGCAGAATAGTATGCTGCTTGCACTGGGGTTAGCTTACCTTCTTCATATAAAGCACGAGCCTCTATAGAGTATTGTTTTTTATCGCGGTATTGCGGTTGAGCGCTCGAAAGCTCTGGATGAAATTGGCGTATGTAACGGTATTTTTCAGTTCGTACGCTTCTCGCTCTGTCAAATGTATAATCCATTCGATCTTTGGCTGAAATAACGTAATCTCGACCTGAAAACTCTTCAGAAAAAACATTCTTACCGTCATAATAAGAAGGAATATCAATCCCGGCTAAAGCAAGGCTGGTTGCTGGTATATCTAAACCGCTGATCAAATCATTTCTTACAGCACCTTTACCTTTTAATAGCTCTTTACCTGCAGGCCAACTGATAATTAAAGGTACTTTTACGCCATCCTCATAAAGCTCCTGTTTGTGACGAAGTAACAGCATGCCATGATCTGAAAACCAAAAAATTGCAGTGTTTTCTAATATATTATTGTCATCTAACTCTTTTAAAATTTGGCCTAATTCGATATCAGACAAAACTTGAGTTTTATAATGCTTTGCCCATTCAGCGCGTGTTGCCGGGGTATCTGCATAATAAGGTGGAAGCGTCATTTTATCAGGGTCGACTTGAGGAACGTCTTTACCCTTAAAGTTATGATGCTTTCCGCCTTGTAGCTGTATCTGACCAAAAAACGGTTTATTTTTAAGGTTTTTAGCCCAATCAAATTTAGTGCCGTCATGTGCACCTTGAAAGCCCGCTTTTCCTTCGTGAGCATTGTAAAGTTTGCTACGATCATACTTAAAATTGTAATCATCTTTACCAATATTAAATGTCTGATATCCAGCATCAACAAACAGCTCTGGAACCGTTTTATATCCTTCTGGTAAAAAAGTCGCATTGTAACTGGCACGACTAGAACGATGATTTTGAAGGCCCAAGGTCGTTTGATATTGCCCTGTAATTAATGCTGAACGTGTTGCAGAACACACTGGAGCAGGCTGGTGTGCATTTGTAAAACGAACGCCTTGATCTGCAAATTGTTTAATATTTGGTGTTGATACAGTGTAATCACCCCAAGCATTATTCCACGGATTTTGATCCTCCATATAAATCCACAAAATATTTGTCGGTTTTTTTTGATTAACGGCTAATTTAGTTTTATCTATATTTTTAATACTTTTTGAGGTACTCACCTCTACATTAGCGTGTGCGCTAACTGTAATTAGCATTGTTATTGGTAAAAAAATTCTAAGTAACATAAAAGGCCTTTTATAAAAAATGATACAAGCAATTAAATGTATCAATAAGTTGAAATACAGAACCGTTTGTTATTTTCATCCAAGAAAAACACTCCTCAGCTAACTACTCTAAAGTAATGCTTTTCCCTTCCACGATTAATCAGCCAATCGCAGCTAGGCAAATATCGCCGCGACCACTGCAACACGGGCTATCTGCTTACTGGCTAATTAATACAACTGAATCTGAAATTAATTTTTCTCCACTAGCAGTCACTTTTATTTCCCCTAGCATGTTTTTATTACTTTTAACGATTAACATGGCTTTGCCGTAAAAGGCATGACGATAATCAGCTTGAAATGGGGCTGTTGTTGCCGAATCACCATTTCCGACCCCAATAATTTCGCCAGCACCTTCAACTTTAAAATTAATTTTATTATCAGCATCAGGAACTAAATTACCGTCTTTGTCTGTAATCTCTACGGTGATATAAGAAAGATCATAACCATCTGCGCTCAGTATTTTTCTATCAGGAGATAGCGCTATTTGAGCTGCTTTACCTGCTGTTTTAACCGTTTTAACAGAAACCACTTTATTATTTGTATATGCTACAACCTTAATTTCACCAGGTTGATACTCTACGTCCCAACGCAGTCGATACGGAGAATCAAAGTATTTAACCGACTTGTCGTAACGTAGGCTGACAGGTAAGCGTACTTTATCTTCACCTTTTCGTTTTCTTCCTTTAGATTGACCATTTACAAATAACTCAACCTCTTCAGCATTTGTATATGCAAAAACAGGGATTGTTTCACCGACTTTTTCGGGCCAGTTCCAATGTGGTAATACGTGTACCATTGGTTTTTTTGTCCACTGGCTTTGGTAAAGGTAAAATCTATCTTTTTTAAATCCAACTAAATCAACAGCCCCAAATGATGAACTTCGTGCTGGCCAATCTTGATTCCAATAAAACTTATTTCCATGATCACGACCACCGTAAGGCGTAGGCTCGCCAATATAGTCAAAACCTGTCCATATATACTCACCCATAACACTTGGATTATTCTTTAAATTTTCGAATTCTATATCTGGGATATAAGCCCAAGGAGGAGTGATCACATCAAAACTGGTGACATATTTAGACTCATGCTTATTATATTTTTCAATTGGGAAATGATACACACCACGCGTACTTACAACAGATGATGTCTCCGTTCCTACAATTATCCAATCGGGGTGTGCTTGCTTAATTTCTTGATATTTATAAGCCTTATAATTTAGACCCACAATGTCCATTTCTTGTGCCATGCCTTTATCTATAAAGTCAGGGTACATGCTCAAGCCATTGGTAACTAAACGGGTAGGGTCTTCGTCATGTGCAATACGTTGTAAATTTTTAGCAACTTTCCAACCGTCATCTGTGCGCTGCTCCATAACCTCATTACCAATACTCCACATGATTACTGAAGGGTTGTTACGGTATTGTTTGATCATGTCTCGTAAATCGCGGTCATGCCACTGTTCAAAGTTCTTATTGTATCCATTTACTACAGCAGGTTTTTCAATTTCCCACATATCGAAAGATTCAACTTGCAATAAAATTCCCATTTTATCAGCCAATTCAACCAACTCTGGTGATGGAGGGTTATGAGAAGTTCGAACAGAGTTAGCGCCCATTTCTTTCATTATTTCTAGCTTTCTTTCAATAGCACGCTTATTAACAATAGCGCCTAGCGGCCCATTGTCGTGGTGTAAACAAACACCCTGAATTTGAACTCTTCGGTCATTGAGCCAAAAGCCATCGTCAGCCTTAAATTCAATTTTTCGAACACCTAGCGGTACAGAATTTACATCAACAGTTTTTCCATCTTTTACAACGCTAGTAACTACCGTATATCTATATGGATCTTCAGTGTCCCATAGCCTAGGTTGACTAATTTTAAGTTGATGTTGGATTTTATGTTCACTATTTGCAGGTAATATAAGATCTAGAGCTGTCTCATCGACTACAACACCCTCAGCTGATTTTATACTTGTTTTTATAACAACAGCTTGAGACACTTTTTCGGTATTAATAACAGTGGTTTTATAATCAACAATCGCTTTATTTTTTGTAATAGCTGGGGTTGAAACAAATGTTTCCCATTGCTTAATATGTACTTTGTCGTTAATTTCAAGCCAAGTATTACGATAAATACCTGCTCCTGAGTACCAACGAGCTGAAAAATTTTCAGGAGATAACTTTACTGAAATCACATTTTCATCGCCTGGGTTGTTTAGATAAGGTGTAATATCAAATTCAAACGCAATATACCCAAATGGACGACTGATAACCTTATTTCCATTAACAAAAATTTCAGTGTTCGACATTGCACCATCGAAGGTGATAGAAACTGATTTCCCAAGGGTCGATTTTGCTAAAGTAAAATGCTTTCGATACCACGCTGTTCCAAATACCGGTAAACCACCATTTCTAGCACTGTAAGTTTTATCAAATGGTCCTTCAATTGCCCAGTCGTGAGGCAAGTTTAACGTTCGCCATTTTGAATCTTCAAATTTGCTTTTATCTGCACCAACGTGCTCACCTTTGGCAAATAACCAACCATCATTAAAACTTTCTCTCTCATTATTTGCCCAAGAATTAGCACTAATCATGCTTATTAGCATAATTAGTACTTTTAATGGCTTATATTTATTTACAAAATTGAAGTTCAAAATACTATTCCTGTATGACTTATTAAATAGGGATAACGTTATCCTTAAAAATTAAACTTAATTGAACGGTATGTCAATATCGCATTAACTTTATATAAACTTAAAAATCATATAAAAAAACATAAACAACTGATATTCATCGTAAAATAAATAGTTATGTTCCTCGTTCTTTACAATAAATTACATTGGGAGTTAATCAGGATAAACAGCAGGGGGGATCGTTATCCTAAGAGGAGGTAATTAAAACAAGTTAAATATAGGAGCTGATAACCTACAAATCTATTTTTTTAACTGATTTGCGCACAACTAAAGTAGGCATAAATAAATGCGTTCTTTGAACTATATCTTCTTTTTCTAAAGTCATTTGTAGTGACAGCTTTGTAGCATACTCAGACATTTCAATAATAGGGTAACGAATGGTCGTCAGTGCTGGGCGACATTTATGTGCTATATCAAGATCATCAAACCCCATAACAGATACGTCTTCAGGTACTCTTTTGCCTATATCAAATAGCGCGTTCATGAGGCATACCGCCATTTCATCATTGTAAGCAACAATCGCTGTGAAATTTGCGTTTCTTTTGTATAACTCTTTAACAGCATACACACAATATTCTTCAATATTCGAAACAACGTCTTTTACAGGACTGTGTTCAACAATATTTTCTTCAGGGATTGGGATCCCTTTTGATTGAAAAAATTGACGAACACCTCGAATACGTTCTTCTTGATCGTTGTTGAGATTTAAACTGACTAAAGCGATATCTCTATGGCCTTGGCTGTATAAATAATCAGCCGTCATTCGCCCACCTGATACATTATCAAGCCAAACACATCTTGACGCTAATTCAGGTATAAAGCGGTTAATAAAAACTAAACCTGGAATTTTTTCAGCGAGATCTTTTAAATCATCAACAGAGCCAGACTTACTGTGCAAAATAATATTTTCGCAACCGTGCTCTCGAAATGAGTTTATGGCATCTATTTCGTGCTCAGGATCGTTATGTGAATTACGCATCATTACTTGAAATGACTTTTGGCGTGCTGCGGTCTCTGCACCAAAAGCAATAGAGCCAAAAAAAGGCTTGTGAAGTGCTGGAGTAACAATACCAACTAGCTCAGATCTTCTACTCACTAATGCTCTTGCATTGGTGTTGGGTCTATAACCCATTTCATCAATTACTTTTTGAACTTTAGCTCGACATTTTTTACCTACCTTCCCTTCTCCTCGCACTACACGAGAAACCGTTGAAGGTGATACATCCGCTACGCGGGCAACATCCTTTATAGTGACCATTGAGTTTAAGTTCTCCAAGAATAGTTAAGATAATTAATTTGTGCTAACGTTATCCCATAATTTTGCTCTTTTCAAATGAAAAATCTACATATCGCCTGATTATAACCATAAAAATAAGGTGGTTAAGCATTAGTGAGAAACCATGATCCAATTAAATAATAAAGACGTGATGCTTAAACAAAAAATATTGCTCGGTATCGGCTTTCTTGGAATATTTTTCTCTCATCAAGGTATCGGTATTTTAGCTATTCCTTATTACCAAATGACACTCGGTGTAGATCCTTTTTTCTTAGCCTTGGCTATAAAAGCTCCTGTTTTCGTAGCTAGTTTCATTTCCCCACTAGTTGGTTATTGGTCAGATAAATTACAAACCCCCTACGGTAGAAGAAGACCTTTTTTATTCGTATTCCCTTGGCTTTCATGTATCGTTTTTGGGTTTATTTGGATGGTACCTATTCATTGGGCGCAAACATACCAGCTATATTATTTTTCATTCATGGCGCTTTTATTTTATGCCTTTAATGCGTGTTGGACATTACCAATGAAGTGCTTGGCCTACGAGGCATCTAACAACTATCACGAACGAACAAAAGTTATGGCCTTTGTTACTTACTTTTTAAAATTAGGGGGTATTACCTATCATTGGATATTCCCTTTAGCAAAGCTAAGTATTTTTGGTGGGGTTGTGTTGGGCATGCAATATGTGGGTTGGGGTGTTGCTATAGTATGTTTGGGTTGCTTTGGTATGCTACCGGCTCTATTTCTAAAAGAGCGTGATTACAAAAAGACTGAAGTTAATAAAAATCTCCCTTTACTTTCAAGCTTAAACGCAATTATAAAAAATAAAAACATGAAGATTTTGCTCATTTTAATTGCTGTACAACTTACAGTTGGAAGCTTTGCAGCAAGCATGGATTACTACGTATTAGTCTACTACATGAATGACGGCAATATTCTGGCTGGCGCTACATCTAAAGGCATACTTTCGAGCTCATACGCAATTGCAGGTATTGCTGCAATTTACGTGCTGACATCCCTTTCTACACGTATAGGTAAAGTAAATACCTTAAAGTGGTCTTATAGAGTAACTATTATCGGCGGCTTTGCTAAGTGGTTTATATACCAACCTGGTAATGATTGGTGGTTGGTTTTAGATGCTATTTTATGTTGCTCAATTTGGGCCAGCATTGGTGTCATTGTATCTTCAATGATTGCAGATCAAATAGATGCTGATGAAGTTGCAAACAAAGTTCGTAGAGAAGGTTTGTTTGCCTCTTTGCAATACTGGATTATTGCAATTGCAAGTACCATTGCCATGATAGGCTCAGGGTTAACATTAAATTTAATCGGTTTTGACGCCTTACTTGGAATCAATCAATCACCTACCTCTCTTTTATTGATGAGAGTTATTTTGGTTGCGGGTACAATTATTTCGGCTGTTGTAGGTTATTTTTTTATTAGTAAATACAGTCTTGATGAAGAAGCATTTGAAAAAATAAAGCACCAATTAGCGGAAAAACATAGCCCGACGCCTTAAATTTATAAATGTAATGTGGCTTTTAATTTTAATTATATCAAACCACTATTATAAATCTCTATAGAGTTAACCGACCTTTGTACTGGTCGATTAACTCTATAGGCGTATTAAATCCGTGTGTAGCGTTTATAACTTAAGGTTCAAGTCTTATTTCAATAGACTGAAGTAGTTATAAGTATTTCTATCTTTTATTTTTTGAGCAAAGCCCATTCCTAAGTTTTTAAGCTGCTGCGCATTATTATAAGCGCCCATTTTGAGTTTTAATTCACTCACGGCCTGCGCTGTTGAGCCAATGCTATCTAGCGCTAAAAAGTACAAATAAGCGTATTGCACGTTATTACTCTCAAGTGTCATTGCGTGTTTAAATGAATCAACTGCAGCGGGTTTGTTACCGCTTCTAATAAGCGCCATACCGTTTGCATAATGTAGCGGCGCAGAGGTAGGTACTGCTTTTAAACCACTATTTAACGTGCTTTGCATTTTTGCTGTTTGACCAAGGCGATAATAAATATCGGCTAAATTTACATAACTTGCATCAAAGTAAGGGTCAACGCTAATGCCTTTTTGTAACGACTTTATAGCACCGTTTATGTCTTGTTTATTAAGCGCGAGCATACTTTGATTGATGTTACCTTCACCGCGCCATGTATTGACGGTATTAGCGTGTGCAAGCTCTATAATTGATTGATTAAGCCCGTTTAACTGCGCTGTTGTTTGGCTTAGGTTTTGCGCAGCAGCAACACGCACCGACTTTAATTTGTCGGTTAATAGTTGCTTGTAGCTTTTTAAGCGCTCTGCTTCGGGGAGTAAAAAGCCCACTTTAGCAATCGCTAAGCGAATAAGCGGAAGCGGCGAGTTAACCCAACTTTTTACTGTGGCATCGTTTAGCTCAGCGCCCGAATTACCTAAATAGGCAATTGCACTGGCGCGGTCTATTTCATTTAACGAAAAGTCATTAATTAAGCTCATATGTGCATTTTGCGATATCGCTTTTAATGAGCGTAACTCAAGCATACTGTGCTCGCTTGCACTTAATGCCGGTGCTTTACCATGCCATTTTTCAAGCGTGCTTGCTGCCCATTCGTTTGTTTGACCGTCGTGGCATTGCACACACGCATTGGGTGTATCGTATTTTATTGATATGTCAGGGCGCGGAATTTTAAAGCTGTGGTCGCGCCTGTCATCAACGCCCATGTATCTGTTGGTTGGCATGTGGCAGCTAACACATTGTGCGCCGGTTGATTGTTCTTTATGGCGATGATGCTCGGGTTTGTTATATTCGCTGGCACTGTGGCACTGTAAGCACAGCCCATTTGTTTTTGTTTTAACTTTCATGGTGTGTTTATCGTGGCAGTCAACACAGTTAACTCCGGCTTTGTACATTTTACTTTGTGCAAAAGAGCCAAACACATACACTTCTTCTTTAATTTGGCCATCGGCGTGATACAAATTTGGTTCTAAAAATGAAGGACTAAATTGGTCTAAAAACGCTTGGCTGTTATCAAAGCCATCGGTTAATGGGCTTCGAAGCGAATGACACGCATAACAGCCTTGCATAAAGCTGTTATCGCGCGGCTCACCTTGCCAAGTAGCAATTTTATTATCGCCAATTATTT
>NZ_WTLA01000044.1:0-22234 GCF_011378845.1 Pseudoalteromonas sp. Z9A4
TGTAAGCGGCAACGCATTGAAAAAAATGATATTTGCCGTTTTAAGATAGGAAGTCACACGGTCTGTGTTCCTTAAGAACTAAGCTATGATCGTCGCTTAAATTAACGCCCTGCTCAGCACAGGCATTTAAAAAGTATTGGTTTACATCGCTTGGGTTATTTAGCTCTTGTACATGTAAGGGGCCGTAAGTGCCGTGCAGCTCATTATTTATAAACGCTTTATTGTTCTCAGCTTTAATAAAGTACGGAAGTAAACTATCAAAATTCCATCCCGTATTGCCATTAGCCGCCCATTGGTCGTAATCGTACTTATTACCTCTTATGTAAACCATTGCATTGATAGAGCTTGAGCCACCCAATACTTTGCCACGCGGCACAAAACCACACCGGTTATTAAGCTCTTTTTGTGGCACGGTATTGTAATGCCAGCTATTTATGCCATAAGGCACACTCGCTGCTATGCCTGCTGGCATTTGCACAAATACACTGTTATCACTGCCGCCAGCTTCAATTAAGCACACACTTACATTTTTATCCTCAGACAATCGCGATGCCATAACGCAGCCGCCACTACCTGCGCCAATCACAATGTAATCAAATGTTGTATTGTTCATGGTGTACCTTAATAAAAGTTTTAAACGGCTTTTGCAGTAATAGTCCATAGAAAAACTCAACAAAACTTGATATTTTTAGACATCATTTATTTGAGGTTAACCATGAGCAGCCTAATCAGAGCCACGTCATTACAAGGTATAGATACCCTAATTAGCGAATTTGGCGGCGATCCGCATGAAATAATGCAAAACTGTAATATTAATAACGTTGACTTTAAAAATCTCGATAACCAATATTTACCTTATCGAGATTACGCTGAGCTATTAGAGTACTGTGCTTGTAAGTTCAATTGTTCTAGTTTTGGCCTTAAGCTCGCAAGTAGACAAAATTTTGATATTTTAGGGCATATTGCAATAGCAGCTAAAAGTAGTACTAATTTAGGTGATGCACTTAATTGGGTTATTAAATACCTTCACTTGCACAGCCCTGCACTTAGCTTAAACTCGCACCCTTTAGAGAATGATAAAAGCTTGTTTTTATCATTCGAAATTAATTTAAAACCATTACCGCACATTAACCAAGTAATTGAGCTAACTATTGGTTTAGCATTGGCTGTTATTAAAAAGCTGAGTAATAACCGCTGCAAACCAATTAATATATTTTTGCCAAAAAAATTAAGTACTAATACTCGTGCCTATAACACTTACTTTGGTTGTAACGTTATAGAGCATCGCAACAGCGCTGGTATTGTAATCTCAAAAAGTGATTTAACTCTTGAGCTTGATCACCCTGAACTAAATAAAGTACAAGCAGCGCTAAGCTTCTTGGCAAAAAACAAAGAACACACACAACCATTACCCAACCAAGTTAGTGCACTAATTAGGCCTATGCTTCCTATTTATCAATGTAGTAACCAAACTATTTCAGCTGCGCTGGGTATGCACCCGCGTACTCTGCATCGAGAACTTATCAAACATAATACGAGCTTTGTAAAACTTAAAGATGCCACTCGTCGCACTTTAGCTGCACACTATTTAGCGCAAAACCAATTTACAATATCAACCATATCTGAGCTTTTAGGGTATCAGGAGCAAGCAACGCTAAGTGTTAATGTTAAACGCTGGTTTGGATGTTCTCCTCGAGCATATAGGACTAAAAAAATGTTAAACTAAACACTCTTATTATTATTTTTATTTAAGCTAAGGAGTGAGCATGAACTTTGTTATTGTTGGCACCAATTTTATTAGCGACACACTGTTAGCCGCTGCAAATACGTTAAACGATTTTAATTTATATGGGGTGTGCTCGCGCGCAGTATCAAGCGGCGAAGCGTTTTTAGCCAAACACCCACAAAATGCACAAGCAAAAATTTTCACCTCAATCGAGCAAGTATGCCAAGATCAAAATGTTGATGCTGTCTACATAGCCGCCCCTAACAGCTTACACAAACAATATACCGTTATGTGCCTAGAAGCGGGTAAACATGTCCTTGGCGAAAAACCATCAGCAGCCAATTCTAAAGAGCTTGCAAGCATTATTACTACAGCAAAAAAACATCAGCGCCTTTACATGGAAGCCATGATGACCACTCACTTGCCTAACTTTGTACGGCTGCAACAGGCAATGGTAAAAATTGGCACACCACGTAAATATATTGGCCAGTACAGTCAATATTCATCGCGTTACGATAAGTATAAAAATGGCGAACGTCCAAATACGTTTTTGCCCGAGTTTGCTAATGGTGCTTTAGTTGATTTAGGGATTTACCCACTGTATTTATTAATTGCACTTTGGGGAGCGCCGCAAAGCGTAAGTGCCAGTGGCGTATTACTTGATACGGGTGTAGATGGTGCGGGCGATGTATTACTAAACTACGCAGATAAACAAGCCGTTATTAGTTACTCTAAAATATCGCAAGGCGACAACATAACCGAAATACAAGGTGAGCTTGGACGCATACGTATAGAAGCCGTATCGCAACTTAAAAAGGTGGAGTTTATTGCTAATAATGGTGAGGTAGAGATTATATCCCAGCCGTTTAATGAGCACTTTATGAAATACGAAGTTGAACATTTTATGGCATTAGTGAAGCAAAATATCCTTGAGTCACCCGTTAATACGCACATTTTAGCCAGTAACGTAATGAGCGTTCTTGATGAAGCGCGCAAGCAACTTGGGGTTGTGTACCCTAACGACTAATTAAATAAAATATGGGCGTTAACCAACGACAGTTAACGCCCAGAAGAAAGCTTAAATAGCTCTCGTACAACTACACATTTTACAAAACACACTTTATAAATACATTTAAAAATAGCGATCCCCATCCATGGGCAATCAAATACTTCTACAACAAACTTAACACTAACAACCCAAATTCGGTTTATTACCAATATTTATTATTCAATAACCTTAAAACTAACCTAACACACAAAAACATTACCAATCAAGCTGGCCAATTGCATTATTTTAAACTAAATTGGTAATACAAGAATGCAACCATTGGTGTATAGTGGTTTTTAACCATAACATCGCGTTAGAATTTTGACATAATAGTGAATTTTAAGGTAACCTCTGATATTAGCAGTTGGTTTTGACTTTTAGGCCCCAGAGGCCATTATTCCTTAAGGTAATGAAGGTAAAGTATGGGTAATCGTCGCTTATTTTGGCGCATAGTTGATAAAATTGAGTCTTTAATAAATCAAGGCGAATTTTCTGCTGGGAGTCGTTTACCACCTGAACGTGAACTTGCAGAAATGTTTGATGTAAGTCGCCCTACCATTAGAGAAGCTATTATCGCATTAGAAGTACGTGGCAGAGTTGAAGTTAAAACAGGCTCTGGTGTTTACGTAGTAGAACAAAAAAATGCCTCAATAAAATCAAAAGAAATCAGTGCATTTGAACTTACTCAAGCGCGTGCATTAATTGAAGGCGAAATTGCCGCTTTAGCTGCTCAAAGTATTACAGAAGAAGAACTAGAGCAACTAAATAAAACATTAATTGCCATGGAAAAAGGCCTTTATGTTGAGCAAGCTGACCGCGAGTTTCATGAAATAATCTCGCGAGCAACGCGTAATAAAGCACTTGAGTTTGCAGTGTCTAACTTGTGGGATTTACGTTTAACAAATCCACAAATTGTTGCTGACTATAGCAGTGTATGTAAAAACAATAACGAGTGCGTTATGGACGAACATACTGCGATTTATATTGCACTAAAAAACCATGATGCTAATGCTGCACGTACTGCAATGCACAAACACTTCAATCGCTTAATTAATGCTTTATTTGACGCTGTAGAATCGCGTGCACTTGAAGAAATTAAACGCAAAAATGATGAAAAACGAGGCCTCTACTCGCTTGATGGCTTAGTTAATAAAAGTGCCCACTAAGGCCTTTTAACCAACTGATTAAAGTTAGCAAACGCCTGTTTGCTAACTTTACCTCTTACTTTATTTACCCTGCCCTATTTAATATACTTTTAATTGCGCTATTTTTGGTCGCAAACACTTACCTATAAATTTAAAAAAAGATACTATGCCGCCATTAATATCGGGCGGGTTTAGCTTTTATACTCCCTGCATTACAATTTAACTAATTGATAGAGTTACTCAACTCAAGGATTAAAATGCAAGCATCTTCAAAAAGTTATTTACTGGCTATCGTGTGTGTACTGCTTGCAATGATGACCATTCAAACGGGCGCGTCATTTGCAAAACAGCTTTTTCCTATTGTTGGCCCTGAAGGTACAACTGCCCTTAGGCTTGGTTTTTCTGCCTTTATACTTTGCTTAGTGTTTAAACCTTGGAAACACTTACCTACTTCTGGTAATCGTATTCCTATAATTGTGTATGGTTTAAGTTTAGGCGGCATGAACATTTTGTTTTATTACGCCATTGAACGCATTCCACTAGGCATTGGTGTTGCGCTTGAATTTACAGGCCCGCTTGCTGTTGCCTTATTTTCATCACGCCGCAAACGTGACTTATTTTGGGTTGCCTGTGCTATTGCCGGTATTTTGCTTCTGCTTCCTGATATGAGCGGCCAAGACAGCCTTGATCCATTGGGTGTAGCGCTTGCGCTTGGCGCCGGTGCATGTTGGGCAGGTTATATATTATTTGGTAAAAAAACGGGCACACAAAGCTCTGGTGGAGCCACTGTCGCATTGGGTATGACCGTTGCCGCTATAGTGCTAGTACCTTACGGCGGCATTATGCAAAGCGCCGCGTTTACGTGGGAAATTATCCCACTGGGTATTGGTATTGCTATTTTATCAAGTGCACTGCCTTACACACTTGAAATGGTTGCACTGCGTAACATGCCTTCACAAGGGTTTAGCGTAATGATGAGCTTAGAGCCTGCAATAGCTTCGCTCGCAGGGTTTATTATACTGGGTGAGTTACTTACTTTATGGCAGTGGCTCGCTATTTTACTTGTTATTATTGCATCTGTTGGTAGCTCTTTTTCAAACGCAAAAAAACAGGCTACTTAATTAACTACTAAACTAACCTTAACAAGTTAAATAAAGTCACCACGCAACATGGTGACTTTATTGTGTTGTATCCAGTAATTTTTTAACTCACAGCCTTACTTTGCTTTTTAGTTGTAACCAAATAGCCAATCAACGAAATAAGCGGCATGCCCGTTGCAACCAGTGCAATACCTGTCCACCCGCCCGCTTCATATAATGGGCTGGCAATAAGCGAGCCTACTGCGCCACCTACAAATATACTCGTCATGTAAATAGCGTTTAAACGCGCACGGCTTTGTGGCTCTAGTGCATACACTGCACGTTGACCCAATACCATATTGGCCTGCACAGCAAAATCAATAAACACACCGGTTAATGCCAATACTATAATGCCGTAAGGTAGCTCAAATAAGCTTGGTAAAAAGCACACTGCTGCAATTACTTTGGCCAGTAACGATACCTGATGTGTATAGCCCTTATCTGCCAAGCGACCAACAATAGGGGCTGCTACAGCACCTGCCGCACCCACTAATGCAAACAATGCTATTTCTGATTGCGATAAACCATACTCACGGGCAAGCACAACCGGTACGCTTGTCCAAAATAAACTGAACGATGCAAACATTAATGCTTGAAAAAGTGAACGTTGGCGCAGCACTGGTTGGCTTATCATTAACTGTTTAAGCGATTTTAATAACTTAAAATACGTTGTTTTATGGGTAGGTTGCCTGCTTGGAATAGCAAAATAAATTACGCCTGCAATAAACACCATACACCCTGCTGCAAAGTAAAATACAGCGCGCCAACCAAAGTGATCGGCTATTAAGCTCGATATAGGTCTTGCCAGCAAAATACCTAGCAAGAGACCCGCCATAATATTGCCAAGAACCTGTCCGCGCTTCTCGTCAGACGATAAATGCGCAGCAAGCGGAATAAGCACCTGAACAGAAACCGAGCTCATACCTATCATTAAACATAAAATAAGCATTACATTAGGTGAATCAGCAAGTGCCGTACCCACCAAACTCAAAAACGACACAGCTAAAGTAATAAGCATTAAACGCTTATTTTCAATTAAGTCAGCTAATGGCACTAAAAAAAACAATCCCAAAGCGTAGCCTATTTGTGTAAGCGATACGATAAGGCTAGCACTGTGCGCACTTAATCCAACTTCAGGGGCAAGCAACTCAATAATAGGTTGAGCGTAGTAAATATTGGCAACAATAAGACCGCAACACAAAGCAATAATAGTAACGAGTGTATTGCTAAGTGGTTGTGGTGAAACGCCTGGTTGGGTCATGTGTGTCTCTACTTTATAAAAATAATAAAACCCAACCAGCAAACGCGGGTTGGGTTTTTACAAAAAACTTCGTTTTATTTTATTGGTGATGGCTGCCCATGTGGGCTTGAGCGTAAATACTGTTTAGGTGCAGTTACTGTAGCGCCAAGCTCTGCAGCTGCATGCCACGGCCAATGCGGGTTATATAAAATGCCACGCGCCAGCGCTACACCATCGGCTTGCTGCTCACTAATAATATCTTCGGCTTGTTGCGCCTGTGTAATTAAACCCACCGCTATAACAGGCATATTCACAGCTTCTTTTATGGCTGTTGCAAACGGTACCTGAAAATTAGGTTTTACTGGTATTTGTTGCTCAGGACTTAAACCCGCAGTACTTACATGAATAAAATCACAGCCGAGTTCATCAAGCGCTTTACTAAGCACTATCGATTGTTCTAAATCCCAGCCGCCTTCAACCCAATCAGTTGCCGAAATACGCACACCTACCGCTTTTTCACTAGGAAATACCGCTCTTACCGCTTTAAACACATCAAGCAATAAGCGCATTCTGTTTTCTAGGTTGCCACCGTAGTTGTCATCGCGCTTGTTTGAAAGTGGCGACAAAAACTGGTGTAACAGGTAACCGTGCGCACCATGTAGCTCGATTAAATCAAGGCCGAGTTCATCAGCGCGTTTAGCTGCACTGACAAAGTCTTTAATTAATGAGTCTATGTCGTCTTGGCTCATTGCTTTTGGCACTGGGCTGCTATCGTCGTACGCAACTGCCGAAGGTGCCACGGTTTGCCAGCCATTAACGTCATCAGGTGCAATAGCGCCAATATCTTCCCACGGCTTACCTGTAGAGGCTTTACGCCCAGCATGCGCTAACTGAATACCAATAGGCATAGAGCTGTATTGCCTTACTGCTTTCAGGCTTTTGCCCAGTGCTTGCTGGGTTTCGTTATTCCAAAGCCCTAAATCGCCGTAGCTAATACGCCCTTCTGGGTTTACTGCTGTTGCTTCTAAAATTAGCAATCCTGCACCACTCAAACTCAATTGGCCCAAATGAATAGTGTGCCAATCGCTAGCAGCGCCATTGTTTGCTGAGTACTGGCACATTGGTGCAATAATAATACGGTTATCTAACGTTACTTGCCCAAGTGATAAAGGCGAAAATAGTTGGCTCATTGTTAATCCTTAAAAACACGCACAAAAAAGTGCGGACAAAACAAAAAAGTGTATACGAAGCGGCAATCAAACACGCTCACTCAATAACTTACACAGTTACTTATAAATACGACTACCACTCTTAATGGGGATAAAAACATACTTTAATAGTGCTGATAAAAGCATAACTAATGACATTATAAACTATCAATTTTAATGTAATAATTTGTTTAACGAGCGCGTCATAAAGCCATCTTTAAAAAATGAATGACTATTTACCTTTAAACAAGGGTGTGATTTTTAACCTAACTGTACCTAATAGCACTAAGCTATTGCTTGTATTACCTATTAACTAAATAAAAACCCTACATACCAACCATATTTATTCTATAAAAGTGAATTAAAATTCAATTTAGATATTCCAAGCTACTTCACTCCCTGATAAACTGCTTAACTTAATTTACTAATGTAAAACATTTGAACTGGGGATCACTTTTTATGTTTAAACCAAGCTTGTTAACCTTGGCTATTTCGAGCGCTGTTTCTAGCGTATTTTTATTGCCTAATGCTGCACTTGCTCAAGAAGAAGTTGCAGCTAAAAACAAATCACTCGAAGTAATCGAAGTTACAGCAACAAGGCGCAGCGGCTCTGTGCAAAATGCACCGCTAAATATTACAGCCCTTGATGCAGATATTATGAAAGATCAAAATATCAATGAGCTTGCGGATGTAGCACGCTGGGTACCTGGTTTAACAATTACTGATCAAGGTGGCCGCTCAGGCTCGCCTATTATTGTTCGTGGTTTAAATACAAACTCGTCTGGTCCATCATCAGATGGCGGCACAGTATCTACTTACATTAACGAAATTCCTGTTTCGGTAGATATGCGCCTAGTAGATATTGAGCGTGTTGAAGTATTAATTGGGCCACAAGGCACCCTTTATGGTGCAGGCACATTAGGCGGTGCAATTCGCTACATGCTTAAACAGCCTGAGCTTGATTTTACATCGCTTGAAGTATACGGCGACCTATTTCAAACAAAAGAAAGTGATTCTGTAGGCGGCGAAGGTGGCTTTATATTTAACCTGCCACTAATTGAAGACAAGCTTGCAGTACGCGCCAGCTTAAACGTATATGAAGATCCAGGTTTTATCGATTATGGTTACGTAGTACGCGAGCCAGGCGTATCACTGCCTGATCCAGATTGGAGCGACAGCTCAGCAGTTAATAACAACCTTAAAAATGTAAAAGACGCCAACGGCGAAACCACCACTACAGGTCGTATTTCTGTACGCTTTAAAGCAAATGAATCGTTTGAAGGTACGCTTAACTACTTTTACCAAAACCAAGACAGCGAAGGCCGCTCGATTGTTCATTACAACAGCCTTAATGCAAACAACGGCTTAAGCGATGTAATAGGTAAATACGAATCGGCTTATCGCTTTGAAGAGCCTCGCGAGAAAAAAGATCAATTACTAAGCCTCGAACTAAAAGCCGACCTAGGCTTTGCAGAGCTAGTATCGGCAACGGGTATTTCGAGCTTTGATGCCGACGGTCAACGCGACCAAACAGACTTACTTATTCGTCTTGATTACGGCTATGAAGAATTTCCTTCGTTTTCAACGTTCACCCGTGAAATAGACGAAGAAGATACCTTCACTCAAGAAATTCGCTTAGTGTCGCAAGGCGACAGCGACTTTAACTGGATTGTGGGTGGCTTTTACAACAAAATTGAAACCGAAGGTTCAAGTAAAGAGTTTACCCCAGGCTTTGGCGACTTTGCAGTTGAAAACTTTGGTGCAGATCAATCTCGTCCTGATGAACTTGAATACTTTTCTATAGACCGTACAGAAATAACTGAATCAGCATTATTTGGTGAAGTTGGCTATAAAGTAACTGATAAGCTTGATGTTACTCTTGGGCTACGCTTATATAAATACGATGTAGAATCAGAATCTGCAGTGGACTTTCCATTATTTAATACACTATTTGATGGTGCAGGACCAAATGATATATCACTAAATTTTGAAAAAAATGAAGCAAGCGATAACGGCAACTTATTTAAGTTTAATGCTAAATACCAATTTACTGATTCAGTTATGGGTTATGTAACGGTAAGTGAAGGCTTTAGAATCGGTGGTTCAAATGGTTTAGCTCCGTGCCCTGATCCATTACCAGCTAATCAAGCCGGTTGTGGTAACCCTGATGAAATGCTGTATGACGCAGATACAACAACCAACTACGAGCTAGGATTCAAAAGTACATGGTTTAGAAGCCAACTACACTTTAACGCCGCGTTATTTAACGTAGATTGGGATGATGCACAAATTTCAGGTGCTACCGAAGTAGGACAATTGCCGTACCTTTCAAACGCAGGCAGCGCGAACGCAAAAGGGGTAGAAATATCTACCCGTGCCATTTTATCTGACTCGTTTTCAGTTTATGCAACTTATGCCTACACAAAAGCAGAGCTAACATCAAACGCACCATTTTTGTTTAACGCCGATGGTACCGGTGGCGCAGAAGACGGCGACCGTTTACCTGGCTCACCTGAAAACCAATTTTCGATGGGTGTAAACTATCAAACAGATGTGTTTAACGACAAAACGCTTGATATTAACTACGGTTTAACCGCGCAAAGCGACGTGCTTTCCAGAGTAGGACTTCGTGATAACGGCGAAACACTACCAGGTTACAGCTTAAGTAATATATCAGCTAAATTAACAGCCGATGCATGGTCAACTACGCTATATGTTGATAACCTATTCAACAAATACGCGGTTACCTCCGTTCGTCGTTCAGATGCCGATATAACATCCGCTAATGGTGCCGACATACAACGTAACTACGGCCATTACATTAATCGCCCGCTTACGGTAGGTGTTAAATTTAACTACAAATTTGAAATATAGTTTATAGTAATTTTTAAACAATGTTTTAAGGCTCAAATTTATTTGAGCCTTTTTATTTTCTTTTACAAAATAATAATTACCAAAACCATGCAGCCAAATTTAAAGCAACTTCATCAAAGCGCAATACACTCCCTAAACCAAGGTAAAATAGAGCAAGCACACAAAGCCTTAGTGGAGTTAGTTACACTCAAACCAGGCTTTGCTGATGGGTATTTTTTGCTGGCAATGGTTAATTTAACTGTTGGGCAAATACACAAAGCAATAAAGCTCATCGAAAAAGCCCTCACCCTTGGCCAAAGTATTGAATATACCGCGCAACTTGCTAAATGTTACGCACTTACTGGCGAATTACAAAAAGCAAAAAACACCGCACTATCGGTGCCATTAAAGCAAATAACTAAAGCACTTGATGCCGACACACTCGGCGTTGCACTTACCCAAGCAGGCATTCACGAACACGCACTTAACTACTTTGAGCGCGCTATTAAATTGGCTACAGCAGCTAACAAAGCTCAACCACCGTTTTATTATAACTACGGCGTAAGCGCTAAATTTTTAGGACTATTTGATAAAGCCCAACACGCTTTTGAAAATGCCATAGCGCTTAACCCGCTGCACCATCAAAGTCATTTTGCATTAAGTGATTTAACTAAAGTAAGTAAGCAAAACAACCATATTGAACGCTTAAAAAACGTGTTTGAGCAAGTAACACACCCCGATGCAAAACTGCATATTGGCCATGCACTCGCAAAAGAGTATCAAGATATTGGTGAATATTCAGAGGCTTTTAACGCGTTAGAGCAAGGTAAAGTAGCAAAACGTGCTGTACAGCCGTTTGATCATAAAAGCTCAACTGAGTTATTTGAACATATTAAACTCTTAAGTGAGCAGCACACACAAGCGCTAACACAAGGTAACCCAACGGCCGAACCTATTTTTGTATTAGGTATGCCCCGCTCTGGCACGACATTAGTTGAGCGTATTTTATCGAGCCACAGCAACGTGCAATCAGCCGGTGAATTACAAGACTTTGGCCTAAGTGTTAAAAAGCTAAGCCAAACACATACACCTCACGTGCTCGACACTCAAACGCTCAGTAAAGCCTACGAGCTTGATTTTAATCAGCTTGGGTCAACCTATTTAAACGCAACACGCGTAATAACAGGCAGCCATAAACACTTTATTGATAAACTCCCGTTTAACTTTTTTTATATCGATTTAATAACCAAAGCACTGCCAAACGCTAAAATTATTTGTATGCTGCGCGATCCAATGGACACCTGTATTGGCAACTACCGCCAGCTATTTACTATAAATAACCCCTACTATGCTTACTCACTCGATTTACTCGACACAGCAAAATTTTACAGCCGTTTTTACAAACTAATGCAGCACTTCAGCATGCAACACAGCAATATAAAATTAGTAAAATACGAAGAGTTAGTCGCACAGCCCGAGCAACAAATTAAAGAGTTAGTCAGCTTTTGTAACTTAGAGTGGCAAGCACAATGTATAGATTTTCACTTAAACACCGCACCGGTTTCTACTGCAAGTAAAATGCAAGTACGCCAACCACTTAACAATAAAGCAATTGGCCGCTGGAAGGCATTTAAGCCACATACAGATAAAGCAGTGGAGTACCTTTTAAAACAAGGTATCAGTTTTGAGTAAGGGTTTTATAGCTGGGAGTTAAATGAGTGGACTTAGGGGGTAGTCCGCTTTGTGCCAGCGTAGGTCGGATAAGCGAGGCGCCATCCGACACAGTAAAATACCTTGCCAATTATTTTCAACATTTTATGTTGTCGAGTGGTTGGAGAGTGGTCATAAGCGGACTGTCGTAACCTTAGACTCTTGTATGGATAATAAACCCATCAAATTATTATTTATAACCAAGTTCGGGTAATGTGAGACCCAGGCTTTAGCAGCAACTAAAGCCCTCTTTTGTGGTAGTTCGATTGAGCGATGGCTCCTCTATTGAGAGACCGATAACAAGAATGAACGCCACAAAAGACTCCAAGCACTACACTCGAATAGTCTACTGGGTCTCGAACCCGCATTATGCAAGTAAGAGTTAGCTTATTATGAATACTAAAACAAATCAAAACATTAACGTCGGCGTTGATACCGGTAAATTTCAACTCGACATTTACATTCGTCCTATTGATATCTATTTTACAGTATCAAACGATGAAAAAGGGATTAAAGAAGCCGTTAAAATCATTAAAAAACACAATCCTGAACGGGTTGTTATTGAAGCGACTGGACGTCTTGAAATGCCCTTTATTTTAGCTTGTGCCAATGCCAAGCTCCCGTTCACTATTGCCAATCCAGTCCATGTAAAGCGTTTCGCAGGTGCGCTTGGTCAGCGAGCAAAAACAGACAAACTTGATGCACAATTAATCGCACATTATAGTGAAGCGATTAAACCGAAACTATCGCAACTAAAGCCAGAGACAATGCAAGCTATGAGTGATTTAGTCTCGCGTAGAAATCAATTACTCACCATGCAAACGATGGAAAAAAATAGATTGCAAATCATGCCTAAAGAATTAGCTATGACGATTAAACCTGTACTCACTTTATTCAAAAATATGATATTAAAAACAGAAGCTAAAATAGCAAAGCTGATTGAAAGTTGTCCAGAATATAGTGCTAAAAATGAGATACTTCAAAGCATGACTGGTATTGGAAGAATAGCAGCAGCTTCTATCATCAGTAACTTGCCTGAATTGGGCTATATAAACAGTAAACAGGCCAGTGCTTTAATTGGAGTCGCACCAATGAATAAGGAAAGTGGGCGATTTAAAGGTCATCGAAAAATACAAGGCGGGCGACCGCAAGTAAGAACCGTTTTGTACATGGCAATGATGTCAGCAATGCAATCAAATCCTGTTTTTAAAGCAACATATCAGCGGTTATTAGCCGCAGGGAAACCTAAAAAAGTCGCAATAATTGCCTGCATTAGAAAGATGATTGTTATCTTAAATTCAATGCTAAGAGATGGTGTTTTATGGGAAGCGCCAAAAGTTATAAATTAACTATTGACGCCATAGTCTCTTGTTAGGAATGATTCAAGATTGAGCCACCTTTTTTAGGAGTGCATGCAAATGCTTGCCACTCATCATTTTCAAAAGTGATTTCGTCTGTAGTATTATCAGCTAAAGTTACTTTAAAGTGCCGTTGACCATAAAGAGCTGTATCTTCTCGAATACTCTCCATTTTCACAACCGCAACATATTCGTATCTATCGTTTAACCCTACTTTTCTCCAAAGCATTATTTACTCCTTTTTAAATGAATTAATACCGGTGATATAACCAGCACTCCTAACGAGCCTGTAGATTAACTCGTTTTTTTATTTCTTTTTATTGATAAACAAACCATAGCTGAGTTCCTATTTTCGTTCAATCGATTACTGTGTTTTTACGCAGGATATAAAAAAGTGTTTGATATTGTTTTAATTGGCGTTTTGAAAGGGATTAAGGGTGTTTGAGTGGCTTTTATTTAGGTTAAAAGGGCTTTCCCTTCTTAATGCATCGTGTTTTGCAGCTTTTCTATATTATGAACAAGGCAATACAGTTGCCATTGGGCATTCACTTTCGCTTGTCCTCGCAAGGTCAATTTGTGCATGCCTTTGTTGACGGTAATATTGCCGAACACTGGCTCTATACACCCGAGTCGTTTGCTGTATTGTCGTCGACCTATGGGGCTGTCTATTTTTACTTTCATTTTGTCGATATAGCTTAGCTTTTTGCGGGATTCATTATTTATAAACTGTACTTGTCGCCCCGTTTTAATGGGTGGCTTTCGCATGCATTGTTGTTGTAGTGGGCAGGTTTTACAGTCTCTTAAATAACCACAGAATCGCGTGTATTGTTGGCTATGGCTGTTTACATTGACCCCGCTTCGCCACATGGCATTGCCTGCAGGGCAGCGGCATGTTTGCGTTGCCTCATCATAATGAAAATCGTCTGAGGTAAATAACCGAGGCTTGCCTTTGCTGCGTTTTAGTCGCCGTTTTTCTTGCTCTGTTTCGTATGTTTCGCTGTCTTTAAATAACGGATTTCGTTTTCTAAATTGGTTATCCGCAATGTAGGTATCGAACCCACTTTGCGCCATAAACTCAAGATTTACTTCGCTGTTAAACCCACTGTCTGCGGTGAATTTGATGGTGTGTTTATCTGCCATTTTTTCTGTATTGAGTTTAGCAAGCTGCTGTTTTAATTGTGCAACGGCTGGCTGTAAAGTTTGTTGTTCGCCCACTGAGCCCCACGCTTGTGCTTGCAGGATGATTTGATGTTTATCATCGTTTATCGCGATGCCGTTGTAGCCTTGAATTGTCCCTTTTGAGGTCGTCATTTTTGCACTATCTGGGTCAGTGATATTACTTTTAACAGGCTTGCCTTTACTGCCTGTTTTCTCTTCGTGAGTGGCTAAAAACTCGGTGATTTTACCTGCACTTCTATCCAGCTTTTCTTTTTGTTTTAAGTCCTGAGTTATCAACTCTTCGCCCAGTCCATCTTGTGATTGGTGGCGTTCAATAATACGTTTGCTTGCGCGTTCTAGTTTTGCTTTTTTGCGACCTAGCTCATCGAATGTGCCGCTCCACTCTTTACTCGCATTGGACTTTAATTTACACCCATCAATGGCAAACATGTTGCGGCCTATCAAGCCTTCCTCATCACATATCATCAGCACTTGCGTAAAAAGCGGCTCAATCTGTTCATGCATTTTAGCCACAAAACCCGCTATAGATGTTTAATGTGGCTGGATATCACCCGACACACTCATAAATAAAATATTATGCTCGCAAGCCTTTGCAATCCGACGGCTACTGATAAAACCATGTGCATAGCCCAATAAAATAATCTTTAGCATTACCGAAGGCGGATACGCAGCAGCGCCCGTTTTGTCGTTGTTATACCACGCGTCAAATCCCGATAAATCGAGTTTATTTTCGACGATATAACAAAGGGCATATTCAAATGTGCCAGGCAAAATTTGCTCAGCGAAATTGATAGGAATGAATTTATTTTGACAGGATAAGTCAGGCTTGTAGTTAGCCATAACAGTTTACCGTGGGTGAATAATATCTATTAGATCACAGCGAACACATGGATTCAAGGTTAAAAAGCAATCAATTAAAAATAGTAGGATACGTTCCTAAAAAGAGTAATTCTACAGCCTCAACGCCCAAATAAGGGGCTGATTAATAGTTGGCTAAAATGTGAAGCGGAGCGAAACCTAGCCAACTGTGAGCAGTCCCGCTTAATTTTCTTGTATGGATAATAGACCCATAAATTAATTAATACTTTAACCAAGTTCGGGTAATGTGAGGCCCAAGCTTTGGCTGCAACCAAAGCCTTTTATACAGTAGTTCGATTGATTGAAGGCTCCTCTATTGAGAGACCGATAACAAGAAAGAACGCTGTATAAACTCCAAGCATTAAACTCGGATAGTCAACGGGGCCTCGAGCCCGAATCGCAAGGCAGAGTCAGAGTCAGAGTCAGAGTCAGAGTCAGCTTATTATGAATACACTCAATAATCAAAATGAAATTAACGTCGGTGTCGATACAGGTAAAACTCAACTCGATATTTACATCCGACCGTTAGATATATATTTCACCGTAGAAAACAATGACGGCGGCATTAAACACGCTATAAAAACACTAAAAAAGCACCCAATAACGCGTGTTACTATTGAAGCAACTGGGCGCCTTGAACACCCCTTTATTATGGCGTGTGCTCAAGCGAATATCCCTTTCGTTGTTGCTAATCCCGTTAATATTAAACGTTTCGCAGGCGCTATTGGCCAAAAAGCAAAAACAGATAAACTTGATGCGCAACTCATCGCTCATTTTGGTGAAGCAATAAAGCCACCACTCTCTTCTTTAAAGCCAGAGCAGATGCGCTTGATGAGTGATTTACTTTCTCGAAGAAGGCAGTTAATGGATATGCAAACGATGGAGAAAAATCGTTCACAGATAATGCCAAAAACAATATCATCACTAATAAAACCTATCCTAACGGCATTAAAAAATCAGATTGAAAAAGTAGATTTGAAACTACAAAAACTCATCAAAGAATGTGATGAATATAGGGTCAAAAATGACATTATTCAAAGGGTGCCTGGCGTTGGCAATGTTGTCGCGTTTAACTTACTTAGTGACATGCCTGAGCTTGGGTGTGTAAACAATAAAGAGGCTGCATCACTGGTTGGTGTTGCACCATTTAATCGAGAAAGTGGTGCTTATCAGGGTAAACGGATGATACGAGGTGGACGACCAAAAATTAGAACCGCAATGTATATGGCAATGATGTCAGCTATCCAATGTAACCCTAAATTTAAAGCTATTTATCATCGGCTAGTCGCGGCAGGAAAACCTAAAAAAGTGGCTATTATTGCCTGTATAAGAAAGCTTATAGTAATCATAAACTCTATGGTGAGGGATGGTGTCATGTGGGATCCTAAAATGGTTTGAAATTAGGAATTGACACCATAGTCACTTGTTAGGCTTATATTGATACATAGCCTCGATGTTTTTTTTAATATCTTTGATTTTAATTTTAGTACCTAAAACATCTTCGATTTGCATACTTGTTGCTTCGTGTAATTCATCGTTAAAAAAACTTCGAACCTCATGCTGAAAGTCATCAATTCCATATGATACTTCAAAATATTCAGATTCCTTTAAAACTACACTAGTATTTTTAATAGAAAAAACTGAACGACGTGTTTCTGGATCTCTAATTGCGTCTGAAGCGTTTACATTAAGTTGATCATAGTCTGGATATCTAAGAGCGTTACCCCAACTAGAATTTTTAGCTATCTTTTTAATTGATATAAGGATTATTGGTCTTAACCCTGTATTTACAATTTTTATATACAATACTGGTGGTGGGTCATCTGGATCTTGCGACATATCGTAAACAATTTCTGACCATGAAATCACCTTTGCACGATCTCTATATATATTAAATATAGTAACCGCTGCACTTATAGCAGAAATAAAAACCGCAATTATAGAAATTAATAATGGAGTTTGCACATGACTTCCTTGTAAGCCTAACAATTTAATAGTGCGCTCATCGCGCATATTTCTGCCGACGTCACGCTCATTTTTCTGAATGATATAGTTTTAACAAATAGTTTAAGGTATTACTATTACTAAGTTTCTGAAACTTTAAAGAAAAGATAAATAGAACAATATGCGCTCAGCGCTCATTTTCATGAATATACGCGCAAAGAGCAGTTTGACTAATTAACTAACTACGATATTTAGCCAACCTCAACGTCTGCTTCTCGCTCTAAGCCAACTAATAACTACATGCGATTTGCAGATACTCAATACTTTAAAAGCCTTTGCTATATACCAAGCTGAAGGGTAACTCCAGCAGCACATTATTTTGTGATTATAGGGGCTTATTATTCTGTTTTTAAAACCATACCTTTCGATTGGGCAAATATTACTAGCGCAAATATTATTTCGGTTATCCCGCCAATAAAGGCGCCGATTACAAAATTGGCATTTAATACAATACACAACATGCCAGAAAACATAAGCGAAGCACCTAAAATCCAGTACACTTTCATGCCATATAATGTATTGAAAACTAAATAGCGAACACCAATTATCATCAGCATTATTGAATAAAACCATTCAGCTTGAAGTTTTGCTACATAAAACGCTAAAAACAAACCAACAAATAAAATAATAGTGCTTTCTAAGGCCAATTTACCTAATGGGTTTTTAGGATCATGATTGCCAGAGCGTTTAAGAGCTTTTGAAAGTAGCATGGCTAAAGGATGTAATAAACATACCACCAAAAAACAAAGTAAGCATACTCGATTGATTTGAATGCAGTAATGCGACAAAGCCAGCTATACACCAAACCAAGCCAGACACTAATACACCGGTTCCACCACCGAAGTATGCGAGGTTCATATTTTGTTGCGCATCTTCAAACTTCATAAAAATCCTTAATTTTAGAAATATCCCTAATTTAATATTATCGCATCGTTATTAGTTACAAATCGTTACTCGAATACACACTTAAAATAGGGAATTTATAATCGGCAAACGATACAGTTACCGATTGTGTTTCGTTGCCTTTAAAACCGAGTTTAAATTCCATTGGCATGAATCGGCTGCCGTCAGCAAAGAGTGCAAGTAAGTGCTCCTCGCCTAATTCTCGATTGCCCGACGATAAGTTAGTTAGCGTTATAACAGCCCAGCGTTCGCCCTCTTCATTGCTCATTAATACATAATTAACGATTTTAAAATCCCCTTTTTTAGGGGTTATGTTGCTATCGTTTGCAAACGATAAGTGCATGCTATTTGGTACTGCACGGTCAACATTTAGCGCGTTGATAGAGTCGGCTTGGGTTGCCCACGAAAGCACCAATAAAATGATCACTAAGGCTTTATTCACTGTTAATTCCCTTTTATTACCTAGTAAAATACCTAGTAAATTACGTAACAAATTACATAACAATAACTGTTTAAATTATATTCGCATTCCATACCTATTATGTAAACAAACAATCATCGCAATTTTATCCAGCGCTTTGGCTGCGCCACTACAGACTAAGCGCTCATTCAGTGTGCTTGCGTTACTTTAGGGTAATAACGAGTGATAAGAGTAAATAATTCAAAGCTAACTTAAAGTAAAAAGCGCGATTAAACAGGAGTATAAACGTATGGCAAGCACACATAAAAACTCAACAATGGATTTATCTGATCCCAGTAATAGCATTCAAGTAAGAGGGGCACGCGTTCACAACTTAAAAAATGTAGACGTTGATTTACCTCGTAACGCATTGGTTGTTTTTACAGGGATATCGGGCTCTGGAAAATCGTCGCTTGCGTTTGGAACGCTGTTTGCTGAGTCGCAGCACCGTTATCTTGATTCAGTATCGCCTTACGCCCGTAGGTTGATAGATCAAGTTGATGAGCCCGATGTTGATTCTATTGAAGGACTACCGCCTGCCGTTGCTTTGCAGCAGCAACGCGGCGCGCCCTCGGTTCGCTCATCCGTTGGCAGCATAACAACTATTTCTAACGCGCTACGCATGCTTTACTCTCGTGCAGGCGAATACCCCAAAGGGCAAAGCATACTTTACGCCGATGCGTTTTCGCCGAATACGCCACAAGGTGCGTGCCCAGAATGCTCAGGAATAGGCCGAGTGTTTGAAGTAACCGAAAAGCTACTTGTGCCAGATGATACAAAAACTATTCGCCAGCGCGCCATTGAAGCGTGGCCACCAGCATGGCAAGGTAAAAACCTAAGCCGTATTCTTACTTCCCTTGGTTATGACATAGACACACCTTGGAACAAACTTTCTAAAAAAGCACGGGATTGGATTTTATTTACCGACGAAACACCTACTGTGCCGGTATACCCAGATTACACCTATGAGCAAACACAGAATGCGATAAAAAATAACGAAGATCCAAGCTACATGGGAACTTTTTCAAGCGCTAAACGCTTTGTTTTACAGTCTTTTGCTACCACGCAAAGCCCGCGTACAAAAAAGCGCGTATCGCAGTTTATGCAAATATCGCAGTGCCCTACTTGCCAAGGTAAAAAATTAAAACAAACATCGTTAAGTGTTAAATTTGCAGGGCTTGATATTGGCGAGCTATCTCAACTTACATTAAACGAGCTTGCTAAAAAACTAAGTAACGCCGCTAATACAAAAGTAAATAAAAATACAAAAAATCCAGAGCAAGCCATTGTTACAAAGCGCATTGCCAGCGATATTCTCACCCGTATTGAAGCACTAACCATGCTTGGTTTAGGGTACTTGTCGCTAGAGCGTACAACGCCAACACTCTCACCCGGAGAGCTACAACGATTACGACTTGCCACACAAATTCGCTCTAAATTATTTGGGGTAGTTTACGTGTTAGATGAACCTTCAGCGGGTTTACACCCTGCAGACACAAAAGCATTGCTAAAAGCGCTTGATGAGCTAATAGCGGCTGGCAATTCTGTATTTGTTGTTGAACACGATGTTAGCGTTGTTAAACATGCCGATTGGATTGTTGATGTAGGCCCTGATGCAGGTGTGCATGGTGGCAACATTATTTACAGCGGCCCTGTTGAAGGGTTAAGAAAAATAAAAAATTCGCACACCGGACGTCACCTTTTTGCTAAAAACGCCAGTCAAGAGTCTACTCAAAACAGCGCGCAAAAAAAGGAGCAAAGGCAGCCTAGTGCGTGGTTAAAATTGGCTGATATTGAGCGTAACAACCTTAAAAAACTCAATGCAGAATTTCCACTGGGTGTTATGACAACCGTTACTGGTGTTTCGGGCTCTGGTAAATCAAGCCTAGTGAGCCAAGCGTTAGTAGAACTTGTTTACGAAGCACTTGGGCAAAAAATAATAACGGAAGCGCCAACCGACGAAGCCGACTTACTCGAACAAGAGCTGCAAACACACACCAGCGGAAAAATCATTGAAGGTATAAATAATATAAGCCGCCTAATTACCGTAAATCAAAAAGCGATTGGCCGTACACCTCGTTCAAACTTAGCTACCTATACGGGTTTATTTGATCACGTGCGTAAACTATTTGCTTCAACCCAAAAAGCAAAAGAGCGCCGTTACGATGCCGGTCGTTTTTCGTTTAATGTTGCTAAAGGTCGCTGTAAAAATTGTGAAGGCGTTGGCTTTGTGAGTATAGAGCTACTGTTTTTACCTAGCGTTTATTCACCTTGCCAAGTGTGTCATGGCAAACGTTATAACGAGCAAACACTTGAGGTTACATATCGTGATAAAAACATAAGCGATATTCTCAATTTAACGGTTGAATCGGCGCATACCTTTTTTGAAAATGAGCCTGCAATACTGCGAGCACTCGATGCACTTATGCAAGTAGGTCTTGGGTATTTGCGTTTAGGACAACCTGCAACTGAGCTTTCTGGCGGTGAAGCG
This sequence comes from Pseudoalteromonas sp. Z9A4, assembly GCF_011378845.1. Classification (NCBI taxonomy): domain Bacteria; kingdom Pseudomonadati; phylum Pseudomonadota; class Gammaproteobacteria; order Alteromonadales; family Pseudoalteromonadaceae; genus Pseudoalteromonas; species Pseudoalteromonas sp. Z9A4. The sequence goes on from NZ_WTLA01000044.1 coordinate 21,323, forward strand.
CAACGTATTAAATTAGCAACCGAGCTGCAACGTGCGCAGCGCGGCAACACGCTTTATATTCTTGATGAGCCAACCACAGGTCTGCATCCATCTGATGTATCAATGCTAATGTCACAGTTAAATAAATTAGTTGATGCTGGCAATACCGTTATTATGGTTGAACACGATATGCAAGTAGCCCGTAATAGTGACTGGATAATTGATGTAGGCCCTGGTGCTGGTGAAGAAGGCGGCTTAATTGTAGCGCAAGGTTCACCCGAAGACGTAGCTAAATCTCAAACAAGTAGAACGGCACCCTTTTTATTAACTAACGAGCCATAAGCTATAAGCTTTTAAATACCCAATTAATTATCAGTGTTAAAAATAACTATAACTCAGCGCAATAAAGTGAAGTGTTTTAACGATATAATTTTATTGCGTTATATAGCCTATAGTTCGTGTAACAACGGTAGCCCTAAAAAAAGGTATTGTTGGTATTTAATTAAATATACAAGCGCAGCCATCTTATTTATCACTATTTTGTTTTTCTATTTCAAGTTCGATTAGTAATGCTGAATGAGCGTCATTTGCGGCGTACATTTTTTGGTGATCTTTTAAAGGGAAAACAGACCAATTTGAACGCTGTGCTCCTTTAGATAAACGCTGATTAAAAAACATTGCCACAGCAGCCCTTGCGCCAACACGCTGCGTTACTTGAGCAAAATGCATGACCTTAGAGGATAATTCGATTGTATTTTCCAATCTAATTCCAAATTTTCTAAAAATAATTTTTTTGTCTTCTTTTAATCCAAAGCCCACTTTTTTGATTGTTGGATCAGACAATATACCCAGGGCAAGAGCATGAAAAAACACTATAAATTCAATACCTTTTCAAGATAAGCTGTACTGCGCATCGCTTTCTTCTGCTTTGCT